>JBOHCG010000107.1:0-16557 GCA_050698735.1 Streptosporangiaceae bacterium | reverse complement strand
CGACCATCGTCAACCTGATCTCCGGGCTCGCTGTGGCCGGAGCGGGCGCCTTCGCCTTGGTCAGCCCGCGCGGGTTCACCGGCCTGCAGGTTAGCGCCGCGCTTCTCGGCGTCTGGCTGATCATCGTCGGGCCGATCCTCAGCCAGAAGCAGCCGATCGCCGACCCGATGTTCTGGTCCAACAGCTGGGCAGGCGGCCTCCTGATCACCACGGCCGCAGCCGGACTGGCCGCGGTCGCTCTGCGCCGGCCCGCCCGCCGCTGAGCGCCCGGGGATGCGGGCTCCGTGCCGTCAGCCCTTTGACGTAAGGCCAGGACCCGCACCCCCGGCCGCCCGGGCGGCCCGAGCCGTGCGCACGCCGGCAGCTGATCACAGCCGAGGAGCACCGATGAGCCTGAACCACCGCCAGCAGCACCAGCTCTACCGCATCGAATCCCGCCTGCGCCGATCCGAACCGCGGCTCGCCGCGATGCTGACCATCTTCGACAGGCTTTCCGCGGGCCAGCGCCTGCCCGCCCGGGAGCAGATCCCCGCCAGACGAAACCGCATCGGCCAGGCAGCCACCCAGATCGCGCAGGCAATGGCCGTACTAGCCGCGACGGTCATCGTCTTGACCAGGGCGGTTCTTGCCCTGGTCACCGCCACGTTGGCAGACCACAGGCATCATACGCCGGCCCCGAAGCCAGAAAGCGCCGCCAGCGACCGGGACACCGGCGATAGCCAGAGCTCGGCCGACTGGGCTTGATAGCCGGCGCGCACCGGGCCGGCCTTGGTCATGATGCCGTCCTCGACGGCCCTGGTCCTACCGTAAAAGATCGTGGAAAGACCTGCCCGGGCTGCTGATCGGACGCCGGGCAGGCCGACCCGCGGCGTAGCTAGATTTGGTGCGTGATCGAGACAGATCATGCGGAAGCTCGCGTTACGGCACGCGCCCATGGGCGCCCGACTGGCCGGTGGCGCGGGCTGCTTCCCACTGATCCGGGGCTCGCCGCAGTGCTGCGGCTCACTGCGGCGGTCCTGGTGGTAACCGTCTTGCTGCAGCTGCTCCGATGACGGCCCGGGTAAACCAGGCATCGCGCCGTCCGGCCGGTCCCGACGAAGCCGCAGCCGACGAAGCCGCAGCCGGCCTGCGGCCCAGTGCAGCCGGCCTGGCCACCGACCTGTGGCCGCGCCCGGCACGCGAGCTCAGGCCACGCCAGCCAGTGACGCCGGCCCGCGCGGCGTTACCGGGCAGGCGCCGTTCGCGGCAACTCTACGCGCCAGCCATCGGCAGCCGTTAGGGACACGTTTGACGGGTTCCCGCGCACCGTGGAGCAGGCCAGGGCCGCCTTCCAGACGGCTAATGAGCTCGGCGTGGAGGTGCAGGTCGCGGTGCACCTCGACGTCGCGCGCGCGGAACTGGTGCGCCGGCTGCTTGCCCGGCGCCGCGGCACGGAGGACACCGAGGTCGTCATCGAGCGACGGCTGCAGGTGTACCTGGACAAGACCGTTCCGCTGCTCGCGTACTACGCGGGCCGGGAGTGGATGTTCACCGTGGACGGCGCCCAGCCGCCCGATGCCGTGCACGCGGACATCGTCGCCCGGCTGCGCGATCTCCCCGGAGCCGGCGGCTGGCGGGCCGACCCGGTTGCCTGAGACGAGCACAACGGCCCGTTCTGCTAAAAAAGATTTTTATTTTCCCGAACGAGCAGTGGTTTGCGGTCCGCGTCCGCTGCCCGGGATCCGGGGCACGGACGACTCCTTCAGCACCTCCTCGCTACGGTCTCTACGGCGTCCTCGCCGAGATGGAGGCATTCGGCCTCGACCTGCCGGAGATGCGCAAGATCCAGCCCCCGGCGGCAGGCGAGTGAATAACCGGATCAGCGCGCCGGGGAGTCGATGCGCCCGACGATGCGGTCGGCGTCCTGGCCGAGCCGGCGCAGCCGTTCTGGAGACAAGTTGTCGATCACAAGCTGGCGCACGTACTCCACGTGGGCGGGCGCCGCGGACTCCAGCTTGGCCAGGCCGGCCGGCAGCAGGATGGCGTTGGTGAAGCGGCCGTCGGCGGAGTCGGCCTCGCGCCGGACGTAACCCCGGTCCTCCAGCCGCTTCGCCAGGTGAGACAGTCTCGACAGGGACGAGCTCGCGCTCTCTGCCAGTTCGCTCATCCGCAGCGTCCGCTGCGGCGCCTCGGACAGCATCGCCATCGTCATGTACTCGATCATGCTCAGGCCGGCGTCGCGCTGCAGCTGGGCGTCGATGGCCCAGGGCAGCCGGGTCATCAGCCGGACGACCGACAGCCAGGATGCCAGCTGGCCCGGCGTGAGCCACGGCCCGGCGTCCTCATCGGCCAGCGGCTCCTCGGCAGCGGTCATGGCAGGAGACTAACACTTGAGGGTTCAAGGCCCCTGGTGACGGGCACGCGGGCCCGGCCCCGAGGTCAGCTCTCCTCGATCGCCCTGGCGACGCGCTCGCGGGTCAGCGGCAGGTCGCGGACGCGCACCCCGACCGCGTCGGCGACCGCGTTGCCGACGGCGCCGGCCACGGGTCCCTGGGCGACCTCGCCCGCGCCGGTCTCGGCCTCGCCGGGCGCGTCCATGACGCGCACCATGACCTCGGGTACCTCGGTGAACCGGAGGATCGGGTAGCTGTCCCAGCTCGCCGACGTGATCCTGTCCCGGTCAAACCGGACCTGCTCGCGCAGCGTCCAGCTCGCGCTCTGCACCGCGCCGCCCTCGACCTGGTTGATCACGCCGTCCGGATTGATGACCCGCCCCACGTCCACCGCGAGCCACAGCCTGCGCAACCGGATGTCGGTGTCCGCCTCCACCTCCGCCACCGCGGCGCAGTATCCGGCGACTCCGCTGTAACGGGCCACCCCGACCCCGTACCCGGTGCCGTCGCGGCGCACCCTGGTGTCCCACCCGGCCATCTGCGCCGCCTCGGCGAGCACCTGCCTGGCGCGCGGGTCGGCGAGGTGGGCGAGCCGGAACTCGACCGGATCGGCGCCGGCCGCGGCGGCCAGCTCGTCCATGAAGGACTCGATGGCGTACACGTTGAGGTGCGCGCCCAGCGACCGCAGCGAGGACGTCCTGATCGGCATGTCAAGCAGCCGGTGCCTGGTCACGTGCATGCCGGGGATGTCGTAGCCGGGCACCGCGTTGCGGGTTGCGCCCATCCAGTTGGCCGGAGCGCCGTCGAGCGCCGGCGACATCGGGCGGCCCGACGCCAGCTGGGTCAGGGCGAGCAGCCTCGGCTCACCGCCCATGGTGGGCCGCCCCATGAAGCCGTTACTCCACACGTCCTGCCGCCAGGTCGCGATCCGGCCCCCGTCGTCAAGGCCGGCGCAGAGCCGCACCAGCATGGCCGAGCCCAGCGGCGTCCAGCACATCTCGTCCTCGCGGGTCCACTGCACCCGGACCGCCCGGCCGGGAACCGCCCGCGCCAGCAGCACCGCGTCCATGGCCGCGTCGTCCGCGCCGTTCTGGCCGAAGACCCCGGCGCCCTCCACGTAAGTGACCGTCACCTGCCCGGCGTCCATGCCGAGCCCGGCCGCGATCGCTGCGCGCAGCAGGAAGATTCCCTGGCTGTGGCTCCACACGGCGACCTCCTCGCCGTCCCAGCGGGCGATCGCGCAGCTAGGCGCGGCCGACGCGTGGGCCAGGAACGGCCGGCTGAACTCGGCGGTCAGCGTGCGGGTGGCCGCGGCCGCGGCGTCGCCGCCCGCCCGGTCCACCACCGTCTCCTCCTGCGACGGCGCCGACAGCAAGAACCCGCGCAGGTCGCGCGAGTCGGGCAGCGACGGGGTCGTCCGCCACCGTGCCGCACGGGCGACCCGCGCGGCGGCCAGCCGCGCGGCTCGGTCGGTCTCGGCGACCACGCCGAGGAACGAGCCGTCCCTTACCAGCACCGTTTCCGGGGCGAGGTCGAGGCCGGCGAGTTCGGTCAGCTCGGCGGCCCGGGCCGGCGGTCGCACCACCCGGCCGTAAGCCATCCCCGGCAGGAGCAGGTCGTGCAGGAACCTCGGACGCCCGGTCACCTTGTCCGGGATATCCAGCCGCGCGGCACTGCGCCCGGCCACTGACCACTGGCCCGGCGGCCGGGACGGCACCGGGGCATCGGCGGGCCGGTCAAGCATTCCCGGCCGTGCCACCGTCCAGTAGCTCAGCCCGGTCGGGCCGCCGGCCGTCTGGATCTGCCCGTCGGCCACGGCCAGCTCCGCATGGGGAACCCCCAGCCCGGCCGCGGCGGCGTCCAGCAGCAACCCGCGCGCTTGCGCGCACGCCTGCCTGACAGCCGAGCCGGAGTCCTGGACAGACAGGCTGCCCGCCGTGACGCCCTCGTTCGGGCTCGTGCTCGTCGACACCGGGGCCATCCGCACCCGGTCCAGGGCGACCTGGAGTTCCTCCGCGGCGACCTGCGCAAGCGCGGTCCAGATGCCCTGGCCGTACTCCACCTTGCCGGTCCGGATCGTGACCTCGCCGTCCCTGCTGAAATCCAGCCACCTGGCCAAGACCGGGTTCGCCGCCAGGTCCGCCGGGAGCGGGGAGTCGCTCGACTGGACGCCGGACTCGGCGACTGGCGGGCGAGATGGCGCGAGCAGCGGGCCCGCCGCGGGCTGGGTGCCCCCGGCGGGAACCTGGCTGGCGATGATTTGCCCGGCTGGCGGGTTTGCGGCCGGCGGCTGCCCGGCTGGCGGGTGCGCGGCGGCGGCCGGCCCGCCGGAGACCTGCGCTGCCGCCTTTTGCACCGCGCGGAGGATCCTGACGTGCGTTCCGCAGCGGCACAGGTTTCCGTTGAGCGCCTCGTGTACCTCCCGCTCGGTCGGGGCGGGCCGGTCGCGCAGCAGGCCGACCGCGGCCATCACCATGCCGGAGGAGCAGTAGCCGCACTGGGCGGCCTGCTCGTCGATGAACGCCTGCTGGACCGGATGCAGCCGGCCGCCGTCCGACAGCCCCTCCACGGTGGTGACGGATCCCTCGACGGCCGAGACCGGCAGGTCGCAGGACGCCCGGGCGCGACCGCCGATGAGCACGAAGCACGCCCCGCATAGCCCCATCCCGCAGCCGAACTTCGGGCCGGCCAGGCCCAGGTCGTGGCGGAGCACGTCGAGCAGCGGCGTGTCCGGCTCGCAGGTCACACTGCGCTCGGCGCCGTTGACGGTCAGCCGGAACTCGGCTTCTTCCATGGCTCTTCCATCTTAGGCGGGTCCATCTTAGGCGGGTCCATCTTAGGCGGGTCCATCTTAGGCGGGCTGGAGCGCGGCGCCGAGGTTGCCGATCAGGCCGAGCTGGGTGAGGATCACCGTGCCCGAGGGGTTCAAGTTATGTGTTCGCCGTGGGGGGCTCGGGCACCGCTGTGCCTGAGGTCGGCGGCGCCCCGGCGGGCTCGAAGGCGGCGGAGAACAGGTAGCTGGTGGCGAGGCTGCGGTAGGGCCGCCATCTCTCCGCGATGGCCAGTACCTCCTGTTGTGTGGGTAGGTGGTCCAGCCGGTAGGCGGCCCGGACGGCCTTGCGGAGGGCGAGGTCTCCGGGCAGCACGACGTCCTCCCGGCCGAGCGCGACGAGCATGGCGCCCTGCACCGTCCACGGACCGATGCCGGGAATCACGGTCAGCTCGGCTATGAGCTCGTCATCGGGCAGGGCGCTCAAGCTACCCTGGTCCAGCCTGCCGTCCGACAGCCGCTCGGCGAGGTCACGGAGCGTGGCGATCTTCCGCCAGGACAGCCCGGCCTCGCGGATCTTGGCGGGCTCTACGCTCAGCAATTCGGCGGGCGCGGGCAGGTGGCCGCCGAACAGGGCCTGGATCCTGTCCAGGATCGTGCGGGTCGCCCTGACGGACAGCTGCTGACCTGTGACCTGGAACAACAGGGCTCCGAACAGATCCATCTGCGGCAGCCGTGACACCCGCCACTCCTGGGGATCGAAGGCCGGCCGATGGTCGATGATCCTGGCTAGCACGGGATCGGCGTCGCGCAGGTAAAAACGTGCCTGCCGCAGCCACTCGGCACGGCCAGAATCATCGGTCGCCATGTCAGCCAACTTAGCTGCCGTCACGGTGAACGGTTATCACCTGATTCCGGTGAAGGCATTTCACCTGGCCGGAGGCGAGTCTGGGTTCGTCGCGAAGTCACGCACGGCCGCTAGGGCACATGCCCGCAGATTCCAGGAAGATATACCGTGACATCACCAGCCTCCGGCGCCGCCGACCTGCCCGACTACGCGCCCGCGACGACCGTGCTGGCGAGGAAGTCGAACGGCTGATCCGAACGGCCGGCTTCGAGCCGGTGAAGGCCGGCGGGATCCGGCAGTCGGGTCGACTCGAGGTGGGCGGCGACCTTCACGATCTCGTAGTCGGCCCCGCAGCGGCGCGGTCGCTGATCGGGGCCGCCTGAACGCTCCGCCGCCCTCTGCTTATGGCGCGTCTCCGGCCGCGGGTGGCTGCATGCTCATCGGTGGCAATGCATACAGGCTGCCTATCTCCAGCTGCTGCGCATCGGTGAGTACCGAGTCCTGCTGTTTCTGGGCTTTCTCCGCGGTCTGCTTTGCCAGTTCTGACGCTAGGGCGCCTAGCTGCTGCACGCCGACGACATCGACAAGGACGCGGCCCGCCGAGAAAATCGCGATGCCTTGGACCCGCCGATCTTTCACCCTGGGCGGGGAAAGAGATGCGCCGATCCTGGCTGCCTCAAATGGGTCCGCTGGATGCGCAATAAGCTTATCGCGTTCCCCGATAATCCATTCATGGAATTTCATTACTGCTCCGTGCAGAGGCAGGCCCCGTACATCTTCAGTCGCGAGCCCCGGGCGCCTGCCCTTGCCAAAACAGCGAGCGTAGGCAACCAGGGCGGACGACCAGAGTGCCTGAGGCACAACCCCGTCCCGGTCATCCTCAGGTCGCCCCAGCTCCGTGATCAGCCGCTTACAGCAATCCATGACAAATTGAAGATCCTGGATGATCGACGCCTGATCGGCGAGAATCTGCGCTGACGGGATATCAAGAGCAACGGTCAGCCCAGGCACCTGCTGCGATGTTTCGTCTGTCCCGGCCACAACTCCTCGTTCCCGGCTTCCGGCCCACGGCTTGGTGCCTCGATCCTCGCATAACTGCACCTCGGTCTCGTCTCACATCGTGACAAGCCGCTGCGATATGCCTGGCCCCGGTCAGGCGGGCTGGTTCGGTTCGGCGTGAGCTTGGGCTGGATCTTGCCGATGACGCCGCGGTGCAGAAACTGGTGGTTCATGTCAAGGAGATTCTCGTGCATGAACGAGTAATGGCAGTTCACTGTGCTGGAGGCGATGTATCCAGGAGGGATGCCATCAGGACACATCGCTACCGCACACAGGTTCGCCTAATCACCGGGCGCTCTGGACTAGATCGACCATTTGTTCGATACAAGCCCAAGCGTCGAATCATTACCGAGGCGGCTACGTGTCTCACCTGTGCAGCGGTCTGCTGCGGCTTGGCTGCCCTGGGCATCAGCCAGGCGCAGGCGCCCGGGGCGTGGTATTCGGCTCAGTCGGGCACGGTCGACGGCATGCAGCAGGTCGAGCTGGACGTGGCCAGGAACATCGTGGCCCGGGCCAAGTCGCTGCAGGACGGCGCGCAACGCTCCGCCCTGCTGACCGCGATCCTGACTACGGTCATCCTGCTCCTGGTGCTGATCCTCACTGTCGTGGTGGCCCGTACGCTGGTCGGGCCGCTGCGCAGGCTGCGGGAGGGCGCGCTCATCCCAGAGGCCCGGCTGGCGGAGATGAACTGGCGGCTGGACAACCCGCCGGTCATAGACGTGTCGGTCGCCCGGCACATGGGCCTGTTCGCCGTGGCCCGGCTGGCCGAGCGGCACGGGGTGCGGGTCCGGCTGCGCTCGCGCTCCCCGCGCGGGCTGACCGCGCTGGTCTGGCTGCCGGACAGCGTGACCGAGCCGGAGGCCGGCCTGTACGGCACGCGGCCGCGGGTGTTCGCGCCCCAGGCCGGCGTCCAGGCCGGCTTCCGGGCCGACCTCGTCGGGTGGGACGACGGCGGTCGGAGGCTCGGGCCTGTGCTCGAACGTCCCGCCTGGGCCGATCAAGATCGCGAACATCGAGCCGCTGAGCGGGCCGACCGCGACATCGGGGGTACTGACTGAGTACGAGTCCACCATCGAAGTCGACTACTTCAACGCGCACGACAGCGTGTGCGGGCATCAGTTCGCGCTGTCGAACTATAACGACAAGGGCGATCCGGCGACGTCGCTGAGCATCGCCCGCCAGCTCGTCTCCCAAGGGAACGTGATCATCGTCAACGACTCGTTCTCCTCGGCGCAGAACCAGATCCAGCCGTACCTGATGCAACAGCACACGCTGGTGGTTAACGGGGACGGCGCCTACGCCCTGTTCAACGCCCGGCAGAATCCGACCGCGTTCAGCACCCTCCCGTCGAACGCGCAGTACGCCCAGCTGATGGTGAACTACGCGAAGGCGCACCACGACAACGACATCGGGATCTTGTCCGACGGCACGTCATTCAGCGTGGAGCTGGCGGGCGACGCCGAGGCGGACGTCAAGGCGGCCGGGCTGACGTTCATCAAGACGATCACCTACTCGCCCACCGCGATCGACCTGACCACTCCGCTGACCCAGGCGAAGGAAGCCGGGATCCAGACGCTGTTCCCGACCGGGTTCACCGGCGTCCCGGCCATGGTCGCCGGGCTCAAGCAGATCGGCTGGGCACCCAAGATCATCGGCTGGGGCGGGCTGAACGACTACGGCATCACCGCGTCCGAGGTCCCGGCGGGGACGGTCGACGGCTGCGACCTCTCCTACACCCAGGGGTAGCCGACGTCCAGCCTGCTGACGACGGTGAACACCGCGCTGCTCAACGCGTCCAAGGCCAAGATCGGGCTCAACTCGCAGACTTCCGGGGTGCTGACCGGCTACTTCAACCTGCTCGCGATCAAGTGGGCGATCGAGAAGGCCAACTCCCTCGACGGGACCAAGCTCGCGGCCGCGCTCAGCGCCGCGTCCAGCGTCCCGACGAACATCCCCGGCCTGAGCCTGAACTGGACCGCGACCCCCGGCGTCCACAACGGCTTCCCCTCCGCCTCCCTCAAGGAGTGCACGCTGAAGCAGGGGCCCTACGACATTCTCTACGCCGCCGGCTGACACCCGCCGACGCCGCGAACAGTCATTATTCAGAACGAACGGTGGTGCGCCCTTCGCGCCAGGTACCCGCCTGCCCGCCTGGGTGGAATCGAACTACCGTGGCTGGGTGTTCTGGCCCTGTGAGGGTGCGGGCGCAGCCGACTCCGTTGTTCCGTCGATAAGGAGCTGTCATGACCACGGCATACGACTTCGCGGGGACCACCGCGGATGGCACGCAGGTTCCGCTGGACGACTACGAGGGCAAGGTGCTGCTCATCGTGAACGTCGCGAGCAAGTGCGGGCTGACGCCGCAGTACGAAGGCCTGGAGTCGCTGTACCGCGACCGGAAGGATCGCGGCCTGGAGATCCTGGGATTTCCCTGCAACCAGTTCAAGGGACAGGAACCGGGCAGCGACGAGGTGATCCAGGACTTCTGCAAGTCCAGTTACGACGTGACCTTCCCGGTATTCGCCAAGATCGAGGTCAACGGCCCAGACGCCGAGCCGCTGTACCAGTGGCTGCGCGCGCAGGCGCCTGGCGACTTCGGCCCGCAATACGGCGGCTTCTACGAAGCCATCTCGAAGATCCGGCCGGAGGCAGCGGGCACCGACGAGGTGAAGTGGAACTTCACCAAGTTCCTGGTCGGCAGGGACGGCACGGTCATCAAGCGCTACGAGCCGCCAGTACTGCCTGCCGACATCGAGGCAGATCTCGAGCACTACCTCTAGTGCCAGGCCGATCGTGAACGTTGTCTTGAGGTGAGGAGCCGGTAATGCGCGTCCCGCTGTCCATTCTCGACTTGGCGCCGATCGCGCGGGGCCAGAGCGCCAGTGACAGCTTCGCGAACAGCGTGGCGCTGGCCCAGCGGGCCGAGGAACACCGATACCTGCGGGTCTGGTATGCCGAGCACCACAACATGCCCAGCATCGCCTCCTCCGCCACCAGCGTGGTGATCGCGCACGTCGGCGCGCAGACCCAGACGATCCGGCTCGGCGCGGGCGGGGTGATGCTGCCCAACCATTCCCCGCTGCTGATCGCGGAGCAGTTCGGCACCCTTGCCGCCATGTACCCGGGACGGATCGACCTTGGCCTGGGCCGGGCGCCCGGCTCGGACCGCAGCACGATGTACGCGCTGCGCCGCGACCCGAGCTCCGCCGACACCTTCCCGCAGGACGTCGTGGAGCTGCAGGGCTATCTCACGGGCAATACCCGGGTGCCTGGGGTGGACGCAGTCCCCGGCAAGGGCTCGAACGTCCCGCTGTACATCCTGGGTTCGTCGTTGTTCGGAGCGAGTCTGGCCGCCGCGCTGGGCCTGCCGTACGCATTCGCCTCGCACTTCGCGCCGGCAGCACTTGACGAAGCCCTCGCCGTCTACCGGCGCGAGTTCCGGCCGTCCGGGCAGCTTGGGCAGCCGTACGCGATCGCGGGCGTCAACGTGATCGCCGCCGATACGCAGAGCGCTGCCCGGGAGCAGCTCGAGGGAATCCGGCGAGCGCGGGCCATCAGCCTGTACGGGCGCGGGCGCCGGGAAGCCGGCAGTGAGAACCTGACCGACGAGCAGGCCGACCAGCTGCTGGCCGCGGGCATCGGAGCCCATGTGGACCAGATGCTCACGTACACGGCGGTCGGCACTGCGGCCCAGGTGAGTGACTACCTCGACGGCTTCATCCGGCATACCGGGGCCGACGAGGTGATCGTCGCCCACCAGGTGCCGGCCATCGAGGGCCGGCTGCGGTCGGTCACGCTCCTGGCCGAAGCCATGCAGGCCGTCCCCGCATGACCCAGGCGGCGGCGGCCGGCAGCACCGTCGCGGCGAACGACCCGACTGCTCTGCTCGGGGACTGGCGGCTGACGCGGCGGCTTGCCGACCGGCGTACCGGACTGTCCGGGGCGGTGCGCGGTCAGCTCACGCTGCGCAGCGAGGGCGGCGGTCACATCGCATGGGCCGAGCAGGGCACCCTGCTCTGGAACGGATCCCGGCTGTCCGTCTCGCGGTCATACCGCCTGCTGCGCGCCGAGGAGGGCTGGTGGCTGTACTTTCCCGACGGCCGGCCGTTCCATCCCTGGACTCCGGGCCAGTGGGTGTACCACCCATGCCGCGAGGATTCCTACCGCGGCCTGATCACCATCACCGGACCAGATCGGTGGCGCACCCGCTGGGAGGTGGACGGGCCAGACAAGGCGCAGCGGATTCTCACCTGGCTCTCCCGGCCGGCAGCCTTAGGCCGCCCGCGTGCTCGCCGCGCGCTGGTCCCCTGACAGATCCGCGCCGTAGGCTGGCGAGCATGGTCACCGAGGCTGACGTCCGCCTGGCCGACGGCCGGATCCTGCACGCGTATGACACCCGTGCGGACGGGATTGACAGCAGCCCTGGCGCCCCCGGCGCGCCGGTCGCGGTGTTCTGGCTCCACGGCTCGCCGAACATCGGCTCGCCGCCTGAACCGCTGTTCGCGGCCGCCGGCTGCCCGGACCCGATGAAGCTGGCGGAGGTGCGCGTCAAGAACCAGCAGCCGGGCAGGCCCGCTCAGGTAAAGCTGACCGCCGCATGCCTCGACGGCCAGCACGCCGCCGCCGGCGATGCCCGCCACGGACGTGATCTCGCATCCCGGGCCTGCCGCGGCGACGCTGCCGTTCATCCCTGCCTGGGCTGCCGCGGGGTTCAGCCTGACCAGCCGCTCGGGGCCGGGAGCCGAGCAGGTGCCCTGCGGGCCGGTGTAGGCCGGCGCTGCCGCCGGGGCGTAGCCGACGAGCAGAGCCGAGCCGTCCGTGCTCCAGGAGGGATTGGTGACCAGGTGGCAGCGTGCGAGCCCCTGGCCGATGGTCCAGTTCCGCCCGGTACTGAGCTCGGTGACCTGCAGGTAGGAATTGAAGTAGCCGGTGACGCAGCCGGATTCGGCGTAGGCGAGCAGCCTGCCGTCCGGGCTCGGAGTTGCCCCGCTGAGCAGGACGTTTCCGCCGGTCCGCAGGAAGACGCTGAGACGGCCGGTCGCGGCGTGCAGGATGTCGATCTCGTTGGCACAGCTGTCCGGGCGCGGATCACCTCCGGCTGTATCGTTCTGGTAGACGGGCCCCTTGCTGTAGGTAATCCACAGGTTGCCCGAGTGGCCGAGGCTGAGCCCGGTTACCTGCATGCCGTCACTGCTCGCGGGCAGCAGCCGCCTGATGATCGCACCCGATTTGCTGTCACTGGAGTGCTACTTCGAGGAAACCCTCCGGGCCAGGCAGCGGCTTGGGCGCCGGGCGGAGCGAGATGAACTGCCCGGCGGCGATCCTAAGCGCGGCAGCAGAGGCTCGCGATGGCGCCGCCGGACCGCGCGCCACCGAAGGGCCGGACGCTGAACCGCACCCGGCGGCAAGGCCCGCTGCGACAGCGAATACGAGCAGGCGGGCGCGAACCTTCCTGCCCCTGCGCTCCATACCGGTAAGACGGCCCGTCCACGCGCCCGGTTCCCCGCAGGCCGGGCGCGGAGGACTGCGAGACCGCCAACGGGACCACGGTCCGCCAGTGGGCCCAACTCGACAACACCTGCCAGCAATGGGACATCAAGCCCTGACGTCTGGTTGTCCGGTAAGCGCCCAGATGGTCGTGCTCTTGACGTCACTGCCTTCCAGCATGCGCTGTCCGGGAACCTCGTAGTGGGCCAGTGGCGTCAGCCGGCTGGTTGGAAGGTGGGCTCGGCCGAAGTCGCCGACCAGGACGTCGGCTCCGCGGGCGTGGCTTCGTGCTATGAACCGCATCACCCTGTCGGCCAGATTCCGCTGGTAGAAAGCGTCAGCGACCAGTACCAGATCGATCCCGGCGGCTGGGAAGTCATCCCGGTCCAGGATGTCAGCGCAGACGGCTCGAACCGTCACGCCGTTGGCGGCGGCATTCATGCGGATGGCCACGGCGGCGACCGGATCGATGTCATATGCGGTCACCGCCGCTGCCCCGGCCCTGGCCGCCGCAATTGCCACCAGCCCCGAGCCGGAGGCAATGTCGACCACGCGCCGGCCCCGGACGGTCTCCGGATGGTCCAGAAGGTAACGGGCCAGCGCCAGGCCGCCAGCCCACGCGAACGCCCAGAACGGCGGATCCAGCCCGGTCCTTCCCGAGTTCAGCTCCGTGCGCTGCCACAAGCTGATCGGATCACCGGCTTGATGCAGCCGGATACCCGGAACCAGAGGCACCGGCCTGAGCTGGGTGCCAGTTTGGATGATCTCAGGCGCGGGCCGCAACCCCCCGGCGCTCCCGGTCACGATCGTCCTCCCAACTCAGGCCAAGACGGCGACCACCTACGCTGACGTGGAGATCGGCTCAGCGTGTGGTCCCCCCGGCCGGGCCGTCGGCGATGCCGAGAGCGGCTGCGCCGGCTAGAGCGGCTGGACCTGCTCGGCCTGCGGCCCCTTGGGACCCCGGCCGGCCGTGAACTCGACGCGCTGGTTCTCTTCGAGGCTGCGGTAACCGCCTGACTGGATGGCGGAGTAGTGCACGAAAACGTCGTCGGTGCCGTCATCGGGGGCGATGAAACCGTACCCCTTGTCAGCGTTGAACCACTTCACTGTGCCCTGAGCCATGTACCTTCTCCTGGTGGAATGATCTTCAGGACGCACGCGCGTGCGACCCGGATTGGCGCGGCCGCCCGCCCGTCGAGGCTTGGCTATGAATGCCCACGGCGCCCGCTGTCAGAACTTCGCAGGCGCTGTGACACGTACACGAACTTCGACTCCAACCGTCCCCCATTAAACACCATCGGTTCACGCGTCGGGTTCGCCGGGCAGTTTCGTCTATTCCAACCCTGCCGACCCGGCCGCCTTCGAGGCCGCTTACCCCGAGCAGCTTGCGCTGGCGCGGAAGCTCCCCGGCCTGACTCGGCTGCAGACGTCGAAAGGTCTGGCCTAGGGAAGACGGCAGCCCCGCCCCGGCATACCGGCTGTTGGACCTGTACTTTGCCGACTACGCCGCGGCCAGCGACGCCGCCGCAGCGGCGGGTCCCCTTGTCGGTGCAACCCTCGAGCACGCCACCGGAGGCGTAGTGATCGCATTCGCGCAGGTCCTCGGCGAGGACTAGACAAAACGGGACAGATTCCAGTCTCGCCGTCACTGCACCAGCCAACTACCGGGAGGGGGACAGGTCCCCCTCCCGGCCGCCACCTGGCGCGGCCCCGGTGGTGGACGATCTTGTACCCATGGGGGTGTGGTAGATGTCGAGGAGCGGGCACGGCGCTATGCGTGTGAGGTTGTAAGTGACGGCGCCCTCGTTGTGATCAATCCGGTCGTCCGGTCCGGGAGCGGCGACCGTCACGCGGTGTTCAAGGTGACCTACCCGGCCAGGCCCGGCGGCACGGAGTGAGTTCGTCGCCGGCTACCTCCCGAAGCTCCGCCGGCCGCTGCCCCGCCGAGCGCCCCTCTGCGTCAGGGGTTGAACAGTCTCCAGTGTCCTTCGGAGACGACCTCAACGGTGCCGTCGATCACTTTTACGGCCGTCTCATCGTCTATTGCATACGTCGGCACCGGTAGCTGACCGGCCCATTTGTCCGCGTGCGCCACGTCTTGCTGATCGTCGTATTCCACGTGCGGAATGATCATGAAATCAACGAGTCCCACTCCCTCAGCCATGACCAAGGTCATGGTGATTTCTCCCTCGGGTCTAGTGAACACGATGTCTTCGGACGAGAGCCTTACCCCGCTGCATTTGCACTACAGTCCCGCTATGTCTAAGAGTAGCTGCTGCACGGTCTCCGGAGCCGGGCTCGCACCTGGCCCGGGACGCGCACCACCGCTCGTTCGGCTAAATGATCTTCACTGGTGGTGGGAAGCCGCACGGGGTCAGTGCGGCGGCGGCCCGGGAAGTCCGTTAGCGCTCATCCCGGTGGGAGCGCAATTCGGCGGTGCGATCGGCGAGGGCGGGCGAGCATGGTTTGCGTGGTGAGGGATCGGAGGTCGCCCCCTCAAGGCGGGCTGTCGTCAATGGATGGGGTTGGCAGCGACGTCGTACAGATCGCCTGCGACGAATCCGGGTTCTCCGGCACCAATTTGCTGGATGCGCCCACCCCGGTGTTCACGCACGCGAGTGTCGACCTGCGCGTTGACGAAGCGGTTGAGCTCATCCGGGTGCTGCGATCGAGGTTCTGGCCGTCGCTGAGCGAGTTCAAGTCCGGGCAATTTCTCCGCGGCCCGCAAGCGGGTGGGGCGTTGGACTGGTTTCTGGCGGCGCTGAGAGGCCGAGCGCACGTCCACCTGGTCGACAAGGAGTACTTCCTCGTTACCCGAATCGTCGACCTGTTCCTGGCCGAGCCCTCCTACGCGGCCGGTACTTGGCTGACCCAGGACCACCGTCCGGCTGCCCTCACCCTGTACCGGGCCGGGCGGGCGAGTGGTCGCGACTGGAGTGTCTTCCTAGCGGGCTTCGTCGAGCTGGTTCGCACTAAAAGGCGGCATCAGCCGGATCGCAGCGTCGTGGAACGCTTCTTCCAGGCGCGCGATTCGCTGGCAGGAGCCGGTCTCGGTGCGGAAGCCGAAGGTGTCCTCGACGGGCTCAGCCGGACACGGGTCTGGGCTATCTTGACCCGGCTGGCAGACGACGACCGGTCGATCCCGCCACCGCTGGAGCCGATGCTGCCCGCGCTGGCCGAGACCGTCTTGTTCTGGAGCGGCGGACAACGGCAGGTGATGGTGATCCACGACGAGCAGAGTGCTCTCACGGCCAGTCGGCTGAGGCAGCTCCAGCAGGTACTGGCCGATCGCGCCGGTTTGCCGGCAGCAGATGCCCGGGACGCCGGGGCGCCGTCGGCTGGGGTGTCACCGCTGGCCGGGCTGGTGACAGTCGACTCCCGGGACGATCCGCGGGTTCAAGTCGCTGACCTCCTGGCCGGGATCGCCCGCCGGTCGCCGGACCTCGGCGGTGACCTGCTCCGGCCGCTCGTGTCCCCGACCTCACTACGAGATCCCGAGCGATAACGAACGGTCAGCTTGGCAGCCGGCACCCCAGGGGCCGGTCGCATCCCCGGTATATGTCCTGGCAGGTACCAGGGTGCCGACCGGGGTTTTCCCCGGATGTGAACGGGCTGCCTGGAGCGCGACTGTGGATACCGGTACCGGCCTTCGTGCACTGCGGGATGGACCGGCCGGCCCGGGAGGAGGAGACCATGTCCACCGCTGCCAGCGCCCGCCCGCCGGGCCCGAAATCCGAGGCCTGGTTTGTCCGGATGTTCCGGGGCCGGCGGCTGGACCGGAACCCGCTCCGGCGCCCGAGTGACCGCGCCGGGACGATCATCGGCATCTGGCTGCTCGTAGCCTTCGTTGCCGCCGCGCCGTTCACCGCGCGCGGCGCCGCGGCCTGGACACGCGCACTTGCGGAGCACGCGCGGATCACCGCGCTCTCCACCCGGTACGAGGTCACCGCGATCACGCTGGAGGAGGCACCCCCGGCGAGTAACACCCCGATGAACCAGACGTGGGTCGACGCCAAATGGAC
>JBOHCG010000106.1:0-16590 GCA_050698735.1 Streptosporangiaceae bacterium | reverse complement strand
CCGCCGGCCCGACCGCGGCCAGGACGCGCAGCAGGGCGAGGGCCGCGGGCGTCGACGCCGCCTCGGCGGTCGGAACCAGCGACCCGGCCACGGCGTCGGCCAGCGAGGTCGGGCCTGCCGCCGAGGAGGACAGCGCTCCGAGCAGGTCCGACCCCCATAGTTCGGCATCCACCGGGTCGTCGAGCTGGCCGAGGACGTCGCCCGCCTCGCCGAGGATCCCGGCAAAGGTCTCCTCCACGGCCACGGGCGCGAACAGGCTGGCCACGTCTGGATCTCCGGGAGCCGGACTCATGCGGCTGATCTTCCCACGGGGCCGCCGATGATCACGTGTCTTTGCGGCGTTCAGGTCGTTCTCGGCGGGCGAGGCGACCAAACCAGCAATTTCGGCGGCGCCACGACGCCACGGGCCTCACCGGATGAATTTCGCGCTGATTTGCTTTCGTTGCCGACCGCGATTGACGGGAGCGCGCGTAACGCGAATCTGCCGCCCTACCTGCGGACCGGCTCCGACGTCATACAGATGGCGCGGACAGTCCGGCTGCCGGGCCAGTCTCCTCGCGCGGGGTGACGTGAGGGTGGTCGGGGGTAGGGCGATGTCTTGTGGTACCTCTCCGAGATCTGCACGAGGCTAGGGATCCGGCTGGAGGACGTAGCCGCGGGCAACATCGCCAAGATCGCCGACCGGGTATCTCGCGGAGTACTCGCCGGCGAGGGCGACCGGCGCTGAGGCTCCGGCGAGCAGGACCGCGTGGCGTCCTGTGCTCCGGGCGTCCGGCAGACCACCACCCAGATCCTGGACGAGACACAGCTAGCCGCCCGGGTATCCACGGATCGGTGATCAAGCGGCCTGTCACGATGGCGCCCCGGTCGCGCAGCGCTGCCGTTCACGGCGAGCCTTCGCGGCGCCAACGTCCAGGCACGGCCGCGGAGGAGGTCGCTGCTGAGCAGGCGCAGGCCAGCGTTACGGCGGGGTAGAGGCAGAAGGTGCCCGGCGCGGGCAGGTCCGGGCCGCCGTGCTTAGCCGGCTGATGCCTCGACGGTGACGGCCTCTAGCAGGCGCTCGTAGGCGGCCAGGTCGACGTGATCGCGGTCCTCGCCGCCGGGCCAGCTTCCCGGGCGGCCCGCGTTATCGGTGCCGCCGACGGCCAGGGCCAGCGCGTGCCTGAGCCGGTCCGGCCAGGACCAGCCGAGCAGCTGACCGGGTACAAGGCCGGCCACCAGCGCGCCCCTGACGGGCGGGTATGCGACGTGCGGGCTCCCGGCTGCGACGCGGGCGGTCCACTCGCCGTCTGCGGTGATGACGCGGATGGCGCCGTCCCTGGCCACCGCCACCGCCCCGGCGCCCATCCGGATCAGCGCCGCGCCGAGGTCGGGATCGGCCGACCCGGTTTCCGCGACGACCAGGTCGGGGCGGTGACCGACCGCGAACATGAGCTCCTCGCCGCCCGCGTCCAGGATCGCGGGCACGCCTGCCTCTGCGGCGTAGGTGACAAGCGACCCGTAGATGTCGGACGGCAGCCCGTCGGGCAGGCTGCCGCAAAGGACGACGGCCGCGGCGCCAGCCATAAGCCGCCGGTAATCCGCCGCGAACCGGCCGAGCTCCTCGGTGGTGATGTACGGCCCCTGCTCACCGAACCGAAGCGCTGGCCCGCCCGGGGCGGCGAAGCTGAACACGCGCCGCGATTCGCCGCGGATCAGCGTGAACGCGGTCGGCACACCGGATCTGGCCAGGTCTTCCCTGATCAAGTCGCCGGAAGCGCCGCCGGCAAGTCCTGCCGCGAGCACGTCGTGCCCGAAGGCGTTGAGCACACGGGCGGCCGTCACGCCGCGGCCGCTGGCCCGGTAGGCGGCACGGGAGACCGGGTTGATGCCGTCGGCGGCCATCCCGTCGGCGGTGTAGGAGACGTGCAGCGCGGCGTTGAGCGTGATGGTGACGATCACGTCTCCAGCCATGTCCGCGTGCCTCCCGTTGGTCCGTTCGGCATATTATGCGAGCTCGCCGCCCCGGTCCGGGGCGGCCCGATCATGACTCCGTAGGCTTTCCGCATGCATAACGGATTCGAGGACCTGGACCTGGGCAAGCTGCGGCGGCGGCGGAGCGAGAAATGGCGGGTCCACCCGCCGGACGTGCTGCCCGCGTTCATTGCGGAGATGGACTACGACCTGGCAGAACCGGTGGTCGCGGCGCTGCGGTCGGCCATTGACCTCGACGACTGCGGCTACGCGAACCCGGCCTGGGTCGGCGAGTCCTTCGCCAGGTTCGCCGCGGCCAGGCACGGCTGGGCTGTCGATCCGGGCCGGGTGCATCTGGTACCCGACGTGATGGCCGGCGTGGACGCGATCCTGCGGCTGGCCGCCGATCCCGGCGACAGCGTGGTGATCAACCCGCCGGTGTACCCGCCGTTCTTCGAGCACCTCACCGCGGCAAGGCTGCAGGTCGCCGAGGTTCCGCTGATCCGCAAGGACGGCCGCTGGGACCTCGACTTCGCCGGGCTCGAGGCGGCGTTCGCCGCCGGCGCGCGCGGCTACCTGCTGGCCAGCCCGCACAACCCGACCGGGCGGGTGTTCAGCCGGGAAGACCTCGGCCGGATCGCGTCGCTCGCGAACCGGTACGGCGTCATCGTGCTGTCCGACGAGATCCACGCCCCGCTCACCCTGGCCGGGGCGCGGCACACGCCATTCGTCGCGGCTGGGCCGGAGGCGGCGGAGTGCGGCGTGACGCTGGCCTCGTCGTCCAAGGCATTCAACGTCGCCGGCCTCAAATGCGCCGTCGCGGTAGCGGGCTCGCTAGCCATGCAGCGCCTGCTCGACGGGCTGCCCTCGGCAAGCCAGTACGGGGCGGGGCTGCCCGGCGTTCTCGCCTCCATAGCCGCCTGGGAATCCGGGGATGACTGGCTTGACGCGCTGAACGCGCAGCTCGAGCATGCCCGCGCGGAGTTCGGCAGCCTGCTCGCCGAACGGCTGCCCGAGGCCGAGTACGTGCCGCCGGAGGCGAGCTACCTCGCCTGGGTGGACTGCACCAGGCTCGGCCTCGGCGCGGATCCTGCGGAGGTATTCCTGCGCCGCGGGAAGGTGGCGCTCGGCCATGGCCTGCATTTCGGTGCGCCCGGCGAAGGCTTCGTCCGGGTGACGATCGGCACCAGCAGCGCCCTGATCGCCGACATCGTCGACCGGATGGCCGCCGCGGTCGGCCGCGGCCCAGCCGCAACGATGTAACACCGTGGCGGTTGCAACCGCTACAGGTTTACATCGTTGCGCCTAGCCCAGCCAGGACGATGCCACATTGTGTTGACTGACCTTGGTGGCTGAGTGACCGCAGGGACAGACAGGGGCTGACGGGAAGCGGCCGGAGGCCACCGACCGACGACCGGACTGCGGCGCTGGGGTCGTTCGGGTCAGGCGTCGCGGCAGAAGCAGGCGGCCAGGTGGTCGTTGACGATGCCGCAGGCCTGCATGGTCGCGTAGGCGGTGACCGGGCCGGTGAATGTGAAGCCGTGCTTGCGGAGCTCGGCGCTTAGCGCCTTGGACGCTAGGGTCGAGGCGGGCAGGTCGTCGAGGGTCCGCGGTGCGGCAGCGGGGTCAGACGCGTATTTCCAGACCAGCTCGGTCAGGCTGTCGGGCAGGGTGAGCATGGCGCGGGCGTTGGTGATCACGGCGTTGATCTTCGCGCGGTTCCTGACGATGCCTGCGTCGGCCATCAGCCGCGCCACGTCTTGGTCGCCGAAGGCCGCGATGGCGGCGGGTTCGAAACCGGCGAAGGCTGCCCGGAAGTTCTCCCGCTTGCGCAGGATGGTCAGCCAGGACAGGCCGGACTGGAAGCCCTCCAGGCAGAGCCGCTCGAAGATCGCGGTGTCGCCGCGGACCGGGCGGCCCCACTCCTCGTCGTGATAGGCCAGGTACTCCGGTGCGCTCAGCCCCCAGGGGCAGCGCAGCCTGCCGTCCGGACCGGGCAGGGCGCCGCGCTCGGGTGCGGCAGCGGGCGCGCTGCCTGGTGGAGACTCGGTCATCAGCCCTGCTCGCCCTCGTGGCCGCCACCCTCGGCGGCATGGCGGCCAGCCGCGCCGGAAGGGTCGGAAGGGTCGGAAGGGTCGGGCGTGGGGCCGGCGACCTCGGGGCCGGCCGCCGCGTCTGTGGTGCCGGGGCCGACAGCAGGACCGGGGCCGGCAGTAGGGCTGGGGTCGGCACCGGGGCCTGAGACGGCGGAAGCGGCGTGAGTGGCGTGAGTGGCGGAGGGGGCACCAGGGTCGGGAGCGAATCCCGTGACTTGCGGGTCAGTATGACCGGGAGCCGGCGACGCCTGGTCCTCGGGGGACGGCCAGGGCTCGGCCTGCGGGGACGCCTGGTCCTCGGGGGACGGCCGGGGCTCGGCCTGCGGGGACGCCTGGTCCTCGGGGGACGGCCAGGGCTCGGCCTGCGGGGACGCCTGGTCCTCGGGGGACGGCCAGGGCTGGTCCTGCTGGGCTTCGGGATCCGGGGCTTCCCAGACCAGGGGATCTGGGAGATTCTCAGCGGCCGGGGCCTCGGCGGGGGCGAGCCACGCCTCGGGGGGCGTTAGGACGTGGGCCTCGTGGCGGCCGGGAAAAGGGCGCGGCTGGAAGCCGATCGGGCCCTCGTCGATCCGGGTCGGGAAGTCCTGGCCGACTGGGGGGGCCGGGGTGGTTCCGTGCACGTGGTAGTTGAGGTCGGTGACTTGCTGTTGCAGGTGCGCGATGGCGACGTCGCGATCGCGGAGCGCCTGGGCGATGGTGTCCAGGGCGGAGTCGGTCACCTGCATGTTGTAGCCCCACAGGGCGGTGGGCGGCCGCAGTAGCGCGACGTCGGCGCCGGATACCGCGCCTAGGTTGAGCGGGGCGTGGTCGGCGTGCTCATAGGCGAGCTCACCGCCCCTGCCGGTGGCGGTGAAGAAGACGGCGATGAGGATGACGGCGATCGCCACCCACAAGAGGACAGGCACACATGCATCGTGCCATGCTCGGAGTGTGCTGTCGCATCGATGGGGCGACTCGGCCGGAGTCGCGATCATGGCCCCCGTCTCTGCCGTGGCCGAGGCGGTCGCGTACGCCGCGTTGGGGGCGCGGCTGGTCGACGTGGGAACCGCGGGAGCGCTGATCCCGGCTATCCGCTCGGCCACGGAGGACCTGCTCATCTGCGGTTGCGCCGAAGGTGCCGACCTGGTGCTGGACGCAGGACTAGCGGCCCGGAGCGGCGCGGGGCTCATCTGCCCGGATCCCGCCGAGGCGGCCGCGGCCGTCCGGCGCGGGATCGCGCAAGAGCGCATCCTGGTACGGGTCACGCCCGCGCAGATCGAGTCGGCCGCGGAGTCAGGGTGGGCGACTATGGTCGACGTTGGTGCGGTGGCGGGTGGGCAGGCCGACGCGGGCGCCGGCGCGGGCGGGCAGGCGGAGGGGCAGCGCGGCGCGGGCTTGCTTGCTGGGGTGGAGGCCGTAGCGGCGGTATGCGGGTGGCTGGGCGTGAGCGTGGTGAAGACCCGGCACGTCGCGGAGGTCCGCAGGGCGCTGGACATGACCGAGACGATCCGCGGCACCCGGCCGCCCTCCTGGACCGTCCGCGGACTGGCGTAAAACCCGCTCGCCCGGCCCATGGTCGTGACAACGGCATAGGGCTGCTCCGGTGTGTCCGCCTCGCGCGGGTGCTATCCGGAGGCGATCAGCGTATGGTCCGTCCACGACGCCGCGCCTGCCAGGATGGAGCCCATAAACCTACTCCGGCGGCAGTTCCTTGTATACGAAGCTCACGTTGATGCCCTGCCGGGCCCGTACCCACTTGGGGATGTAGTACAGCAGCGCGCCGCCCACGATAAGCCCGCCGAACCATGCCGGGATCCACCAGAAGTTGGCCGTGTTGCCGTTCTCGACCAGCGCCGGGAACTGGGTGGACACGATGGCGAAGGCCACGAACTCCGCGATGGACAGCGGCGCCACAATGTACAGCACCGGGATGCCGAGGAACTTCACGTTGGCCGGCGAGGACCTGTACAGGTCCGGGCGGCGCAGCGGCAGCGCGATGGCCGCCACGCCGACGATGACCACCGCCAGGCAGCCGGCCAGCACAATCAGCCCGAGCACGAGCTGGAACGCGTTGGAGTACACGCTCCAGACCACCAGCCCCGCGATGATCACGTTCACCACCAGGATGGCCGTGATCGGCGAGTGCGTGCGCTCGTTGACGTCGGCAAGCTTCTCCGGCATCAGCCGGTCGAAGGACCAGGCGAAAAACGACCTGATCGGCATGAACGTGTTCGCGATCATCGACGGCAGGCTCCAGAACAGGAAGCAGCCCAGGATGATCACGGTGATGACCGGGACGTTCACCGACAGCGCGGCCAGGAACGGGTAGAACGGCCCGGACGGGATGCCGTACGCCTTCGGGGCCGCGTTGGCCGCGAACACGAAGTTGTAGCCGGCCACGCGGAACAGCAGCGCCACCCCGATGATCAGCAGAACAACATCGAACACCAACGCACCGTTCATGACGGTCAGCTGCCT
Organism: Streptosporangiaceae bacterium; assembly: GCA_050698735.1. Taxonomy (GTDB): domain Bacteria; phylum Actinomycetota; class Actinomycetes; order Streptosporangiales; family Streptosporangiaceae; genus Palsa-504. The sequence goes on along the minus strand of JBOHCG010000106.1, from coordinate 10,084 downwards.
GCGCCGGTTGGAGGCGCTCTTCAGCTCCCCGGACATGTACACCGACCAGAAGTTCCACATCAGGAAGCCCTGGATGGAGAACAAGGTGGGCACGGTGGCGCTCACGTTCCCCAGGTTCGGCCCCACGTGCTGCGCGCTGGCCCCGTTGATGACCTGGGCCACGGTCCCGCCGCCGAAGCTGTGGTTCAGCTTGTCGAAGTTGGCGTCGAAGCCGCTCCGGCTGGCCACGGCCAGCGCGATGAAGGCCACGATGATGCCTACCATGGCGATCAGGAACGCGCCGTTCTGCCAGCGGAACGTGGCCTTGGTCCCGAAGGCCAGGATCACGGTCTGCAGCAGGACCATGAACAGCGCCGCGCAGATCATCCAGGCGTGGTTGGTCTCGAACGAGGATCCCCAGCTGATCAGGGTGTTGTTGTGGGCCAGGCTGCCGCCCGCGACCAGGGCCGGGCCCAGCGCGAACACCGAGAAGAACTTGGCGAAGTACGCCGCGCCGAGCAGGCCGCCCATGATCATGCACAGGTTGGAGATCAGCGCGAGCGGCGGGGACAGGACCCGGCTGACCCAGACGTAGTCCCCGCCGACCCGCGGCATGCTCGCGCCGAGCAGCGCGAACATGATCAGCACCGGGATGTTGATGAGCCCCGCGATGACCAGCACCCCGATGGGATTGGCGCCGGGGAACGCCACCAGCGTGAAGAAGATCGACCAGGCCAGGGTGGACCCGATCGGGGCCGAGATGACGGCATTGAAGATCGTGGCGTCGAGGGCCGAGGCGGTGCGTACCAGCCCGGTGCTGTTGCGAACGAACAGTCGGCTGGTCGATCCGGTTGTCGCCATGGACCCCTCCCGGGCAGGCTCTCTTGTTAAAGCAGCTGGAAAACGCGGCTTGCTTGTTAAAGCAGCTGGAAAACGCGGCTTGACACGCCGTCCGAGCGCTGCTTAAGTCGAACACAAGCGATTAACACCCGTCAAGACTTCGGACATAACCAGTCACCTGGTAAACAGCTAAGAACAAGCAAGGGGACAGGCGAGGCAGCGCGATGCTGGCGGTCGAGCGGCGCATCAAGGTCCTGGAGCGGGTGGCCGCTGATCAGGCGGTCGAGGTCAGCAGCCTGGCCCGCGAGTTCGGCGTGTCCGAGATGACGATCCGCCGGGACCTGCGCCGCCTGGACCGCGACGGGTTCGTCCGCCGGACCTACGGCGGGGCCACCACCAGGGTCATCCGCGCCGTGGGCGCCTTCGAGGTCGGCCAGAACGCCCGGATGCTCCACCACGCCGAGGAGAAGCGCCAGATCGCCCTGCGCGCCGCGCAGCTGACCGAAGACGCCCGGGTCATGTACATCGGCGTCGGCTCGACGGTCGAGCAATTCGCCCGCCTGACCAGGCCCCGCGACGACCTGCTGGTCATCACGCCGTCGCTGGTCGTGGCCAGCCTGCTCGGCACCCGCCGGGTACAGGTGATCATCGTCGGCGGCCTGGTCCGCCAGGACGAGCTGAACTGCGTCGGCCCGTCGGCCGTGGAGTGCGCGCAGCGCTACAACACCGACGTCGCGGTGATCGGGGCCGCGGGCGTGTCCGCCCGGTTCGGCGTGACCGACCTGGACGACGGCGAGGCCGGCGTCAACCGGGCTGCGCTGGAGCGGACCCGGCAGATCGTCGTCCTGGCCGACGGCTCGAAGTTCGGCGACGTGGCGCTGAGCACGGTCGCGCCGATCAAGGACGTCTCGGTGATCGTCACCGACGCCACCGCGGACACCACCGAACTGGAACTGATCGAGCGCGTCGGCGTCGAAGTGATCAAGGTGCCAGCCCCATGAACAGAGCTCCATGAACAGAGCGCCGTGAACGAGGCATCATGAGCGGCCTGCTCAACGCCATGTTCGACACGGACAAGCCCGTCATCGCCATGATGCACGCCGGCGCCCTGCCCGGCCGCCCCCGCCACGACGCGGAAAAAGGGATGCACAACATCCTGGACGCGCTGGCCCGCGACCTGGACGTGCTCCAGCGCGCGGGCGTGGACGGGCTGCTGTTCTGCAACGAGGCGGATCTGCCGTACCAGCTGCAGACCGGCCCCGAGGTCGCGGCCGCCATGGCCGCGCTGATCGGCGAACTGAAGGCAGAAATCAACCGCCCGTTCGGCATAGATATTGTCTGGGATCCGGTGGCGAGCCTGGCCGTGGCCCGCGCCACCGGGGCGTCCTTCGTCCGCGAGGTGGTCACCGGGGTCTACGAGAGCGACCTGGGCGTCATGCAGCCCGGCTTCGGGACGATCAAGGCCGGTCAGCGGAGGATCGGCGCCGAGGCGGTCAAGATCTTCGCCACTATCACCCCGGAGTTCGCCAGCCCGCTGGGCCGCCGCACCGTCGCCGAACGAGCCCGTAGCGCCGCCTTCCTGGGCGTCGACGCCCTGCTCGTCACCGGCCCGATCACCGGCCTGCCCACCGACCTGGGCGAACTCCGCGGGGTCAAGGCAGCCGTCGCGCAGACGCCCGTGCTGGCCAGCACCGGAGTTACCGTCGATACCGTGCACGAGACCCTAGCGGCGGCGGACGGCGTGATCGTCGGCACGCACCTCAAGCGCGACGGCGTGACCTGGAACCCGGTCGAGGAGGCCCGCGCGACCGCGTTCATGGCCGCCGCGACCAGAGCCAGAACCAAGATGGTGGTCTAGCCAATGTCCAAGACGCTCGTCTACTTCGTCTCCGACCTGCACGGATCGAGCCTGTGCTTCCGTAAGTTCGTCAACTCGACCAAGGTCTACAAGCCCAACGTGCTGATTCTGGGCGGAGACGTGGCCGGCAAGGCCATCCAGTCGATCGTGAAAGCCCCCGGCGGCCGGCATGAGTGCAACTTCATCGGCGCTCACTACGAGATCAGCGACGAGGCGGAACTGGTAGACCTCGAGCGCGTCATCGCCGACCACGGCTACTACCCCTACCGGGCCGAGCCCGGGGAACTCGAGGCCATGGAGGCCGAAGGGACCCTGGACAACCTGTTCAACCGCCTGATGCGCGAGCGCCTGACCGAGTGGCTGGACATCGCCGACACCCGCCTGCGCCCGCAGGGCGTCCCGCTGTTCATGATGCTGGGCAACGACGACCCGCCCGAGCTCGCCGAACTGCTCGACCAGGCGCCCTGGGGCGTGCACGCCGAGGGCAAGGTCGTGCACCTGGACGACGAGCACGAGATGATCAGCTGGGGTTACGCGAACACCACGCCCTGGCACACCTACCGGGAGCAGGACGAGCAGCAGCTGGCCGAGGCGTACCAGGCAATGGCCGCCCAGCTCGAACGCCCCGAACGCGCCGTGTTCAACCTGCACCCCCCGCCGTACGCCACCCAGCTGGACGATGCGCCCGCGCTCGACGACGAGCTCCGGGTCCAGGCCACCCTAGGCCAGATCCAGTACAAGGCGGTCGGCAGCACGGCGGTCAAGGACATCGAGACTCAGTACCAGCCGCTGCTCGGCCTGCACGGCCACATCCACGAGTCCTCCGGCATCCGCCGCGTCGGCCCGCGCAAGTCCATGGTCATCAACCCGGGCAGCGACTACTCCACCGGCGCCCTCAACGGCGCGCTGATCACCTTGAACCGGGACAAGGCCGGCGCCCAGTTGGTCCGCGGCTAGCCCATGACCGGTCCATCGGCAGGCCGATCTACCGGCGGTGCGCTGGTCGCCATCGACATCGGCACCTCGGGCGCCCGCGCGTCGGCGTTCGACCTGGCCGGCGCGCCGCTCGGCGAGGTCCGCCGCTCCTACCCGACCGAACTGCCCGGGGAGGGCCTGGCCGAGCAGGACGCGGGCCGCTGGCGGTCCGCCGCGCTGTCCGCCCTGACCGCGCTGGTCCGCGAGCTCAAACCCGGCATCGCCGCCATCGGCCTGACCGGCCAGTGCCCGAGTGTCGTGCCGCTCGACCAGGGACTGCGGCCGTTGCGCCCCGGCATCATCTACCGCGACAACCGGGCCACCGCGGAAGCGGAACAGATCCGCGAGCGCTTCGGCGAGGAAAATCTGCACGCGCTAACCGGCCACCTGCCGGCCGCGTTCCACGTCGCGGCCAAGATCTTGTGGATCCGCGCCCACGAGCCCGGCGTGTTCGCCGCGACGAGGCTTTTCGCGCAGCCCTCGGATTACGTTGGCCTGGCCCTGACCGGCGAGGCCGGCACCGATTGGTCCACCGCCGCTGCCACCGCCCTGCTCGACCTGCGCCACCGCTGCTGGGCCAGCGAGCTCCTGACCGGACTCGACCTTGATCCCGGCCTGCTGCCGAAAGTGCGTCCCTCCTGGTCGGTCGTAGGCGGCCTCCGCCCTTCCCTGGCTCGCCGGCTGCGAATCAACCCGGACACCCCCGTCATCGCCGGCGCTGGGGACAGCATCGCGTGCGCGATCGGGGCCGGCGTGACCGCCCCGGGCCCGGTGAGCGAGATGGCCGGCAGCTCCAGCTGCTTCAATTCGGTCGTCCCCGAGCCACTCGCCGACCCCGGCATCACCCACTACCCGAGCGCCGTCGACGACCACGGGTACGTGACCGAGGTCGGCCTCAACACCACCGGCGAGGCCCTGGACTGGCTGGCTCAGCTCTTCTACGACCGGGCTCCGCGCCGCGACGACTTCCCCCGGATCTCCCGCGCCGCGGCGGCCAGCCCGCCGGGCGCGGACGGCTTGCTGTTCGCGCCGGTCCTCGGCGACGGCGAACGGGATGACCCCAGCCTGCGCGGCACCGCGGCCGGCCTGTCGCTTCGCCACGACCGCCGCGCCTGGGCCCGGGCCACCCTGGAGGGCGTCGCGTTCGGGGTCAGGGACCGCCTGGAGACCCTGGCCCGCGCCTCCATCAAAGCCACCGAGCTGCGGGTCTCCGGCGGCGGCGCGCGGATCGCGCTGTGGAACCAGATCAAGGCCGACGTCACCGGCACCCCCGTCATCTGCATTCCCGGCGACTCCACCGCGGCCGGGACCGCGGCCCTGGCCGGCCTCGGCGCCGGCGTGTACGCCGACACGGCGCAGGCCGTCAAGGCCGCCTACCGCCCCGGCCCGGCCGCCGACCCCGACCCCCGCCATCGCGGCCTGTACGACGAGCTGTACGGCCGCTACCTGGCCCTGACCGAGGCAAAGGAGGCCAGAGATGAGCACTGAGATGCGCACTGAGATGCGCGCCAGGCTGGGCATCAACAACTGCTTCGCGGTCAAGCGCTGGCCGGAGCCCGCCGACTGGGCCCCGATCGTCGCCGACCTCGGCCTGGACACGGTCGAGCTGTCCCTTGACTTGCTGACCGGCCCGGACACCCCGGCCGGCCGCGACCGGATGGCCGAGCGGACCCGCGCCGTCCTGGACCGATACGGCCTGCGCGCCGACACGGTATTCACCGGCCTGGCCGCCTACTCCCTCAACCTGTTCCTGCACCCCGACCCCGAGCAACGCGCCGCCGCCCGCCGGTGGTACCACGACGCGATCGACCTGACCGCTCAGCTCGGCGCCACCGCCGTCGGCGGCCACGTCGGCGCCCTCAGCGTCCCCGACGGGTCCGATCCGGCCCGCCGCGCCGAGCGCTGGGCCGGCCTCCGTGAGCACCTGGCCGAACTGGCCGCCTACGCACACCAGTGCGGCCTGGACCATCTGCTGGTGGAGAACCTGGTCACGGACCGTGAACCGTCGAGGATGGCTCTCATCGAAGATCTTTGTACCGAACGAACGGTGGCTCACGCTCCCGTCAAGCTCTGCCTGGACCTGGGCCATCCGTTCGCGTCCGGAGCCGCAGGCCCGGACGGGAATCCCTACGCCTGGCTGAAGCACTTCGGGCCCCGTGTTCCCGAGGTCCAGCTCCAGCAGACCGACGGCCTCGGCGACCGGCACTGGCCATTCACCGATGCGCACAAGGCCGACGGCCGCGTCGACCCCGGCCTGGTCCTGGACACCCTGGCCGGCGCCGGCGCGCAGGACGTGCTGCTGATCCTGGAGGTGATTCCGGCCTTCGAAGCCGACGACCAGCAGGTGATCAGCGACCTGCGGGCCTCGGCGGACGTCTGGGCCCGGGCACTGAGCGAGCGGGGCCTGCGGTGATAGCCCGCGCCGGTGAGGTGGAGCTGTCCTACGAGATCGCCGACCCTGCTTATCAACACGGGGGCCAGCAGACCCTGGTCCTGATCAACGGCGTCGGCGATCCCCTGGAAGGGTGGGTCAACCAGACGGAGGAGTTCCTGGCTGCGGGCCTGCGCGTGGTCAGCTTCGACAACCGCGGCGTGGGCCGGTCCAGCCAGCCGCCCGGCCCCTATACCAGCGCCCAGATGGCGGCCGACCTGCACGAGGTGGTGACCGCGGCCGGCCTGGACCGCTTCCACCTGTGCGGGGTGTCGATGGGCGGCGTCATCGCCCAGGAGTACGCGCTCGCCCATCCCGGCCCGCTGCGGTCGCTGATCCTGGCCAACACGTTCGCCGCCGCCGACCCGTTCACCCGCGCCGCGTTCCTGTCCTGGTCCGACGTGGCGCAGGCCGCGGGCATGCCGATGATGATGCGGGCGCAGGCGCCCTGGATCTTCAGCCCGGACTTCTACACAAGGCACCCCGGACGGGTCGCCGAGCTGATCGCGGAGGCGCAGACGGGCACCCAGCCCGCCGTCGCCTTCGCGGCCCAGATGGCCGCGCTGGTCAGCCACGACGCTCAGGACCGGCTCCCGGCTCTGCGGGCGCCCACGCTGGTCGTGGCCGCGGCCGACGACATCATCATCCGGCCCGCACTGTCCCGGCAACTGTTCGAGCTGCTGCCCGACGCCGTCTGGAGCGAGGTTCCGGGAGGTCACGCCGCGTTCTGGGAGGATCCCGGGCCGTGGAATCACGCCGTCATAGAGTTCGTCAAGGTACATAGCTAAAGGGGCTGCGTCATGTCGGTATCGCTGGAGCGCAGATTCGGAACCACCAAGCCCGTCATCGCGATGGTGCACTTCCCTGGGCTGCCCGGACGGCCGCGGCACGACACGGCCGGCGGCCGCGCCCACCTCCTGGACGTGGTTGGACGCGACCTGGAAGCGCTGCAGGACGCGGGCGTCGATGCGGTGCTGTTCTGCAACGAGGCCGACATCCCCTACCAGCTCACCGTGGGCCCGGAGATCCCGGCCGCCATGGCCGCCGTCATCGGCGAGCTGCACCCCTCGATCCGGGTCCCGTTCGGGGTCAACATCCTGTGGGACGCCAAGGCCAGCGTGGCCCTGGCCCGCGCCACCGGGGCCACTTTCATCCGCGAGGTCCTGACCGGCGTGTACGAAAGCGACTTGGGCCTGATCGCGCCCGCCCTAGGTGAGCTGGCCGGCTACCAGGCCGCGATCGGAGCCGCGGACGTGGCCCTGTTCGACAACATCACGCCCGAGTTCAGCAGCTCGATCGGCTCGCGGACGGTGGCCGAGCGGGCCCGCAGCGCCAGCTTCCTGGGCGTGGACGCCCTCCTGGTCAGCGGCCCGCAGGCCGGGGCGCCGATGAACATGAGCGACCTGCGCGCGGCCAAGGCGGCCGCGCCGCAGACCCCGGTCTTCGCCAACACCGGGGTCCAGGCCGACCGGCTGGCCGAGATCCTGCCCGTGGCCGACGGCGTCATCGTCGGCACCAGCCTCAAGGTCGACGGCATCACCTGGAACCCGGTGGATCCGGCCCGGGCCCGCCGGTTCACCGAGACCGCCGCCAAGGTACGCGACTCGCTCCCCGCCTGATTGCTGGCCAGTTGAGGGTTGGCGCGGTCGTCCTGGACATGGATGGCCTGCTCATCGACACCGAACCGGTCTGGCGCAGCGCCGAGAAACAGGTGTTCGCCGAGCTCGGCGTGGAGCTGAGCCAGGCCGACCTGCTCGACACCACCGGGGTGAGGATCGACGAACTGGTCCGCGACTTCCTGCCCCCTGGGCCGGGCCCTAGCCCCGCCGAAGTCGCGGATCGGATCACCGACGCGGTCGTGGATCAGGTGCGCCACGCGGGCGAGCCGATGCCCGGCGTCCCCGAGGCGATCGCCCTGTTCCGGCGGTCGGGCCTCCGGCTGGCCATCGCCTCCTCCTCCCCGGCCCGGCTGATCGACGCGGTCTGCGCCCGGCTGGGCCTGGATATCGGCATCCGCTGCTCGGCCCTGGACGAGCCGCACGGCAAGCCGGCCCCCGACGTGTACCTGGCCGCGGCGCGCCGCCTGGCGCTCAGCCCGGCCCGCTGCCTGGCGGTCGAGGACTCTCCCGCCGGAGTGGTGGCGGCCAAGGAGGCGGGCATGAGCTGCCTGGCCGTGCCCGACCCGCTGCTGGCCGGCGATTCCCGCTACCGCCGCGCCGACCTGGTCCTGCGCTCACTGACCGAGCTGGACGAGCCGGTGCTGCGCGCGCTCACGCGGTGATCTGCCTCGGGCTAGCTGCCCAGGCCGATGTCGCCGGGGAGGACAACAGGCTCGGGGGCGGGGTCGTCCAGGCCGTGGCCGGCGTGCGCGGCGCGGATGATCTCGACCACTTCGTCGGCGTCGTCGGCCAGGCTGAGCAGGCCGAACTCCACCGGGCCGATGTTGGCATGGGCCAGCATCGTGTTCTCCAGCCAGGACAGCAGGCCGGCCCAGTAGGCGCGGCCGACCAGCACGATCGGGAACTTGGTGATCTTGCCGGTGGCGACCAGGGTCAGCGCCTCGAACAGTTCGTCCATCGTGCCGAAACCGCCGGGCAGCACGACGAAGGCCTGCGAGTACTTGATGAATACCGTCTTGCGCACGAAGAAGTAGCGGAACTCGAGGCCGACCTCGACGTAGTCGTTCAGGCCCATCTCGGTGGGCAGTTCGATGCCCAGGCCGACAGAGAGGCCGCCGCCCTCGACCGCGCCCTTGTTGGCCGCCTCCATGATCCCGGGGCCGCCGCCGGTGATGATCGCGTAGCCGGCCTTGACCAGGCCGCAGGCGATCTGCTCGGCGATCAGGTACTCGCGGGCATCGCGGCGGGTGCGCGCGGAGCCGAAGATCGAGACCGCGGGACCGAGCTCAGCCAGCAGGCCGAACCCCTCCACGAACTCCGCCTGGATCCGCATCACCCGCCACGGATCGGTGTGCACCCAGTCGGCGCGCCCGCGCCGGTCGAGCAGCCGCTGATCGGTCGTGGTCGCCGGTATCTGCTTGCCGCGCAGCGTGACAGGGCCCTGGCGACGGATCCTGCGGTGCGGCTCTGAATTTACGCTCATTGTGCACCTAGGGTAATCGTGCCAGGCAACTCAGGTATTTATGCCGTGATCGCGGAGGATGGCGTTCAGGGCGGCCTTGTCGTGGCGGCGGCCTGGGGGCATCCGCTTGAGGACCAGGACGCACGGCATGCCGAACTCGCCGCCGGGGAACCGGCGCGGGCGCATGCCGGCCACGCACACCGACCAGGGGGGCGCCTCGCCGCGGGGCAGTTCCTCGCCGGTCTCGGTGTCGATGACGTGCATCGTGGGACCCAGGAGGGTACCGGGGCCGAGGACGGCGCCGGTGCGGACCCGCGCGCCCTCCACCACCATGGCGCGCGAGCCGATCATCGCATCGTCCTCGACCACGACGGGCACCGCGTTCGGCGGCTCTAGCACGCCGCCGATGCCCGCGCCGCCGGAGAGGTGCACGTTCTTGCCGATCTGGGCGCCCGAGCCGACCGTCGCCCAGGTGTCCACCATGGTCCCGGTATCCACGTAGGCGCCGATGTTCACGAACGACGGCATCAGCACGGTGCCCGGCGCGACGTAGGCGCCCCAACGGACGATCGCGCCCGGCAGCACACGGACGCCGTCAAGGTGCCTGGTGAGCGGCACCCTGTCGTCGTAGCGGAAGTCGCCCACCTGGGAACTTTCCATCGGCAGCAGGCGGAACGCGAGCAGGATCGCCTGCTTGGCCCGCTCGTCCACGACGACTTCGTCGGTCGCCGGGTCGATGCTCGCGACCCGGGCGCGGCCGGCGTCGATCTCGTCCACCGCGGCGACGACGATCTCCCGGGCCTCGGTGTCCCGCGGCGACAGCTCGTCGCGCCGCGCCCACAGCTCGTCGATCACGTCGGGAAGCGTCGACCGGTGGGCGGGGGCGGCGGTCGCCCCGTCGGGGCCGGGGGGTACGGGGG
>JBOHCG010000105.1:0-16721 GCA_050698735.1 Streptosporangiaceae bacterium | reverse complement strand
GTACTTCCTGTCGATGGCCGTCTTCGCTCGGCTGAGGGCCAGCCCGGCCCGCGTCCGTGGCGACTACCAGACCTGGCTGCGTGATGAGAGCAGCCGCACCGCCGCCGCCGTGGCGGCCGCCCAGCCGGCCGCCCAGCCGATTGCCCAGCCGACCGCCCAGCCGACCGGAGCCAGGCCGGCGGTCCCCGTGGCCGCCGTGCCCCGTCAGTTGGACAGCCGGGACCATGTCCCGCACAACAGGTAATTCGGCCCGGGGGGGATTGCATGCCGCGCAGGGTCACCTGATGGCTGCGCAGCATCGGCCGTCGGCGCTCAATTCCGATGTGGTCAAAGATCCCGCCGCCTTGCGGGTCCCGGCTATGACCGCCGCGCCTGCCGCGACGCTAACTCGGCCTGGCGGTACCGGCGATAAGGGACTGCGATCGCTGTCCGCAACTGTGCGCAGCGGCGCTATCTGGAGTTTTTCGAGCACGATATTCCTGAAGTTGTCGAGTATCGGGGTCACGGCAATTGTGGCCCGTCTGCTCAGCCCGCATGATTTCGGCGTCTTTGCGGTGGCCATGACGGTCTTCACCATCGTGACAGCTTTCGGCGAGTTCGGCGTGACATCGTGTCTGGCGCGAGCCGACCTCGATCCTGAGGCCCTGGCGCCGACCCTGTGGTCGGTGTCTGTAGTATCAAGCCTGATAATGGCCGGCGTTCTCTACACTTTCGCCGGGCCGATCGCCGCTGGCCTCGGCTCCAGGGACGCTGCGCGGCCGGTGCAGGTCATGGGTCTCGTCATGGTGTTCTGGGGCCTGTCCGCTGTTCCCACGGCCCAGTGCGTGCGGGAATTCAGGCAGGGAAAGCTCTTCCTTGCTAATGCGCTTGGCTTCGTTCCTTCGGTGGCGGTCCTGCTGTTCCTGGCCAGGCACGGGAGCGGGGCGATGGCCTTTGCCTGGTCCAGGGTCGCGGGACAGGGGGTATCGTGCGCGGTGATATTGCTCTCGGCCCCGAAGCTCTACCTGCCGGGATTGACGCGCGGCGCGCTCGCGGTACTGTACAAGTTCGGCGTGCCGCTCGCCTGTGCCAATTTCATTGGCTATATCCTGCAGAACGTTGACTACGCGCTTATCGGGCGCCTCATAGGCCCGGCCATGCTCGGCACGTATGTCCTGGCATTCAACGCAGCTTCCTGGTCATCCGCCCTGCTCGTGGGCATGCTGAACACTGTGTCAATGCCGGCGTTCTCGCGAGTCAAACACGACGCTGCCAGGCTCGGCGGGGCGATGGCCGATGGCGTGCGTGTCGTGGTGCTGATCGCGGCGCCAATGTGCACGCTGGTGATGGTTCTTTCGCGCCCGATCGTCCTGACGCTTTACGGCGGGCGCTGGGCGAGCGCGGCCGCAGTGCTATCGATCCTGGCCTGTTACGGACTAATTTCCGTGGTAGGCGTGCTTTTCTCGAACATGCTTGCCGCCATGGGCCGGTCGAAATTCGTGCTCGGGATCCAATTGATATGGCTTGCCGGGCTTGTTCCCGCGATGGCGATAGGGGTGCTCAGGGACGGCATCGTGGGGGCGGCGATCGCCCACATCGTCATCATCGGGCCGATCGTGCTGCCCTGTTACCTCGTTGCGCTGAAGCGCGCTACCGGTGTGCGGGTCGGGCTGCTGGCGAAGGCTGCCTTCCCGCCTTTCGCGGCCGCGGTGGCGGCGGCCGGCCTTGCCTGGCTCGTGGCTTCCCGGTTCGGGAGCCCACTGATTCAGCTGGCGGCGGGGCTGGCGGCGGGCGGCTCCTTGTACGTGGCGCTGACGGCTCCGCAGCTGATCTTGGTGGTCGCACGGGGGCGGGCGACCCATCCGCGGGTGCAGGCGATCTTGCAGGCTTACCAGAGGATCGGCCGCACGCTAGGAGTGCCGACGGGGTGGTCGCCGCGGCATGCGGGGCGCAGCCGGTCAGGAACCCGAACCGGATCGTGGTGACAGGCCGATCGCAGAAGCGAATGAGCTGGCACGGCGCTCCCAGGTATGCCCAGCGGCGAACGCTATGCACTGGCTGGCTCTTGTGGAGTCCTTTGTCGCGACGCTCCGGAAGCCGCCGCCCGGCGCGGCGGGACTGTCGCACGCCGTGACTCGGCGAATGGCCTCGACGAAGTCGGCGCTGTTGCCGGCAAGCACCATGATGCGGTCGGCCCATCGAGCCTGTTCTCCGCGAGCGAGGTCAGCGCGCAACCAGTGGGCCGCCGGTATGTCCGTGCTGACCACCGGTACACCCGCGCCAAGATACTCGAGCGTCTTCAGCGGAAACGATGCCCGGTTGAACGGCGTGTCCCGATACGGCGTAATCCCGACGTCGATCGCAGCCAGATACGACGGCACCGCCTCCGCCGGGACCGGGCCCGTATAATGCACGTGTGGCCTGGTCACCAATTCTTTAAACCGCTGCCGTTCCCACCGCGGATCCAGCGGGCCGACAATCAAGAGCGAAAACCCGGCGTCGGCGATCGCGTTCAGGACCGACAGGTCGATCCGGTCAGATAGCTGCCCGACGAGACCGACAACCGGCCGGGGCAGATCCAGCTCGCGCAGGGCAGCCCGCTGACCGGTCTTGATCGGCCAGCAACCGTTAGGGATAACAACCGGGCTGGCGCCGAAGCCTGTCCACCGCTCTGCTAGCCGCGGCGAAACCGCCGCCACCACATCCGCCCGGCCGACAGCTCGAACTTCCTGCCGCTGCCAGTGGCGCGCAGATTGGCCCATAAGCTCAGCTCCGGCCACATAGTCGTCGGTGCCGTAGAAGACATTTATCACGTTGCCGCCCCAGTGGCCGAGGAAATCACCAGGATAGGTGGCCACTACGGCAAACGGCTGGACGCCGAACCGACGCAAAGCCCACCTGGTCTGCTGGCGCACAAGTGCGGCCGTCGTCAGGCGAATGCCAGGTCGGCTCCATCCGGGCATGGCCCTTGGCGTTAGGCGAGTGACCTGGCGAGTCACGACAGAGATTTCCGGTCTGAGCGAATCATAAGTCGCGCTTCGTCGCAAAGCCGAGGTAACTGGTGACACTGGCGGATCAACCCAAAGAATACGGGCATGGCACGCCATCGCTGTCGCCATGTGCCGGTCGGTACCACGGATACCATCCCACGGCACTCCGGCCAGCCAGACCAGATAATGATTCTCTTCAGTCAAAGGATCTCAAATCCCAGGTGAGTTGCCCGTATTGCCGCGGACGACGCAGTCAGACGATGCGCTTGTAGATGCGGCGCAAGACGGGATACCGCTGGCCCGCCCTCTTGCATATCCGCTTCAGCCGGTAGGTATTTTCCAAGCACAGTTGCTTGGGCAGCGCGGCGAAACTGTAGTCCGGGAAGTCCATGTTGAAGGGCTGGCGAATCCAGTCGTCATCCTGGTCCGGCAGGGCGATCAGGGTAAACGCGGCAGCGCGATCATCGAAGATTCCGTCGAGGCGCCAGCCAGCCTCAAGCTTCATGTGCCGGAATACCTGTCCGACGGCCGGCACCGGGATGTCGTCCAGCAGCAGCCTCCCGCCGACCTTCAACGCCCGCGCGACATAGTGCCAGTCGACGACCGGCAGCGGGAACGAGTGGGCGCCGTCAACAAGCGCCATGTCCAAGGTGCGGTCCCGGGTGAGCAGGGCAGGCAAAACGTCGTCTGACATGCCCACCGCGAAGTCAAGCCGGCTGTCGTCGATCCCGATCTGCTGACAGTACTCTCTGACGCGCTCGTGTTCGGCCGGATCGCAGCTGATGGCGGTGTGGTGCGTGCCGGAGGCCGCGAACACCACGGTCGACACGCCGACACCTACTTCGAGTGTGGTATCGCCGGGCCGCGCGAACCTTGCGATAGCTTCGAGCGTCTCCGGAAGGGCATCCCAGCGAGCCGCCCCGGACAGGTGAAATGAGGGCTTGTCGATGAGCAGTCGCTCAACGATGTTCGGTGCGGTGGCGGTCGTCATGCCAAGCAATCCTCTGGTTTCGCTGATACGGGTTGGCGAGGGGAGCTTCTCGTTGCCGTCGCCTTTACTTGCCCAGCCGGCGGAGGTGTATGTATTCCAACGCCACCAGGCGAATGAAGGCTAGGTTAGTGGTCAGGTAACGCCGACCCAGGCGAATCGGCTCCTGCCGGGCGCGGTAAAGCCACTCAAGGCCATGTCTTTGATACCAGATAGGTGCGCGCCGGGTCGCCCCCGCCAGAACGTCGAACGATCCCCCGACACCGTGCACCACACATACGCCGGTCTTCTCGCCCCAGTTCCTCAGGAATAGCTCCTTTTTAGGCGATGACATAGCGATGAAGAGCAGGTCCGCCTTCGCCTCGTATATATCCGCGGCGACAAGCTCTTCCTCGTCGGGAGTAAAGTAACCGTTTCGGAAGCCGACTATGGAGATGTCCGGATAGCGGCTGGTAACCTCCGCCACCATTTGTGCCAGGACTTCCTGCCGCGCGCCGAGAAAATAGACCCGGTATGATCGCCTGCTAGCCACGGCGAGCAGTTCTAGGAACAGGTCGATACCAGCAACCCGTTCGGGCAATGCGGAGTGGAGTATCCGGCTTGCCCAGACGACGGACTGGCCGTCCGCCAAGATCATATCGCAATCGGTAACTGCCTGCCGCAATGCGGCATTCTTCCGCATGGTCACGATCTTGGCGGCGTTGACCACGCCCACCGTAAAGTACTGGTTCTGCTCTACCGCCTCGACGCAGCGATCCACTGCCTGCGCCATCGTCATCGCATCGACCGGGAGCCCGAATAGGTTATTTTGAATCGGTACGCCACGGTTGCTTCTCATTGCACGCATCCGCGAGATTTCCGCTGTAGGTGGCCGGTGCATAGGATAATCCCGCTACGGGCGAGTTCGCCCGTAGGCTGGCCGTCGATCCAGGTATGGATTGTCCCGCGTGATACGAACATATTCACTTCCCCCGTCGCACTCGAAGCACAGCCTGCCTGTTAGCTGCTCCGGCTGCCAGCCTTCCTTCAGGTCGCCCGCGACCCGTTTGCGCAATTCCCCGTCATTGTCCATCTTTGCGCTCGCCCGGGCGGCTCCGCGATTCTCGTTCGGCCTTTAATTCACGATACGCCTCGTGCCCCGTGTGCCGTGCCCTTTCCCGGCACACGGCCGATTCGTCCCACCCAGCAGGTGACCATGTCCCTATTTTCCGGTTCTTTGCCGGTGTGCCGGAAATGTCTTCCCTGTCTTCCATGGTCAGCGGCGCACGCGCCGGGGGTGCGGGCGGTCGGTGGACCGCAGGTTCAACCGGGCGCTATGACGCCTGGCCAGATGGTGCTGGCCTTCGCCGGGACACCGGTCATAAGGCCTCTGGTCACGAGGCGCGGCCGTGGGATTAAAGCTGTCCGCAGCGCAGGGGCGTAGTGCCCGAGCCGAAAGCCCCTAGCAGGGAAAGGAAACCTGGGCCAAAGGAACCGGGCCGAAATAACTAGGTCCAAAGGACAGGTAAAACGTCCCCCCGTAGACGGGCAATTCTCCTCTGAAAGACGGGCGAGAAATTGCCGAGAGTAGCCATGACAGCACAAACCAAGCTAACGAAAGAAGGAAATGTCATGGCTACCAATTCAGACGCCGCCACCCGCACCTCTATCCGCACCAGGCGGGAACAGCCCGCCTCGCCCGCATCCGGCGCCCGCAGGTCGGCCCGCCGCCTGGGCCTGATTTCCAGTGTGGCCGTGATCGGCGCGGCACTCGCCGCGGTGACTGCCCTCCCCGGGGGCGGCGCTGCGAGCCGGGCAGACGCCGCGGTACTCACCAACTGCGCGGCCAAGCCGAGCGCGTGCGGTTACCCGGACGGGACGAACACCGGCGTTCCCAGCGGGATGACCCTGAAGTCGGTGCCGAGCCAGATCTCCAGCGGGCCGGGCTGGTCCTACAACGCCGCGGGCGGCGACGTGGTCGTCACCGGGAGCGGGACGGTGCTCAGCGGCCTTTACATCCCTTACAACCTCGTGATCGAGGCCAGCAACGTGACGGTCGATGACGTCCAGGTGGTGGCCGGCGGTAACTTCGGCATCGAGCTCGAACACACCACGGGCGTCACGATCGAGAACTCCACGGTCAGCGGCCAGAACTCGGCTACGGGCCGGGTCGGCTACGCGATCTACGATGTTTACGGCGACTCGACGGGGATGGTGATCAACGCCGACAACATCTCCTACTTCAAGACCGCCATCCAGATGAACACCGGGCTGATTGAAAACAACTACATTTACAACCCCGGCTATGTCGCCGGCGATCACACCAACGGCATCTTCGACAACGGCGGCACGGAGCCGATGACGATCAAGAACAACACCATCTTCAACAACCTGAGCCAGACCGACGACATCAGCCTCGACGCGGAAAGCGCCAACGCGCCGGTGGCCAACAAGACCATCGAGAACAACTTCCTCGCGGGCGGGAGCTACACCATCTACGGCGGTGACTCTCTGGGCAACACCATCTCGAACATCGTCATCGAGGGCAACCGGTTCGGTCAGCTCTACTACTCGCGGAGCGGCCAGTACGGTGCCGACGCTTACTTCGCCACGGCCGGGACCGGCAACGTCTGGTCGGGCAACTTCTGGGACACCACCGGCCAGGCCATCACCAACCCGTAACCCCTCACACCGCCACCGTGCGGCATCCCGGCGAAGCCGGCTCGCAGACGCGGGCCGGCTTCGCCGGTTTACGGGCGGCACGCGCCCTGTCTCGCCGATACCGCCGATACCGCCGACACCGGCGAACACTCTTGGTAGCGTTCCTATAACACAACGCAGTCGGAGCGCGGCCCGGTTGCTTGGCGGCGGACGTGAGGCACCCTCCGGCGAGCGGGACCGGCGGTGGACAGAAACGAGGTCCTGTTGAAGGTACGCGTGCTTGCTCTCGGGATATCCCTGGGCCTGATCGTTTGCGGTGGCACGGCATCGGCCCTGGTCCTCCGGCTGGGCGGGACCTCGCCGCACACGGCCGCGCCGACCGAGGCAGGGCCGACCGAGGCAGGGCCGACCGAGGCAGGGCCATCCGACGTCGGACCGTCAGAGATCGGGCCGTCCGAGGTTGGCCCGTCACAGGTCGGAGCATCCGGGGGCGCGCAGGTCCCGGGCGACTGCATCCCGGTCCCGAGTGCGTGCGGCTTCCCCGACGGGACCAATACGGGCGTGCCGAGCGGGACGGCCCTGCAGTCCGTCCCCGGGCAGGTATCCAGCGGGCCGGGCTGGTACTACAACCCCGCGGGCGACGACGTGATCGTGGACGTGAACGGGACGGTGCTCAGCGGCCTCTACATTCTCTGCAATCTCATGATCAACGCGTCCAACGTGACGGTACAGGATGTACGGGTCGTGACCGGCGGTGATTTCGGCATCAGCCTTGCGCACACCACGGGCGTCACGATCGAGGACTCCACGGTCAGCGGCCAGAACTTGACCACGGGCCGGGTTGGCTACGCGATCGACGATGTCTACGGCGACTCAACCGGGATCGTGATAAAGAACAATAATATCTCGCGATTCAAGACAGGTGTGCAGATATCGACCGGGCTGATAGCCGGCAACTACATTCACGACCCGGGGTACATTCAAGGAGATCACACGAATGGGATATTCGTCGACGGGACGACGGAACCGATGACGATTTATGGCAATACCATCTTCAACGATCTTGGGCAGACCGACGACATCAGCCTCGATGCCTCGCGTTCAGGGCAGGACGTGGCCAACAAGTTTGTGGTGGGCAACCTGCTCGCGGGCGGCGCCTACTGCATCTACGGCGGCGACGCCCGTAATGACCGGACATCGAACATCGTCATCGAGGACAACGAGTTCGGCCGGCTCTACTACCCGGACGGCGGCCAGTACGGTCCGGCCGCCTACGTCAACCTCCAGCAGGCCGGGAACGTCTGGTCGGGGAACGTCTGGTCGGGGACCGACGACACGGCCGCGGTCGGCTAGCGCCGCGCCCCGCCATGTCATC
Organism: Streptosporangiaceae bacterium; assembly: GCA_050698735.1. GTDB lineage: Bacteria > Actinomycetota > Actinomycetes > Streptosporangiales > Streptosporangiaceae > Palsa-504. The sequence continues at coordinate 8,749 of JBOHCG010000105.1, read as the reverse complement.
AGTCCTTCGCGGGCCGCACGCCATCGCGCCCGACATCGCGGTCGTGATCGTCACCTACAACAGCGCTCACGTCATCGGCGATCTCCTTGATTCCCTGCCGGGTGCCCTCGACGGCCTCACGGCCGACGTCGTCGTGGTGGACAACGGGTCGAGTGACGGGACCGCCGAACTGGTGGCGGCGATGGGGGAATGCCGCGTCGTGCGCTCGGCCAACGTCGGCTACGCCGGCGGCATCAACCGCGGCGTCCGTGAGGCCGCGCAGGCCCAGGCCATCCTGGTCCTGAACCCAGACGTGCGGCTCCATCCCGGGTCGCTTCCCCCGCTCCTCGCCGCGCTGCGGGAACCCCGGGTGGGCATCGCGGCCCCGCGGGTGCTCACCGCACAGGGAGAGCTGTACTTGTCGCTGCGGCGCGAACCCAGCCTGCCGCGAGCACTGGGCCTGACCAAAACGCGGCTGGCGGTCTTCTCCGAATTCGTCTACGAGCCGTCCGCCTATACCCGGCCGTGCACCGTGGACTGGGCGCTCGGCGCTGCCTTGCTCATGTCGCGGGAATGCTACGAGGCCCTGGGCGGCTGGGACGAGACCTACTTCCTCTACTCCGAGGAGACCGACCTGGCGCTGCGGGCACGGGACGCCGGCCTGCTCACCAGGTACGAGCCGCGGTCGGTCGCGGTCCACATCGGCGGGCAGTCGGGCCGCAGCCACCGGACGTACGCCATGCAGATCGTCAACCGGGTACGGCTGTACCGGCGCCGCCACGGCGCGCTCGCGTCCTGGGCCTACTACTGGCTTATCGTGGCCAACCAGATGTCTAGAGTGCCCCGCGGCAGCCGTGAGTCCTGGCACGCGGTTGTGGCGCTGCTAAGGCCGGCGCGCCGCCCGGCCGAGCTGGCCTGCTCGGGCAGGCGCATGCCACGGTAAGACGCCGGAGGAATAGCGCAGGCACCTTGATTATCAGATCCTGAAGCAAGAGATGTGGTGGCTATCGTAGTGTAGCCGACCGGAATTAAATGGGCCAAGGGACAGAAGCGCGGGGGCGATAAAAATGGTTTGGCACTGGATCGGCAGGAATGACCGGATAAACTCTGGTGACCGAGTAGGCGGAAATGCCGGACATGCGCCTGCTAGCCGTTATGGCCGCGCATGACGGGATACGGCCAAGGCCCGGCCGACCTGCTGCCCGGTCACCACGCCCATGTCGCCCGCCCGCCGCGGCGGATCGACGCGGTCACGCTGCTGAGCTGCTACGCGTTCCTGCTTATGGCCATACCCTCGTCCCTGGTCGTCGGGTCGTTCGGGGCGGCAGGGGCGCCGGCCGTCCTGCTGGCGGTCGCCATACTGTGCTGGTACCTGGTGGCCCGTCAGCACCCCGGCCTCGGACTGGACCAGGGCAGACAGCCGGTCCGAGTCGCCGCGACGATCTTCGCCTGCGTGGTCGTGGCGGCGTACGTATCCGCCGCCCGGCATGCCGTGCCCGCCGCCCAGCAGAGCGGCGCCGACCGCGGCCTCATAGTGCTTGCGGGATGGATTGGCGTGCTGGCGCTGGCCGCGGACGGGATCGACCGGGCTGACCGGCTCAGCGCCCTCCTTCGCCGGATCGTCATCCTCGCCACGGCAATGGCCGCGCTCGGCGTTATCGAGTTCTGCACCGGAGTGGATCTCACCAAATACATCGTGGTCCCCGGCCTGTCCGTGCATGAGCAGTTGACGGATCTCGTCAGCCGCGAGGGCCTGCCCCGGGTGACGGCGACAGCCAGCCAGCCGCTTGAGTTCTCCGCGGTGCTGGCGATGAGCCTGCCGATCGCCATCCACCAGGCCCGCTTCGCGCCGGCGGCACTGCGGGTCCGGCGCTGGCTGCAGGTCGCGCTCATCGCGGTGGTGATGCCGATGACCGGATCACGCTCCGCCTTCTTCGGGCTCGCGGTGATCTGCATCGTGCTCTTCCCGACCTGGCACAGGAGCGACCGGCGCCGCGCCTACCTGGCCGGGCTCGCTACGCCGGCCCTCGCGTGGCTGGTCAAGCCGAGCCTGGTGAGCAGTTTCACCGCGCTCTTCGGCGAGCTCGGGACCGACCAGAGCAGCCTGTCTCGTGCCGACGCGTACTCCGAGGCGGTGCCGTACCTCACCGCACACCCGTGGCTCGGACAGGGGTTCCAGACGTTCTTCCCGCAGACCTATTTCTTCGTTGACAACCAGTACCTCACCTCGCTGCTCGAGACCGGGGTTTTCGGGCTCCTAGCCCTGGTGGCGTGCTTCGCGACAGGCTGGTTCACCGCTCGGAACGCGCGGGCAAGGGCGGCCGACGCCCAGACCCGCGACCTGGGGCAATGCCTGGCTGCGTCGGTCGCGGCGGCCGCCGTATGCTTCGCGTCCTTTGACGCGCTGACCTTCTCCATCGCGGCCGGCCTGTTCTTCCTGCTGCTCGGCTGCGTAGGGGCGGCATGGAGACTGGCCGGGGACTAAGCCGAGTCCCTGCAGATCATGAACGGCGACGTCGCCGAGGCCCGGCCTACTGATCAGCCCATCCTGTGGACTCTCCCGGGAAGGCCAGCTCTCTCTTGATGGTCGGCTCCTCCGGGAACGTCGACCGATGAGGGAATGCCGAGATATCACGCAGCGCCCAGTCCTGGGAGAGCGCCGACGGATGCGTGAGCTGCCGCCGGGTGGCTAGCCCGTCCACGACGATCGGTGCGCCCAGGCAGATCACGAGCAGCAGCACGCCGACGACGACCAGTGGGCGCGCCGTCTGGCTGATGCTGAGCGCCGCCTGCGGCGTGAAGGAGAGCGTTTCGGCGTGCACCTGGCCGCTGGCCGCGACGCCGGCCTGAAGCTGGGCGAGCTGAGTACCGATCTGCGCGGTCACCCCCTGGAGCGTGCGCTGCACTTCGGCTGCGTTCGTGCCCGTGACCGTGACCAGCAGGACCGATCCGGTCGTCGAGGTGGTATAGGACGGGAGCGCGACGGTGTACGAGGCGGTGAATCCCCGTGCGGCCAACTGCCCGACGGCCTGCGGTGCCATCATTACCCTGCTGACGGCGTCGGCCGTCAGGGTCAGCGAGGGACTGAAGCTTAGGAACGGGTTACCGCCGGCCTGCGCGGACGCGGCGGGTGGTGCCAGCAGGACCACGGAGGAAGTCGACTGGTAGTCACGCGGTATCTCGGCCGCGGCCCCGGCAGCGCCGACCATCGCCAGAATGAGCATCGCAGAGGTCAAGATCCACCGCGCCCGCCAGATACGGGCTGCTTGCCTGAGGTCCATCAATCCCCCGCCTAAATACTCGGATATAGGGCTTTTTCAGGTTGGCGGCGCCGCACGTTTGCTCGGCAAAACAGACCATAAGGGATTGCCCGTATGAGGGCTGCCGCCTTTTCCTTCGATGCCGAGTTTACGGATAACGAACTGCCCGTGCTTCGCCTTGGTTCACTATAGTTGTGGTCTCGCGCAGGGGCGGTACCGTGCGCAGAAGCAGGAGGATGCGTATGGCGGTGGCGCGATGAGTCCTCTCGGGAGGGCGAGAGAAAAACTTCGCCTGACCCTGGTGGTGGCAACGCTCCTGGTGGCGGCCGGGGCGGCGTACGACATCAGGATTAGCCCGCCTATGTACCTTGAGAGCGCAACGGTAGAATTGTCTCTGCCTAAAGCGGAGAACGCCCCGAATGACTACGATATGCACGCGTACTCGCTCATCACCAGCAGCGAGGTGATGGTCCAGACCTTGATGAGCCCGTCAGTGCAGAGCCAGATCTCCGCCGCGAACCCTAGCGCCACCGTCAATATCGCACTCGTGAACCTGTATAACGAGGAATATCCGAATTACGGTTACCCGCTTGCCACGCTGACGGCGGCCTCGCCGGGCGCGGCGGACGCACACCGCGCATTCGTGGCCGCGGCGCGCGTTCTCGGCCTTCTCCTCGCGGCGCGGCAGGAGCAACTCGGAGTCGCGCCCAGCGACCGCATCACGGCGCAGATCCTCGGGGACAGCGGGCCCGTCGTCCAGACCGGCTCGCGCGCACGCGTGTTCGGCGGCCTAGCCCTCCTGACGGCGGTAGCCGTCGGTCTGGCCTGGAGAGGCGCAGGGCGGTGGGGCGCGGCAGTCAGGCCGGAGTCAGGATCGCCCCGGGCGCGTAACCTCTCACCCGGTCTTCCGCAGCCAGATTGAGCCCGGCTGCTCGGAGGCCAGGTGCTGCGGGATCAACTCCGGATGCTGCCGCCACAGCCACGAGGCGAACAGCAGGATCTCCCAGCAGGCATTCCCGGAGAGGAAGGCGTGCAGGAAGTACGCCTCATTCCAGTCCCGCCGCTCGGCCAGCCACTGTGCCGGATAGGCGAACGGCCAGAAGATGTCATGCAAATGCACCGCCACGCCTGGCGCCAGGCGGGGCATGACGTGCAGCAGAAGCCACGTCACGTCCGACCCGGCCTTGGTGACGTGGCTCGAGTCAATGAACAGGATGTCCCCGGCACCGAGCCTGGCGAATTCCTCGAGCGGGACATCTTGCACCGGCCGGCGGATGAGGGTTACCGGATCGCCCGGTCTCAGCAGCGACTGCAGCCGCGCCGGATACGGCTCGGCGCAAGTCACCGGGTATCCCTCGTCCAGCGCGACCGCCGTCGAGTACCCGGAGCCTGCCTCCATGATCCGCCGCGGACGCAGATAGCCGAGCATCGCCCGGTAGATCACCGCGTCCCCCGCGCCGAACATCCGGTTAGCCGGGCCGTCGTTCCAGCGAGGCCCCGGCGGCGGGGATGCCAGCACGTCCGCGAACCTCGCGATCAGGGCGAGTTGCTCCTCTTCGCGCAGGTCCACGCCGGGTGCGGCCTGCTCCCACGACAGCGCGCGGTCGATGTCGGCCGCCGATGTCAGCGGCGAGTAGAAGTGACCTGGCGCGGCGTACGGCGGCGACGCGGCCGCCGCCCCGATGGCGCGCAGGGCGCGGCCCGTACGCGCAATCAGGCGAAGCCGACTGCCCGATCCTCCCGCCAGCACAAGTGCCTTCATTCTTAAAAAATACCGGAGCGCGACCTCCCGCAGTTCCCGTTCACTCCGGTCGACCCGCCGATCTCCGGCGGCACAACCCCGTCGACCCCGTCGCCTGAACCGCGCGCGGCTCGGCAGCCGTTCAGCCGGGCAGGCGACGGAGCTCGAGCAGCTCAAGCCCGAGCGCTTCGAGTTTGGCGATCACCCCGTAGACCGCGGCCTGGTCTTGGAGGCATCCCCGCAGCAGCGTGTCCTCGCCCCGCCGCTGCGCGGCCAGGGCGGGGAACGCGCGCAGCATCCTCGGCCCCAGGCGACCGCGAACACGGATCTCGTAGTGCTGCGGATCGCGCTCCTCGCAGGTCATCGGACTCCTTAGCTGAGCTTCGATCGGCGCACTCAAGCATGGCCGCGCCGTGGGTGAGCGGTCATCGCACACCCTGTGCGATGTGCGCGACCGCGGTGTGCCCGGCCGACGGCGAGCTCTGCCGCTTGCCCGGCGGGACCGGGAGTTTTCCGCGGTGCCGCCGTGTTGGGGATGAGTATGCCGGTGGGTAGCCGGCTTGCCGGAGTGGTTGCCGCGGGATCGCAGGCCGCTGCTGGTTCGGCTGGCCGAGGAGTTATTCGCCGCCCTGCGCTGTTTGCGCGGCTGACAGGGGCGGGACGGGTGACGGTGCTGTCGGCGCCGGCCGGAAGCGGCAAGACGCTTCTGCTCCGTTCGTGGATCGCCGAGGCGGGCCTGGCGGAGCGCGCCGCTTGGGTGCTGGTGCATGGCGAAGACCGCGACCCGCGGCAGTTCCTGATCTCGCTGGTGGACGCGCTGCGCGACACGACACCTGGGTCGAAGCTGGTGCGGCCGTTGACGGCGACGCCCGATCTGGACGGCTGGGCGATCGTGGAGTGGTTGCTGCAGGACCTGCACTCGCTGCCGGAGCGGGTATGGCTGGTAATCGATGATCTGCATGAGCTGCGTTCGGCGCACGCGCTGCGCCAGCTAGAACTGCTGGTGATGCGTGCCCCAGCGGAGCTGCGGTTCGTGTTCGCCAGCCGCCGTGACCCGCAACTGGGGTTCCACCGGCTACGCCTGGACGGGGAGCTGACCGAGATCCGCGCCGCGGACCTGCGCTTCACCCTGGACGAATCGCGTGAGCTGCTGGCCGCGGCCGGGGTGCAACTGCCGGACCCGGCCCTGGCGCTGCTGCACGAGCGGACCGAAGGCTGGGCGGCCGGACTGAGGCTGGCCGCGCTCTCGCTTGCCGGACACCCGGATCCGGAATCGGTCGCCGCCGGTTTCTCGGGCAGCGACCGGACGGTGGCCGAGTACCTGCTCGCCGAGGTGCTGGGACGCCAGTCGAAGCAGGTCAGGCGGCTGCTGGTGCGGACATCTGTGCTGGAGCGCGTCAATGGCGAGCTCGCCGACCTGCTGGCCGGGGCGGCCGGTGGCGGCCGGATCCTGCGGGAGCTGGAACAGGCGAACGCGTTCGTGGTCGCGCTCGACAGCCAGCGGTCGTGGTTCCGTTATCACTCCCTCTTCGCTGACCTGCTGCAGCTCGAACTGCTCGACACTGACCCGGATGAGATAGCCGGACTGCACGGCGCGGCCGCTGGCTGGTTCGCGGAGCACGGGTTCGCGGCGGAGGCGGTCCGGCACGCCCAGGCGGCACAGAACTGGGATCTCGCGGCCCGGGTGCTGTTCGATCACTGGTTCAGCCTCGAGCTCGACGGCCAGGCGGCCACCGCGGACGAACTGCTCGCCGGATTCCCCGCCGACGTGATCGCCGCCGACGCCGAGCTGACCGCGCTGCTCGCGGCCCGCGAGCTGAACGCGGGAGCCTTCGCCGCCGCGGAGCGCAATCTCCGGCTCACCGAGGAGCGATCCGCGTCCGTGCCCGCCGGCCGGCGCGGGCACCTGCAGGTCGCGCTCGCCATGCTGCGGCTCACGCTGGCTCAGCTGCGCAACGACCTCCCTGTCGCGGTCGAGGAGGCCAGGCGGCTGCTCGAGCCGGCCGTGAGCCTGGCGGCGGCGGAGATGGGACTGGGCGAGGAGCTGCGTGCGATGGCGCTGCTCAGGCTCGGCACTACCGAGTTCTGGACTGGGCGCTACGAAGAAGCCGAGCGCCATCTCGAAGGAGCCAGGGCGCTGGCCCGCCAGATCGGGCGGCCTTATCTGGAGTTCGCCAGCCTGGTCCGCTGGGCGGGCATTGAGATCACACGGTCGTTCGCGCTGGTTGTGGAGCCAAGCACGCAGGCGATCGAGCTGGCCAGGCGGCACGGCTGGACCGACGACCCGCTCGCCGGGCACGCCTACCTGGCGCTGGGCGCCGCGCTGCTCTGGCAGGGCCGGCTCGAGGAGGCGGAGCCGTGGATCCAGCGTGCCGAGCGCACCGTCAGAGAGGAAGCCGAGCCCGCTCCCGCGCTGCGGCTACACTACATTCGGGCGCAGCTCGAGCTCGCGCGTGACCGTCCGGAGGAAGCGCTTGCCGCCTTCGGGGCCGCCGACCGGCAGGCGAAGCGGCTCGGCGCACCGTACCCGCTCGCCAGGCAGGCCCGCGCGGCGCAGCTGCGAACGCTGGCAGCGATCGGCGCGACAGAGCGAGCCGAGCATGGCCTCGCCGAACTCGACGAGCAAGAGCGGGAAACCGCGGAGATGCGCGTCGCCGCGGCGGCGCTGCGGCTTGCGCACCGCGACGCGCAAGCGGCGATCCTCGCCCTTGCGCCGGTCCTCGACGGGTCCGCCCCGGTAGCCCACCGAGTCACGGTGATCGAGGCTCTGCTGCTGGCAGCGACCGCGCGGGACACGCTTGGCGACCAGCGCGCCGCCGAAAGCGCCCTGGAACGCGCGCTGGACGGCGCGGAGCCCGACGGCGCGATCCTGCCGTTCCTTCTGCACCCCGTTCCGGCGCTGCTACAGCGCCACCCCCGGCACCGCACCGCGCACCCGTCGCTGATCTCCGAGATCCTTGGCCTGCTTGCGGCGGGCAGGTCCGCGCCATCGTCGCAAGAACAGCAGTCGCCGCAAGAACCGCTGAGCGAGAGCGAGACCCGGGTCCTGCGCTATCTGCCGACCAACCTCTCCGCGCGGGAGATTGCCGACGAGCTCTTCCTGTCCTGGTACACGGTCAAGACGCACATGCGCCACCTCTACGCGAAGCTCGGCACGCACACCAGGCACGAGACCGTGGACCGCGCCCGCGCCCTCGGCCTGCTGGCGCCGTCGCCGCGCAGGTTAGCGAGCTAACCACCGCAGCGCATCGCACAACTGGGTGACGCGAGCCGCTGCCGGTCCACCGTCAGTGCCGGATCCGGAATCGCACATAGTGTGCGACGCCAGCTCACCCAGCCCCGCGGGACGCTCAGGAGCGTGACGGCCCGCCGCCGCAAAGCGCCGCGGCGGGAAGGTCATCGCCCGCAGGAAGAAAGGAACATGCCATGTCCACCCCACTGATCCACCGTCCGGAAGCCAACGGCGCACACGTCCCGGCCGCCCCTGCCGGTATGTCGGGCCCAGCCGAGTACCGGCTGCCGGGCACCATGACCGACATCGGCACCCAGGTGTCCGCCGCGATCGTGCTGCTGACCGGTGTCTGGGTCGCCCTGTCCCCGTGGTTCCTCACGCTGCAGTACACCGGCAACAACGCGACCATCGTCAACCTGATCTCCGGGCTCGCTGTGGCCGGAGCGGGCGCCTTCGCCTTGGTCAGCCCGCGCGGGTTCACCGGCCTGCAGGTTAGCGCCGCGCTTCTCGGCGTCTGGCTGATCATCGCCGGGCCGA
>JBOHCG010000104.1:0-16735 GCA_050698735.1 Streptosporangiaceae bacterium | reverse complement strand
GGACCGTCTACGGGATGGACCTGGGCCGGCCTGCCCGCGAGGATTTCCTGCTGCGGCCGTTCGGCGAGCCCTACGCGGTCACCAAGGCCGCAGGCGACCTGGCCGTCCAGCGGATGATCATCGAGGACCAGCTGCCCGCGGTCATCATCCGTCCCGGCACGTTCTTCGGCCCCGGCGACCGCCTGCATTTCGGCCGGATGGCCGACCGGCTGCACGCGGGCAAGGGCGTCATCGTCGGCCCGGGCGACAACGCGCTGCCCTTCGTCTACGTGACCGACGTGGTGCAGGGCCTGCTGCTCGCGCTCGACCACCCCAACGCCGTCGGCCAGGCCTTCAACATCACCAACGACAGCCCGCTCACCCAGCAGCAGCTGCTGGAAGCGATCGCCAGCGAGACCGGCGCCAGCCCGCCCCACGTGCACGTCCCGTACCGGGCCCTGTACAGCGCCGGTTACCTCGCCGAGCGCGTCGCGGCGGCCACCGGTACTGAGGCGCAGCCGTTCGTGACCCGGCTCGGCGTCAAGCTCTTCGGCACCGACAACCGGCACTCGATCGACAAGGCCCGGCGCGAGCTGGGCTACCACGCCATGGTCGATCTCCGCGACGGGGTGCGCCTGGCTGCCGCGTGGTACCGGCAGCAGAGCCAGCCAGAGACATCCGCGGCGTCGGCTGAGGTGTAGACGTGCCCGGCCGCGTCCGGGCGGAGGCCCGGCCGCGTCCGGGCGGAGCTCACCACCGCGCGTTCGCAGCGAGGCCGAGCGCATAGGACAGCCAGAATGTCCCGGCAGGAGGGCCGCCGTTGCACGTGCCGTCAGACGCCCCGGGAGGCTTGATCCAGAGGAACGCGTCCACCAGGTGATGGCCGGTGCTCGCGGTCGGCGGCACCCCGAGTGCCTGCCCGGGCGGGTTGCACCATGTCTGCGCGGTGGCGGCCCCGTTTCTCGAGGTGTCGATCACGTAGTGCGCGCCGTGCACCAGCGCGCTCAGCTCGTCGCCGTACGACTCCTCCGCGATCGTCGAATTGAAGTTGCTCACGTTCAGCGAGAAGCCCCGGGCCTGGCGGACGCCGGCGGCGATGAGGAGCGGGGCCATGACGTTGGCCGGCCGCCAGCGCCAATTGCCGGCATCGATGTAGACGGCTGTGTCCGGCGACGTGGCGAGCTGGTCAACGGCCCGGCGGATCATCGCGAGCCGGTTCTGCTGCTCGGCCGGCGACAGGCAGTCAGGCTGGGCGAGCTGGGCGAGCTGGGCGAGCGTATCCGGCGCGAGGATCACCGCGGCCTTGCCCGTCCCGATCCCCGCGACTACCTGGCCGATCCAGCGCTCGTACGCGGCCGCGTCGGCCAGGCCTCCGGTAGCGTCGTGCGCGCAGCCGTAGTCGGGGAACGCGTACAGCACCAGCAGCGGCATCGAGTCGCGGCCCGCGGCCTCGCGCATCACCGCCCGGACGGTGGCGGCTACCCGGGCGGCCGGGATCCAGCTGCCGAGCCAGATTCCGGCGGGGTGGCTGGTGATCTTCCGCAGCAGCGCGGCGGCCGCCGGGTCCGAGCGTTCGAGGGATGCCTCGGCCTGGGCCGCCGGACTGTGCGGCTCGATGAGCAGCCGGACACCCGAGAACGGGTTGCCGTCGGTGCTCCTGCCACGGCTCCCACGCAGCTCGGCGATGCTCACGATGGCCGTCAGCAAGAGGAAAACGGCCACGCAGGCCCCGAACCGCCGCCGCCTTGGGCGGCGGCGGTGGCGGCCCCGCCGGAAGCAGACGGCCGGGAAGTGGGCAGCTGGGTGGATAGCCGCGCGCTTCCGGCGAGCTCCTGGCTGCGATCGCAGCTTGCCCCCAGCGTCGGTGACCATAATCCAGCGGTCCAGATCCAGCCCTCCGCCTTCAGCTGCCCCAGTCATTCGTCTTCAGCTGCGCCAGGCTCTTGAAATTGCCGTGACCTGGCACCAGCGCGCTCCGCCACAGATAAAAATGGCCCTTCCCGTACGAGTTCTGGAAGAGGATCACCGCGATCAGGTCGTAGTTCCTCGTCGCCGCCATCTGCCCGGCCAGGAAGTATGCCGACTGGGGGAGGTAGTTGAAGCTGAGTTCCACCCAACTGTAAAAACGGGTCTTGATCGCCTGAACGAGTGCCTGGTTCCCATACAGGAAATGATGCGAAGGGGTGATGTAATAAGGATAGTAGAAACTATTCCATTGCCATGGCTCGGTGACATCCATCGCGTCGAACTGGGCCACCTCGATATCTTCCGCCAGGATCCTCCCCGATCCGTCGCGCACCTGCGTGTGCAGCGCCTGGCTCAGGCCTGAGGTATTCGCCCAATTCGCGTAGAGGGTGCGGGACTGGCCCAGGCCTACCGTGAAGATCGCCAGCACGATGGCAACTCCGGCCAGCCAGTGGCCCCGGTACGGAGCGGGGGACGGCTGCCGTTGATACCCTGACAGCCAGGCGAGGGCGTAACCAGCCAGCGGCGCCGCGAAGAACAGCGCGTATGCGATGTGCTTGTCCAGTGATACCGGTTCCTGCATATAGATGTGGTAGGCGGGCATCAGCAACGAGGAGCCGAACAAGACCACGGCCAGCAGCCGGAACCGTGGCTGCAGGCGGAGCAACAGCAGCAGGCCCAGGAACGAAAGGAGAAAGATCAGGCCGCCCATGTGCATCACGTAGCTAAACAGGGCAAGACGGGGCGCTTTGAGACCCACAGCGCGATTCGTGGTGCTGCCGGAAATGGCATGGAAAGCCGCTTTGTCCATGATCTCGTAGGCGACGCCCAAGCTGAGCGCGAAGCCCGCCAGCGCCAGGGCGAGGCGCAAGAGCGCACGCCACCATCCCAGGAACACGAGGCTCACGCAGGCCAGCACGCCGAATACCGGGGGCACCAGCAGCAGCGCGGCATACTTCGCCAGGATGGCCAGGACCAGCACCGGCCCGATCGCCAGCGTGATCCAGGGGCGCCTGCCCATGACGCCGTGCACAGCAAAGGCGGTGGCCAGCGCGATGAGGAAGAGGCACATGGCGTCGAAGGTGGCCAGGCGGCCGAGGAAGAGGACCACCCCGGCTGCGGAGTAGACGGCGGCTGCGAAGAAGCCAGCACGCTGGCCGAAGAGCTTCCTGGTGACCACGTAGACGATCGTCGTCACCCCCAGCATGCAGGCCAAGCTGAAGCTGCGGGCGAGTTCCAGCCCGCCGATCATGTCCAGGAACCCGCCGATGACCGGGTAAACATACGGGTAACCAGAGAAATAGAACGTATAGTCCGGCGGAACGGGGCCGCCGTTCCAGTGATGGATGATCTGCCGGCCGGCGTACAGGTAGAGAGCCTCGTCCTGGAACGCCGTGTTATGCAGCATGGTGACCGAGACCAGCGCCTGCAGGGCCAGGATGAGGAAGATCGGCCAGCGCCCTGAAAGGAAGCCGGCCCGAGCCTGGCCGGGCTCGACGGCGGTCCGCGGCTCGGCGTACGTGGTCATGGGAGCCTCCCCCCCGCGTGCAGCCTGGTCACGATGTGCTTCCAGGCCGCCAGCGACTCAGGATCAGATGTCAGCGACCAGCTCTTGTACTCGGCCGGGGTCGGCTTGAGGTCCGGTCCGCCTTCGTGGTAGAGCAGGGCATACAGCTGCGGGCAGTCACGGACCGCCTGTCCCAGCCGGGTCAGCCATGCAGCCTTCTCCGCAGCTGGCCCCGAGGCACTGACCTCGACGATGATGGGTTTTCCCGGGTACCGCCGGGCCAGGCTGTGCAGCACCTGCTGCGGATTTCCCCAGTGCGTGCCCGGGTAGTTGATAAAGTCCTGCAGGACCGCGCTGATGGTGGACGGCGGTGGTGCGAACCGCTGGTCACGCAGCGGATCAGCCGGGGCCCATACCCAGGCCACGTTATTTGCCCCGGCTGCGCGGAAGATTGACTGTATGTGCATCCAGGCCCTCGGCACGTCCTCCGGGATGCCCCCATTCGCAACGCCAGACGATACGGCCCAGTTCTTGTCCACCTGGAGCAGGACGGTCAGGAAGACTGGCTTGGCAAAATCGCGGATCTCAACGGCCCACCGCCTGATCTCCTGGTCATCGACCCCGTTGAAGATCGCCACCAGATCGGCGGTGAGCGGCGGCTTGTGGCCCGGGCCGAACACGCCGAACTCGAGGCTGATCCACGGGCTCGCGCCCTGCGCCGCCAGCTGGTCTGCCCAGGCTGTGTCGAACCGGTCACCGATGACCTGCGTGCGGCCTATGATCGAAAAGCGGATGCCCAGGTCGTGCTCCAGCACCGGGGTTTGTTTCATCAGCGTCTGAACAGGAAGCGATACGCCGGTATATTGCGCATCTACCTGGTTCTTTGTGATCGCAAATGATGGGGCGGCGTCGGCAAATATCGGCAATGAGGCCAGCCGGGTGCTGAACAGGAGAGGGCTCGCTATCAATGCGGCCATGCCAAGGTTGAGCACCGGCCTGAGGCCGTTCTTGCGCACGAGCAGCTTGGACGGGTAGGGCTGCTTAGCCGTGATCTCGGCGGCCCCGGACAGCTGTGCAGCCGCCTGTGCGCGTATGTCCTGGTAGGCCAGCCACAGGAAACTCGACAGCAGCAGCATTGAATAGATGACCCACAGCAGGCTGATAAACAGCGACGTCTGCTGCCTTCCTCTGACCTGGGTAGCCCAGGCGAGGGAGGCGATGCAGAGCAGCAGGAAGAAGACATAAACGCCCAGGTACCTGAGCGACCGCCGCCCCTGGCGCTCCTTGGAGGTAACGGCAAAGGGCTTCCTGCGCCCCAGGATGACGGCAGCGAGACTGCCAATCAGTGCGGGGCTGGAGCCGAAGCCGATGATGATTCCGCGCAGTCCGGTCACGCCTCGTGTGGAATACCACATTGCGGTGATTCCGAGCGCGCCGTATGGGACGAAGTGCAACAGGTATTGACTCAACGTCGCGCTGCGCACGGCGGGGATGCCGGTAAAGATGAAGAGAATGGGACAGACCAGGTAGATGAGATCACGCAGGCCGCAGAGGTAATGCGTGCAGGCCAGGAGGTACTGCACCCGCTGCCCGGGCCGCAGCCCGTCCTTCCTCGGGAGCAGGATGTCACGCCAGTGGGTGCGGAACACGCCCAGCGTGCCGAGCGCCCAGCGGCCCTGCTGCTTCAGGTACGACGAGATGTCGGGTGGCCCGAGACCGGTGGCGAGGACTTCGGTCAGGTAGATGCTGCGCCAGCGCGGGTGCAGGCTGACCGAGGCGGCGAAGTCTTCGGTCACGGAGTCCTGGGGCAGCCCGCCGATCTCGTCCAGCGCCGCGGCGCGTATGACCACATTCGTCCCGCAGATGAACGCGGCGTTCAGCGCCGCCTTTCCTGGGCACAGCAGGTTGTAGAACATCGACTGCTGGTCATCCGCCCAGCGAGAGACAGGATTGCTAAGATTCGCATAATACTGCCCGGTCTGGACCCAGCCCACCTTCGCGTCAGCGAACGCCGGGACGGTCTTGACCAGGAAATCGGGCTTCGGCACCTGATCGGCATCGAAGATTACCAGGAACGCGTTCCCGGTAATCCGGCATTCCTGGCGTGCATTTTCAATGTTGCCTGCTTTCGCGCCGCTGTTACTTGTCCTCGTCACACAGCGGACGCCAAGTTCCTGTGCCAGCGCGTCCGTCTCCGCCCAGCGCGGAAACCGGGCCGCGCGGCCGTCGTTGCAGACGACGATGGTTACCCGCCCATCTGGGTGCTGGGTCAGGTACTTCTGCCGGGCAGCGATGCACCCTTCAAGCGTCGGCCTGAGCGTGCCGACTCCCTCGTTGATGGTAGGGACGAGAATGAAGATCGGATGTCGTACCGGATCTTCGCCGAGTTCGATCACCGGCGCCGGCCACGGCCAGACCGTGAACTGGAAGCCAAGTGTGTGGGCTGCCCCCAGAGCCTCCGCGCAGAGCAGCGGAACGGCAATCCACCAGCCCTGCCAGTTCGTCACCGAGAAGCGCCAGCTAATGTAGTCAACGGTGGCCACGCCGAGGGCGATCGCCAGCATCATGGTGATCGCCTGATGACGGCTGATGTCCATCGTGGACAGAATCGCCGCTCCCACGACGAGGGCAGCCAGGATCAGCAGCAGCCCCGGGCGTGCATAGCCAATCCATCCGACGGTCAGGATGACCACGCCTGCCGCCAGCCCAGGATGGATCTTCCCGGAGAAACGTGGTAGCCGGAGCTGGCGAAATTTTGGCGATACCCCTGCTGGGGTCGCGTTCCCTGCGGGGGTCGCGTCAGGCCGTGCCGTTTGCCGTCCGCCGCTTCCGGATTTTTCAGCTGAGTCCGGGTGGGAGCCCTGCGCGTGACCGTTGTGGCTGGAGCGGTCAGTTATCGCTGTCGCTACGGTGTCAAGGGCGGTCGAATGGTCATTAGAAGGCACGCGGATCGTGCGTGATGCCCAGGAAAGGCTGAAATTAAACACGAGCAGGTTCACGCAGAACATGAGGGCGAAGATGATTGTCGTGTTAACAGCCCAGAGCCCAGAGAACTTCGCAGTATTGAACAGCGCCACTGTGACCAGGAAATTCAGGAGCAGGAGCAGGCGGGTCGCCGGCCGTCCGGTTTCTGGAACGCGACACCACAGGCTCTGCATCCGGTTGAGGACGCCGATCCGCCTGGTGAGATAGCGGGCAGGCGGGGCGAGCGCGCGGCGCGCAAGTTCCTCGGTTCGGCGCTCGAGCCACTGCGGCTTCCGGGGCGCGAGCGCGACCGTAACGGCGATGATCAGCCCAACCTGCCAGGGCCCGGGCCGCAGCACGACGAGCCACAGCAGACTCGCGGCGATCGCGATGAGGAGGAGGCCTGCCCACACGAGCTCCTGGGTGTCCTTGCCGGCCAGCTTGGGCCGAAGCCGGGCGTCCCAGCTCGCCGCGAGGAATTCGGTCCGGAGCCGGCCCCATTCCTTCCAGCGCTCGGCCTTCTGCCGCGCGCTGAGCAGGCGAGTTGTCGCAGTCGCGCGCGCGCGGGCCTGCTCATTTCCGGTCAGTTGTGCGCCTTCCTGGCCTGTCAGCTGCCCGGTTGCGTAGTGACCGCCCAGTTGCGCGGTCCCGGTGTCCCGGTCCAGTTGCGCGGTCCGGATGTGCCCCTCCCGCTGCGCGGTCCCGGTGTTCCCGTTCAGTTGCCCGGCTGGATTGTTGCCGTCCGGCTGCACGGCTGCGTTGTCCCCGTTGAGTTGCCCGGTCGCCCGGCGCTGCCGGTCCAGCGCGACCCCAGTGCCTGCGGTGCTGTTGTTGATTCGAAGGTCCCTGGCCACCTGCGCGAGCTGCTTGCCAGTCTCCCGGACCAGCCCTGTTGCTCCCGCCTTGAAGTGCTCGTCGAACTTCCTGCGAGCCACGCCGTGTCCTCCCTATGGCGATGTCGCAACGCCCCGAGAGGCGCAGGGCCCATCGCCGCCTGTCGTCATTCCGGAGTCAGGCGCAGCGCGCCCCCCTCGGCCTTGCGCGTGGCTGGCACAGACCCGGACGACGTGCTGGAGGCTCGCGTCCGTACCTGCCTGGTCGTCCCAGCGTGGGACACCTGCCTGGTCGTCCTCCCAGCGTGGGACAACGTGATTCCAGCGCTCTTCCAGCCGTCTTCCCAGGAATAATGGCTGGTCGGAGCGGCATGATAGACTGCGGGACGATCGAGCTCACCGCCCGGAATGAAGGTCCGCGACGGTGACCGGCCAGCGGCGCCGGGCACCTGGGAGCAGGATCTGGGTTCACCGTGATCAACATTGGGCGAGCGCGTCCTGGAGCTGGTCCCGGCGATGCCGGTAAAGGCCTTCATACAGCGCCGCCCGGATGAGCGGATGCCGGAACGCGTAGCCCATTGAGCGCTCTTCCAGCAGGCCGATCTGCAGCGCGCGATCGAGCACCTCGAAGAGCGCCGCGTCAGAGACAGGGGGATCGAGTGCCGCTGCCCCGGTGCGGAGGTCGCTCAGCGAGATCTCGGCCGCACGAGTAACAGCCGCCAGCCCCAGCACGCGGCGCAGGGTCTCATCCAGAGCTGCCATGCGCATCGCCGTCAGCGCACGCACGCGTGCCGGGACCCGGGCTGTCTCAGGCCGCCCGGCCGGGCCAGAAGCACTCTCGCGGATCTCCCGGACGAGCTCCTCGACGAACAGTGGGTTCCCGCGGGACCAGTGGTAGATCTGTTCCGCAAGCTCGTCACCGCCATTCCGGCCCGCGAACATGGCCCGCACCAGCTGATCGCAGTCGCTGCGGGACAGGCAATCCAGGTTGATCTTCAGGCAGAGACCCTCGCGCATGGTCGCCTCGATCATCCGCCTGGGCTCCGTGGTGGCCCCCACCTCCTCTTCGCGGACCGCGCCCACCATCAGCCACCGGCGCCTGACCGCCAGCTGGGCGAGATAGCGAAGCAGGTCGAGGCTGAGCTGATCGGCGTCCTGCAGGTCACCCAGGACCAGCAGGACCGGCTGCCTGCTGGCAAGATCCATCAGCAGCCGCGCAACGGCGGGCATGAGATCAAGGTGGTAGTCGCCGGGACCGGTCGCACCCGACGGGAACTCGCCCATTGCCTGCAAAGACGGGACGAAACGAGCAAGGGCCGGGTAACGGTGCGCCATCTCGGCGCGCTTCGACTCCGGAAGACCCGCCGCATGATTCTCCAACGCCACCGCGAACAAGCCACATGGAAACCGTCCTGCATGGGCCCCCCGCCCGCTCGACAGCACAGCAGCTCCTTGCTTGGCTGCCCTCGCTGCCAGTTCCTCCAGGAGCCGCGTCTTGCCAACACCGGCCTCTCCGGTGACGAGGACCATGCGTGGCTGCGCGTCACTGGTCCGCAACTGACCGCACAGATGCTGGATCACTCGCTCCCGGCCGACAAAGGGCCTGACCGTGCTGGCCATCGCAGGCGCCTGCCTGGGAACGTCTACTGTCTTCGGCTGCTGGCTGGCCGCCTTCGGCCGTTGGCCGGCGATCGAGACCTCGCGGCCAGCCGCCGGGCCGCGCAGCGGGACGCGGCTTTGCAGGATGTCGCGGTAGAGGGAGACCGTCTCGTGCTGAGGTGAGAGGCTGAGTTCCCGCCGCAGCACGTCCTGGCAAACCTGGAATTGCCGGACCGCCTGGTCGGGTGTTCCCATCTCCGCGTACAGCCGCATCAGCTGGCGGTGCACCACTTCGCGCGTCGGGTCGTATCCGAGCACTGTGCGGAGACGGTCTGCTGCCTCGCTGCAGGCGCCGTGGCCCTCGAGTATCTCCGCCAGTCCGAGTAGCAGCCGGACACGCAGCTCCGCCAGGAAGCTCCGGCGTTCAGCGCACCAGTCTGCATAGCGATCCTCGGGAAGCAGCTCACCGCTATAGGCAGCGAGCGCGGATTCGTACGCTGTGATATCCCGTCCATGCAGCGCGTCCTTCGCCAGTTGCTCGAAGCGATCTGCGTCGATCACGACATGCTTGGTGTTCAGCGCGATCATGGCGTCTGTCAGCCGGAGGTACGCGGAGTCCATTCTCCGGGGCAGGTCGGGCTCGAACGCGTGGCGAGCGGCATGGAGTGCCTTGCCGAAGCTGTTGAGTGCCGACTCAACGTCGGCGCCCGGCCAGAGGATGTCGAGGACCTGCTCACGATGGAGCGTGTGCCCTGGGCATGTCGCGAGCAACTTCGTCAGGGTCTTCGCGCTGCGCCGTTGCCAGCCGGATACCGCTCCGGCCACGCCGGCTCGCTCGACGTGGAACCCTCCCAGCAGCCGCATGGTCAGCAGGGGCGTTTCAGCGAACACGATGGCCATCGCCGCACCTGCTAATTGAAAGGGCGCACGGTGCCGGGCAGCGGCAAACTGGCGGGCCTTGTCATGATACTTTTATTATTATGCATCCGCGCTCCCCCTACGCAGGCATGATGCCTTGTTACGTAAACTGTTCGAAGGAAGTCAGTGGGTCATGCGTATTCAACGCTAGCCCGTGCGCTGATCCCGGCGCATCCCCTATCTGTCGTAGGACTATTCCGTATGATAGGGGAGCAGAACTGATCCCGCAGGCAGAAGTTACGGGTATTATCGCCGCAGCCAGAATCGCACTCTAAATTCCGCCAGAACCGTTCTTCTCCTCAACATCCCAGTCTGGCGGTTTGTGCAATGGCTCGAGCGTAATCCT
Source organism: Streptosporangiaceae bacterium (assembly GCA_050698735.1). GTDB lineage: Bacteria > Actinomycetota > Actinomycetes > Streptosporangiales > Streptosporangiaceae > Palsa-504. The sequence goes on along the minus strand of JBOHCG010000104.1, from coordinate 6,624 downwards.
GAATTCTTCTGCCAACTCGACTCTCGTCGCGTGCGACCGGAAATCGTCTGCGATCCGTGTCAGCACTTCACTGAGGGCATCGTAGGCTTCGGTAGCATTCGCCGCCGCTATCTCCCCCTGGATCGTGAACTTGTATGTGATCACCGGGGATTCCTCAATCCAGTTCGGTGTCATCCGCGGCTGTGGTGCCAGCCAGGAAACCTGACGTCAGCCGCATGGCTGCTCACCACCCGGGCCCTAGCCGTCCGAGACCCGGTTCAGTTCGGACCGGGTCAGCGCCACAGCTTCCAATGTGGAATGGACTTGGAGCTTGGCCATGAGATTCTGCAAGTGGGTCCGAACGGTGTTCGCTGTGAGGCTGAGCCGGGCCGCTACCTCATGCCGCGCGGCGCCGTCGGCCAGGCACGCCAGTACCTCACGCTCCCGGGGCGTGAGCGCGGCCAGCCGCCGCTCGTGTTCCCGCTGCTGCTCGCGCTCATGCAGCAGTAGCCGCAGGACCTGGCCCGTTGCTACCGGGGGCAGCCAGGTCTCCCCCTGGACGACGCCACGGATGACACGGAGCAGGTGCTCCAGTGATTCGTCCTTGGGCACCCAGGCGGCCGCCCCAGCGCGAACCGCCGCCACGATGCGTTCCGCCTCCGCAGAGTAGCTCATAATGATCACGTGGACGGCATCGCTGCTGCTCGACACTTCCTCGCACAGGGCGAACGAGGCGCCTTTAGGGAGATCGCCATCAAGCAGCATGATGTCGGTGTTTCGGGACACGACCGGGCGCGGCGCAGGCGACTCGGCGCTGACAGCGGCCACCACGGCGACGTCCGCCTCAGCCTCCAGCCTGGTGGCGAGCGCATCGGCGAACGTGCGCTCCTGGTCGACGATGAAGACGCGAAGGCCCATAGTTCTGAGCCTGGCTCAGCGCCCTTCCTCTGCGAAACCCCATCCTGCCGTGGGCTGAGCTACGCCAGATTGAGGAGGCCATCGCTCAGCAGCGGTGCCGGATTCAGAGTCGGCGGTGGGAGCCGGCGGCTGGATCGGGGGGTCGTCCAGCAGCCCCTTCCCGATGGCGAGGGCGGCAGCCTGAAGCCGGGTGTGTGCTCCCAGCTTGGTGAGGACGTTCTTCACGTACGTTTGCAGCGTGCTGACCGCGATACCCATCTCGGACACCATCTGCACGGTGTCCTGACCGGCGACGATCCGGTGCAGCACTTCAGTCTCCCGGGGGGTCAGCCCACTGGGGCGCGGCTCTGGGAGAGCCCGCTTGCGAACCCGTCGCAGCCTCGCGTCGATGACCAGGCCGCCGTCGGCCACCACATCGAGCGCGTCAGCGATCTGCCCGACGTCCTGGTCCTTGCGCAGGAAGCCGACGACACCAGCCTCCAGGGCCTGCGCCACTGTTTCGGGCTCGGTAACGACGGACAGTATGAGTACCTTGGTGCGGGGATGCTCCTTCCGGACGGTCCGGGCGGCGCTGAGACCATCCAGTCCCTCGTGAAAGCGAAGATCCAGCAGGCACACGTCTGGGTCATGAGCAGCCACCGCCCGGACACCGTCAGCAGCGGTGGTCGCGATTCCGGCGACCTCATGGCCGTGGGCTTCCAATCCGGCGGCGAGCGCTTCGCACAGAATCCGGTTGTCGTCACAGAGAACTAGGCGCATGAACCCACGCTCCTCCGCCTCAGGTCGTTCGTGAGTGGCAGCCACAGGTGAACCCGGGCGCCACGGCGGGGCCCGTGGACGCATTCCAGCCTTCCCCGGCACGCGACAACGCTCCGGGCCACCGATGAGAGACCCAGCCCAAAGCCCTCCTGGACAGGCCCGAAACCCGGGCCACTGTCCTCGATCACGATCAGCGCGTGGCCGTCACGTCGCTCGATTTTGATCGAGACCCGGCCCGACGGCCCAGCCGCGCGGATGGCGTTGCCCAGCAGGTTGGCTACCATCCGGCGGAAGTTGACCCGGCTGACGGGCGAGTAGACCGGCTCGGCGGGCCATGCCACGGTCAGTTCGCCGTGCCAGGTGAGCCGTTCGGCTGCCGCAGCCTCGTTAACGACCCGGGTGAGGTTGGTCACACGGGAGCGTGGCGCGGGCGGGTCAGCGGTGTCCAGCCACTGCCCGATGATGTCGGCGAGCCATTCGGTTTGCGTGATTATCTGCTCGAGAAGGGCGCGCGTCTCCTCGCCCACGTCCGGGTCGGCCAGCGCCATCACCGCTAGCGCAAGCACGGCAGCGACCGGTTGCCGCATGTCATGGCATGTTTCCCGCAGGCGCCGGTCAGGTAGCGCGGCCTCCCGGGTCCCGGTACGCGTCAACAATCCTCACCTGCCCCACTCCGAAAGCGCATGGCGGACATCTGTCTGGTGCACTGCAACTCGCAGACACCCTTGTCCTGCTGGGGCAGTTAGGCTGATCTCTGAACGAATAGGAGGGTTAGGTGAACGGATTTATTACCTGAAGTAAATGGATACATTTACCTGAACAGGATTGACGGGATATTGCAGAGGCTGGGTTCCAGTATTCCCGGCCGTCCATTGGCCGAGCCTGTCCGGTGCCTCGGCCTTAAGTGAGCGACTGGCTGCGGGCCCGACGCTGCGAGTCCGTGCCAGACATGTAGGAGTCCGTATCGATATGAGTTTCACTCATAGGATATATGTTTTAACTTGAATTTAACTTCGGTGAAATCCGCACGCGCCACCCTCTACGGCAAGACCCCTCCAGCCACCCCACAATCTGATACGCGAGGGCCGAGCCAAAGCGCACCCTTCAATCATTACATCACAAAACGGGATGTCAAGGTCCACTGGGTGTCGAGATGGTGTCCCGGACGTGCGCAAACGGTTGCAGCCGCGGCCGGGTGGCGGCGCATTCCTCACCGCCATCACTATCACCGCCGCCATCACTCTCACCGCCGCTATCACGCCCATCAGCCGCACTACTGGCTCTCGGGCAGGCCCTCGGGCGCCACACCACTATTTCGTCCGGCGGTAAAGCTGGAAAGGCATCAATGCTGACTCGAGCTGCACCCGCAGGCTCATCTTGCTCTGACCTGTGCAGCGCTGCCCGAATAAGCGCCTGGTCGGCGTGGCTGTGTCTGGTCAGGCTCGCCTGAACTGCACCAGCACCGTCCCAGCGGGCAGGCCCCGTAGCGTGATGACGTGCTCGCCGGAGTTGTACGACGAGTTGCTACCGGGCAGCGCTGCGCCGTTCACCGACACCGCAACCGGCGCCTTCGCCGCATACACCTTCGCCTGGGACGTACCGCCGAGCGGGTCGTTGCGGAACCGCAGGTACGTGCTGTTGTCGGTGCTGGCCGAGAGCACTTCGCCGTCAGTCCCGGTGAGGTACATCTGACCGATGCGCGACGGCGTGGCCGTCATGCCGAAGGTCAGCGTGTTGCTCTTAGTGGCGAGCGTCTCACCGGAGATGAAGTGGCTGGGATACGCCGAGCCGTTGACCTGGATGGACGAGACGTACGGGGTGGACGACGAATTTCCCCTTGCCTGGATGATCGTGTCCCATCGCCCATGGATGACGGCTCTGGTCACTGCCGGGCTGTTGAGGATCCACTGCGCACCCGGCGACTGAATCGGGTAGATGCCGAGGTTGGCCAGAACCTCAGCGCTGGCGTTGTCGGTGTAATACAGCGAGCCGCCGCTGGGCAGCTGCTCCCACATGCTGAGCGAGCTGAACTCGGGAAGGAAGTAGTTCCGGATCACGTCCTGCGACACCGATGGGCTGTTCGCCGATATGGCGAGGTACGGCTGCGCCAGCTGATAATCGTTGTACCAGACGTTCGGGGTGGCGTAGATGCTGGTGATCTTCGAGGTCATGGCGGTGTCGCCGTAGATGTCGGCCAGGCCCAGCCCATCGTGCGGCTCGTCGAAGGCGTAGTTCGTGGTGGTGCCTTCGAACATCCCGGCGTTGACCGGCGCCCAGCTGCCGTCGGTGTTCCTGGCCTGGAAGATCATGCTGGCGGGGTTCCAGGTCTTAAGGTACGCCTTGCCCCATGGGTAGTACGTGCTGTACGTAGCGCTGTCACCGAGCACGTATCCGAGGTGTGCCAGTCCCTCGAGCTGAGTGGAGAACTCCAGGCCACGGGACAGGTAGTTGCTCGTGCCGATATTCGCCGGAACGTAGCCGTAGTGGTAATAGCCCTCCTTGACCAGGTACATGTTCGTCGCGTTCATGCCCATGGTGTGGAGGATCGCGGTCTCCGCGGCATGGTAGTGAACACCGGTCACCCCCTCCAGTTCGGCGGCGAGGAAGAAATAACTGAAGAATCCCCACTGCTGATCGGACCACGCTTGCGGCGTATACGGGTCCCAGTTGCCCTTGAGAAACCCGTCACGGTTGTACTGCGACAGATACGTGTTCAGCACATCCCTCATGACGGCCGGATCGATCAGCGTCAGGAACGCGTAGACGTTGCGCCCCTGGTCGAATGAGCACCGGAAATAGCCGCCGCCCACCCGCTCCCACCAGACGGAGGAGCCGATGGTGAGCAGTCTCCTGCTCGGCGACACCGGTGTGTATCCCGACCCGTTGTCGGTGACGTCGATGATGTTCGCGTACAGGGTGTACAGACCGGTGTAGATCTCCTTTGCGGTGAGAATGCTGGCGCGCTGCACATCGATCTTGCCAAGCTTCGCGTTCCATGCATCCTTGAGGTTCCGTACCGCCTCGGCGAAGTCGAAGGTGGGGAACTCGTTGCTGAAGTTCCGCTGTGCTCTGGACATGCTCGTCATCGAGAGGGCGACCGCGACAGTGACCGGCGTGCCGGGCGCAAACGTGAGGTATCCACCGACGTCGTCCCCGGTGATGCTGGTTGCACCGTCCGTCACACCGTGGCTCGTGAACGTGCCGTGACTGACGGCCGGAGCGCTGAACTTGACGTAAAAGTAGCACGCCTGGCTGCCGCCATTACTCAGGGTCACCTCGGCGGTATGGCCGTCGACATACACGAACTTGCTGCTCGACCAGGTGACATAGGAGTTCTCCACCTCTTGCATGAGCAAGTCCACCGCCTCGTAAGAGGTGACGTGGCTGAAGTGGTATCGGTAGACGGAGACGTTGGGCGTGACAGTGAGAGCTACGGTCGACCCCCTGGCGGGGGAGTTGGTGCCGTAGGTGATGTTGGTCTGCGACGGGCTCGCGCTGATCGATGCGCGCCAATCCACGGTGCCCTTGTCGGCCACCTGGTCGACGGTGGGGTACAGCAGCAGTCCTCTGGTGACGCTGTCGGCTATCTCACCCTCGGGCGTCGACCACAGGCCGATGCGTCCCAGCGGATACCGCATGAAGACCTCACCCGGACCCTGGTCGTTGTCGACGAACCTCGTGTAGTCGGTGATGCGGAAGTTTTGCGTGGTCGCAGCCACCGGAGGACTGCAGCCCGTCAGCAGGCCACCGGCGATGAACAGGAGGGGCGCCATCAACGCGACCGTGCCGACACTGCGGACGCGTACTATCGACGACCAGCTAATGCCGATCTTCATTAGGCGAGTGGACGCTGGGCGACGGCGTCCGAATTTGAGTCCGGCTGGCCGGCGACGCCGCGCTGGCGGAGCCATCGGGTGCCCTCCTCGGGCAGCGCGAGCACCCGTACGCTGTCGCCGCGGTCTTGCAGGGCCGCGACCAGGTGGCGGCCGAGCAGGCCATTGCCGCCAGTGATCAGGACCTCCATGTCGCTGACTCCTCCTCTCGCACCGGGGACCAGCGACGCTGCCGGTGCACGAGATCTGCCAAGGTGGGGAGCGTCTGTTCGAGCCAGGCGATGGCGGAGTGCCGACCCGGTGTGATCACCTCGCGGCGCGGGTGCCTGATGAGGTCGGCGATCGCCGTGGCCACCAGCGAGGGCTCGGGCATACGCGCCGTGACGTGCCTTGTCATCTCGGTGTTGATGTTGCCGGGTGACACCAGGGACACTGAGACGCCGGTCCCGGCCAGCTGGCGGCGCAGCGCTAGCGAGAAGCCGCGTAGACCGTACTTCGTTGCGGAGTAAAGCGGTTCCATGGCCACGCGGCCCGAGAGCGAGCCGACCGAGATGATCGCTCCGTGGCGCCGTTCCAGCATCCCCGGCAGCACCGCACGGGTGAGCAGCATCGCGCCGAGCAGATTCACCTGGGCCAGGCCGGTGATCTGATCGGGGGGACTCGACGCCAGTGGCCTCGACCAGGAGGCGCCGGCGTTGTTCACCAGCACGTCGACTCGGCCGAAAGCTGCCAGGGTGCGCTCAGCAAGCATCGTGACATCCGAGGCATCCGCCACATCGGTGGGAATTGCGATTGCCTTACCGCCGGCTTCCTCAATCGACCGCACCTGCGCTTCCAGCATGCCGGCCCGGCGCGCGGCGAGTACTACCGTGGCACCGCGCCGTCCCAGCTCCCGTGCGGTGGCCGCGCCTATGCCGGAGCTAGCCCCCGTCACGACCGCGACCTCGCCAGCCAGCGCAGGCGCAACTTGTTCTGCCGTGTGCAGCATCTATATCGCGACCCCCTCTGCAGCGTCGTCGGCCGCGGGTGCGCCAAGAGACGCGGTTCCACTCTTCGTTCGGTGTTTCCGCACCACACTGCGGGCACATGGTCCCAAAGCCCCCGTATTACGACGGGTGCGGACTGGGCCAGATCC
>JBOHCG010000103.1:0-16769 GCA_050698735.1 Streptosporangiaceae bacterium | reverse complement strand
ACAGGGCCGAGCGGCGACAGCACCTGCTCGGCCAGCGTGCCGACGAGCTCGGCGCCGTCGGCCGCCAGCTCGGCCCCGATCGCGGCGAGCAGCGAGGGCAGCCGGGGGTGCCAGCCCGGCGCGGCCGCGGGGTGCCCAGCCGGCGACCCTGCTGCAGTTCCGGCCGCGGCCTGATCATCCGCAGGCCCGGGGGCGCTTCCGGGCGCGGCCTGACCATCCGGAGATCCGGGGGCGCTTCCGGGCGCGGCGTCCGGTGGCCCCGCGTTGGCTCCGGTCGCTGCCGGGTCGTCGGGCGGCGCCAAGACGGCGGCCGCCATCTCGGTCAGCGGCACCCCTGTCGCCTCCGACAGCTCGGCGAGCTGGCCGGCGGCCTCCGCGGCGGACAGGCCGAGCCGCTCCATCAGGGCTCCCTTGGCCATCGCCACAACGGATTCCGCGGCGGCCGCGGCACGGATCCGGTCCAGCTCGCGCCGCTGCCGCTCGATGACCGCGACCAGCCGCGGCATCGCGAGATCATCGCCGGTCATGATCACCCGCCTCCCGCCAACGTCACGCGTTGCTTATGTCCTGTTAAGGCCGTCGCCTAACGGACCGGAACCCGCTGCCGCGGGCGGCCTACGCGAGCTCTGTCCTGGTACCGACGTTTGTTCGGCCCATGATAGTTACTTCGGGTCTACCATCGGTATAGATCGCACGACGGTGCCGTACGCGCGCTGGCCGCATCGGCACAGCTGATGGGAGCACTCGTTGACTCAGACGGTCCAGACGGTCCAAGCGGGTCCGAGACTTGACAAGTCCGGGCTCGAACAGCTGCTCGCGGGGCTAACGGCGGTGCGGGGCGGTGACTTCAGCACCCGCCTGGCCCAGAGCGGCGACCCGCTGATGGATGAGATCGCCACGGTCTTCAACGGCATGGCGGACCAGCTCGACCTGTTCACCTCCGAGGTGACCCGGGTGGCCCGCGAGGTCGGCACCGAGGGCAAGCTCGGCGGCCAGGCCTACGTCCCAGGAGTATCGGGTACCTGGAAGGACCTGACCGACTCGGTCAACGCCATGGCCGGCAACCTGACCGATCAGGTGCGGAATATCGCCCAGGTCGCGACCGCCGTGGCCGAGGGCGACCTGAGCCAGAAGATCGACGTGGACGCGCGCGGTGAGATCCTCGAGCTGAAGTCCACGCTGAACACCATGGTCGATCAGCTGTCCTCCTTCGCCGACGAGGTGACCAGGGTGGCCCGCGAGGTCGGCACCGAGGGGCGGCTGGGCGGACAGGCCGACGTCAAGGGCGTATCGGGCACATGGAAGGCCCTGACGGAGTCGGTCAACGTCATGGCGGCCAACCTGACCGACCAGGTGCGCTCCATTGCCGAGGTGACCACGGCGGTCGCCAAGGGCGACCTGAGCCAGAAGATCCGGGTGGACGCCCGCGGCGAGATCCTGGAGCTGAAGGAGACCATCAACACGATGGTCGACCAGCTCTCGGCCTTCGCGGACGAGGTGACCAGGGTGGCCCGCGAGGTCGGCACCCTGGGCAACCTCGGCGGCCAGGCCGTCGTCCGCGGCGTGTCGGGCACGTGGAAGGACCTGACCGACAACGTCAACGTGATGGCGTCCAACCTGACCGCCCAGGTGCGTTCCATCGCCCAGGTCGCAACGGCGGTGGAGCGCGGCGACCTGAGCCAGCAGATCACGGTCGAGGCCATGGGCGAGGTGGAGGCGCTCACCCAGACCATCAACCGGATGGTCGGCACGCTGTCCGCGTTCGCCGACGAGGTGACCAGGGTGGCCCGCGAGGTCGGCACCGAGGGACGCCTCGGCGGCCAGGCCGACGTCAAGGGCGTCGCCGGCACCTGGAAGGACCTGACCGACAACGTCAACTCGATGGCCAACAACCTGACCAGCCAGGTCCGCAACATCGCCCAGGTCACCACCGCCGTCGCCCAGGGTGACCTGTCCAAGAAGATCGACGTCGACGCGCGCGGCGAGATCCTTGAGCTCAAGACCACAATCAACACCATGGTCGACCAGCTCTCGTCGTTCGCGGCGGAGGTCACCCGCGTCGCCCGCGAGGTCGGCAGCCAGGGCCGCCTCGGCGGCCAGGCCGAGGTCGAGGGCGTGTCCGGCACCTGGAAGCGGCTGACCGAGAACGTGAACGAGCTGGCAGGGAACCTGACCAGGCAGGTGCGGGCGATCGCCGAGGTGACGAGCGCGGTCGCGTCCGGCGACCTGACCCGGTCCATCTCGGTGGAGGCCCAGGGCGAGGTCGCCGAGCTCAAGGACAACATCAACGCGATGGTCCAGTCGCTGCGCGAGACCATCCGCGCCAACCAGCAGCAGGACTGGCTGAAGACCAACCTGGCCAGGATCGCGGGCATGATGCAGGGCCACAGGGACCTCGCCGTCGTGGCCGAGCTGATCATGGACGAGCTCGCCCCGCTGGTCAGCGCGCAGCACGGCACGTTCTTCCTGTCGGAGCCTGCCGACGCCGACAGCCAGCTCCGGCTGATCGCCGGCTACGGGCTGCGGGCCGACAAGGCGGCGTCGATCCAGTATCGGCTCGGCCAGTCGCTGATCGGCCAGGTGGCCCAGAGCAAGCGGCCGGTCGTGGTCGCGAACCTGCCGGAGGGCTATGTCAAGATCTCCTCCGGCGTCGGGGAGGCGCCGCCGACGAACCTGGCCATCCTGCCCATCCTGTTCGAGGATCAGGTGCTCGGCGTCATCGAGCTGGCCTCGTTCACCTCGTTCAGCCAGGTGCAGACGGACTTCCTCGAGCAGCTGACGGAGACCCTCGGGATCAACTTCAACACGATCATCGCGAACGCGCGCACCGACACGCTGCTCGCGGAATCGCAGCGGCTCGCCTCTGAGCTGCAGGCGCGCTCCGAGGAGCTGCAGGCCCAGCAGGTCGAGCTGCAGCGCTCCAATGCCGACCTGGAAGACAAGGCGGCCCTGCTGGCCGCGCAGAACCGGGACATCGAGACGAAGAACGCCGAGATCGAGCAGGCCAGGCAGGAGATCGAGGAACGCGCGCGGCAGCTGGCGCTGGCGTCCAAGTACAAGTCGCAGTTCCTCGCCAATATGTCGCACGAACTGCGGACCCCGCTGAACAGCCTGCTGATCCTGGCCAGGCTGCTGGCCCAGAATCCGGGCCGGAACCTGACCGCCAAGCAGGTCGAGTACGCCAACGTCATCCACTCGGCAGGCTCGGACCTGCTGCAGCTCATCAACGACATACTCGACCTGTCGAAGGTCGAGGCCGGGCGGATGGACATCCACGCGGAGCGGTTCTCACTCGGCGCGCTGCTCGACGACATCCACACCACGTTCCAGCCGCTCACCGCGGAGAAGGGGCTGGAATTCGCCGTCGAGGCCGACACCGGAGCCCCCGTCGAGCTGTTCACCGACCGGCAGCGACTGCGTCAGGTGCTCGGCAACCTGCTCTCGAACGCGGTCAAGTTCACCGAGAGCGGGAACGTGGTGCTGCGCGTCGGCGTGGCGCCGAGCGGGCAGGGAACCGGCCCCGGAATCGACAGAGCCGTACCGGGCGGTGGCACCGTGCTTGAGTTCTCCGTGGCCGACACGGGCATCGGGATCGCACCGGAGAACCTGACCACGATCTTCGGTGCCTTCCAGCAGGGTGACGGAACGCTCAGCCGCCGCTACGGCGGCACCGGACTCGGGCTGTCGATCGCGCGCGAGGTCGGCGCGCTGCTCGGCGGTGAGATAACCGCCGAGAGCGAGCTTGGCCGGGGCAGCACGTTCAGCCTGTACCTGCCGTGCGAGCTGCCCGGCCTTGCCGACGGCGGCGCCGGCTACTCCCCCGCCCTGGCCGGCAGCGACGTTCCCGGCGCCAGGCAGAACGGCGAACTGCGGGCCGATGCGACCAAGGCCCTGCGGCTGCAGGCGGCCGTGCCCGACGACACGGTGCCGGCCGGCCGCCGCCTGCTCGTGCTCGAAGGGACGCGCGGCGGCCTGCTGACCCTGCTCGCCTACAGCGCGGTCTCCGACCTGACCGGGATCCACGGTCCGGTGCACGTGGGCACCGCCGTCAGCCCCGAGCAGGGCATCGAGGCCCTGCACGCCGCTCCGCATCGGTGCGTCGTGCTGGATCTCGGCCTGGAAGACGCGTCGGCGTTCGCCTTCCTCGAGCGGCTCAGCGAGACGCCGGAACTGCGTGACATCCCCGTGCTCGCGCACACGAGGGACAAGCTCGACAGCGCGCAGGCCCGGGTCGCCCGGCTTCGGTTCGGGTCGCGGCCGCTCGAGCTGCTGCCGTCGCTTGACGAACTGCGCGAGCGCATTACCCTGCACCTGTCCGCGGCCCAGCCCGACCACGTCCCGCCGCTGATCAGCGAGCCGCCGGCCGAGGCCGAGCCGCGCTCCGCGACGGAGACCGACGGGCACCAGGCGCTGCACGGCCGCAGGGTGCTGGTGATAGACGACGACGCGCGCAACGTCTTCGCGATCACGAGCACGCTCGAGCTGCACGGCATGACCGTGACCCAGGCGCCCAACGGCCGCAAGGGCATCGAGGCGCTGCTCACTGCGGAGGACACCGACCTCATCCTGATGGACGTGATGATGCCGGAACTCGACGGCTACTCCACCATGCACCAGATCAGGGAGATGCCGGCCTTCGCGTCGCTGCCGATCATCGCGGTAACCGCCCGCGCCATGCCGGGTGACAAGGAGAAAAGCATCGCGGCCGGGGCCAGCGACTACGTCACCAAGCCCGTCGACACCGACGAACTGCTCGCCTGCATGGAGCGCTGGCTAGCCCGCCGGTAAGACCCGCCCAGTCCCCTGCTGCCTCGGGGGAGCGGGAAGAGGCGCAGAGGGGACCGGGGGGCCTGGTCCGGGCTGGGGGGCTAGACGGGAACCGCTCGCCTGGCGGCGGCTGCCGCCGCGCGGCGCTGGCGGCGGCGGTGACGCTGGCGGTCTTCCGGGGTGGTGCCGCCCCATATGCCGTCTACCTGATCGTGGGAAAGGGCGAACGCCAGGCACTCCTCGCGGACGTGGCAGGCCCCGCAGATCGTCTTTGCCTGGGCGATCTGCCTAATCGCCGGGCCCGTCGTCGAGATGGGGAAGAAGAGATCGGGGTCCGCGGACAGGCAGGCTCCCCCGGACCGCCAACTCCTGGCGATCATCGTCGCGGTCATCGCAGATCCTCACGAGGCTGGCCGGTAGCTACGCTGGCAACGGCCATTCCGCTTCCCTGCAGTCAGCGGGCTACACCTTTGCGGCCCAGAAATTTCACGGACTGGTCATGTCTTCCGGCGGACGGAATGGCGGCCCGTGGCGTTCGCAATGCTTAACATGATCATGTGGGGGACACACGGAACTGTGAGCAGTGCGGCGCGGTGTTCTCGCCGCTGCGCGAGCATGCACGGTTCTGCTCGTGTTCCTGCCGGATCGCATGGAATCGCGAGCGCGAGGGCGATCCGGGAGCCGAGGCGAGCGCGCTGGACTGGACCGTCGCCGCCATGTGCGACGTGACCGAGTGGCTCGGGCAGGTTGGGACGAGGGACAGGTCACAGGCGTTCGCAGTGGTCGGCGAGGCGGTGTGGTGGGTCACCATCGTCGACGCCACGCTGATCCGCTATCACGTCGAGGCGTACGAGAACGTCATGGCCGCGCGGCCGCCGGCCGAACGCCGGCTCGTCGAGGGCACCCTCGGCGGGCTGCGATTCGTGCGGAACCGGATGGGTTACTACGTCGATCACTCCGATTTCATCGAGCCGCAGCCGGACCCTTCGGGCTCCGCCGACGACTGCATCACGCAGTGGTCCTGGCGGTCACTGCCCGAGCCGGTAATCGGCTCGCTGCCACCGCGCGGGCAGGCGTGGGAAATGGCACGGTACCGGGCCTACGAGGCTCAGCTCGCGGGCCGGCGCCTCGGCGAGGTCTTCGAGCGGGCGGCGGCGTTCCTCAAGCTGGCAGCCGCCCGGGCCGGGGCGGCCGATACGCAGGTCGCGCTTACCAAGGGCGCCTAATACCTGGCAGCACGCCCGTTACCTGACTGTGATAAGCATCACAGCATTTTACGTTTATCTCTCACGGGCCGGGCACACCCTACTCGTCCGTAATTCTCCGGTTCCGAGGAGACCACCTTGATAAAGGGAACCCCCAGGCCGCCGGCCCGAGCGACCCTCGACGCCGACCTGCTCCCCGGTTCGCGCGCGCAGCTCAGGGAGTTGTCCGACAACGCACTGCTTGCTAGGGTCCGCACGCTACCGCGGGATAGCGAACTGCGCTCCGCTGCCTGCGAGATACTCGTGGATCGCTACCAGAAGCTGGTCCGCTCGTGCGTGCGGCAGTACCGCGGCAGCCCCGAGCCCACAGAGGACCTGATGCAGGTCGGCTACGTCGGCCTGCTCAAGGCGATCAACAATTACGACCCCGAGGTCGGCGACAGTCTGTCCGCCTACGCCCAGCCCTGCGTGAGCGGTGAGATCAAGCGTCACTTCCGTGACAAGCGGTGGCAGATCCACGTCCGCAGGTCGGCCCAGGAACTGCTGCTCTCGCTGCGCAAGGCGAACGAGGAGCTCACCCACCAACTCGGCCGGGCGCCGGCCGAGGGCGAACTCGCCGAGCGGCTCGGGGTCAGCGAGGACGACATAATCGAGGCCCGCCAGGCGGACCTGGTGTTCAGCACGTACTCGCTGGACGCCCCGCTGTCCGAACGGGATGACCCGGCGCTGCTCGCCGACGTGCTCGGCGCCGACGACCCCGGCGTCTCGCACACGATCGACATGGAATCGGTGAACGCGCACTGGGACGAACTGCCGGAGCGTGAGCAGCGCATCCTGGTCATGCGCTTCTACGGCAACCTCACCCAGACCGAGATCGGTGATCGGCTCGGCATATCGCAGATGCACGTGTCCAGGCTTCTGGCCAGGGCACTGGCCCACCTGAGGAGCCGGCTGCTCGATTCGGCGGAGACCGACAACGCGCCGCTCGAGCCGGCCGCGACGGCCTGAGGCCAGGACGCCATCACCGCGGAAGGATACTCATGAAAACCGGTGTAGGACTGCTACTGATCGGAGTCGGGGCGATCCTGGCGTTCGCCGTGACCACCAACACCTCCGTCTTCAACCTGCACACCGCCGGCTACGTGCTCATGATCATCGGCCTGTTCGGGCTGGTGATCCCGCGCCGCGGCTACGGCTGGGTCGGCCGCCGGCTTTTCGTCAGGCAGGCCCGCTGGCGTCCCGCGAGCCGGGTGGTGGAGGACGTGACCTACCCGGTCTATGACCGCAATCCGGCCAATACCAGGGTCCGGGCCGGCCTGCCGGCTCCCGGCGCCCTCGGCAGCCCGGAGGCCGCGACCCACATCGACGCGACACGCGACCTGTCCACGGAGGTCCGCCCCGGCGAGACCGAGATCGTCGAGGACGTCTACGAGGACTGACGATCCCGCGCCCGGGCCGACGGTCCAGGCGGCGGATCTCCGGGCGGGGATCCCACCCTCGCCACCAGGATCGTCATGTCGTCCCGGAGTTCTTCCTGGGAGAAGCTGGCCACTAGGCCCTGGACCACCCTGGCGACCTCGGCGGCGGGACGGCCGGCCAGGCCGGCCAGTTCGTCGGCGAGCCTTTCCTCGAAGTAGCGCATGTCCGCGCTGCGCGCGTCGGTGACCCCGTCGGAATAGAAGAAGAGCAGGTCGCCGACGGCGAGTTCGAGTTCCTCGCGTTCCGGGTCAGCCTGCGGAAACAGCCCGAGCGGCAGGCCGCCACCGGTCAGCACGTCGACGCGGCCGTCGGGATGGACGAACGCGGGTCCCGGGTGCCCGGCGCTTGCCAGGTCCACCCGGACGCGACGGCCATCCCACCGCAGGTAGGCCAGCTTGGCGGTGACGAAGCGATCCTCGTAGCCGCCGTCGAGCATGACCTCGTTGACCCTGGCCAGCACGTCTACGGGGTCCGGATTCCAGTGCGCGAGCACCCGGATCGCGTGCCGCGCCGCCGCCGTCATCGCGGCGGCCTCCTGTCCCTTGCCGCATACGTCACCGACGGTGATGGCCCAGCCATCCTGCACCGGGAAGACGTCGTAGAAGTCGCCGCTGACCTCCAGGCCCTCGCTGGCAGGAAGGTAGGCGGCGGACAGGTCGATCCCGGGAACGTCAGGCAGCCGGGCAGGAAGAAGGCTGCCCTGCAGCGCCTCGGCCACCGACGACCTGTGCCGGAACATCCGGTCAACCCGGATCGCGACGCCGAGATGCTCGCCCAGCTGCTCCGCGAGCCCTAGGTCGGCGATCTCGAAATGCCCCTCGGCGGCGAGTCTGACGAGGGTCAGCACGCCGTACCCGGTGACCCCGTCCGAGATCGGGACGCTCAGCAGCGAGGTCACGCCGAGCAGCATGAGCAGCGGCGTCCCGTCGGAGTCGGCGCCGAGGACCGCGGTGTCATCCGCGTGCGCCAGCAGCACGGACTTGGCCGCGGTGTGGACCTGCGCCGGAACCGAGCCCGGCGCGGGATCGACCGCGCGCACCCTCCTGGCCAGTTCCTCCGACGTCCCGTTGTGCGGCCCGACGACGAACTGGCGCCGCAGCCGGCCCTCCCGCTCGACGTCGACGATCACCCAGCTGGCGATGTCGCCCGCCAGCAGCCTGGCGCAGCGCTGCAGCGTGACGGCCTCGCTGAAGGTGCTGTTGTCGAGCAGCAGCCTGGTGACCGAGGTGACCATGTCCATCCGGCGGGTCATCGACTGGACCGCGCCGTCGGCGCCGGCGCGGCGATGGCGGGAGGCCGCGCCGTCGGCCCCCGCCGCGGCCGCGCTCACGGGGACCGGATCGGTCACCGTGATCACGAGCAGGCGCGCGCCGTCCTGCAGCGTGGTGACGTCCGCCATCAGGCTCGCGGGGAACGGCCCGGCCGGCCCGAGCAGCCTGCACTCGATCCTTCTGGCCTTCCCGGTCCTTGCCACGGCGGCCAGCTGGCTCTGCACCGCCGCCCGGGACGGCAGGTCGACGAACGCCGTCAGCGGCCTGCCGGTCGCGTACCCCGGCGAGGCACCGATCAGCTCGCCGGCCCTCCCGTTGGCCCGCCGCACCGTCCCGTCGGGCTCGAGCACGAACAGCGGCGCGGGCGCGCTCTGGAAGACGGCCCGCAGCAGGCCGCGTTCGGCCGACGAATCCGGCGAGGCCTCCCTGGCCTTCTGGTCCGGCTCCGCCGCGGCTGCCTCAGTCAGCCTGGCCATCACCTCGGCGGCGGCGTCAAGCTCGGCGAACGCCGCGTCGAGCAGCGCCCGCGGATCCGCGCCCGGCAGTCCAGCCGCCTGCCGCAGGGCCTCGCGCCGCCCGGCCAGACCGGCGAAATCGGCATGCGAGGCGCTGGGCCTGGTGTCCTGGGGCATGTCTCCTGATCGTCCCTGGTAGGGCGGCGCAGGCCGGACGGGCGGCATCGGTACGCGCAGCACCGGCGTGAGCGCATGGCGGCCCTGAACCGCTCAAGCCCAGCCAATTCTACGGTAGGGCCGGCGATGACCGGCCGCACAAACTCCGCGTGACGTTTGGACATCGCCCGCGGGGTAGCTGGGAAGCGTAACCGACCGTGAAGGAGAGACAACGCTATGGCGCTGACTCTGTTCGTCCTCCTGCTTGCCGTACTCCTCGGCGGGCTCGGTTTCGCGCTGCACACCCTGTGGTGGATCGCGGCGATCGTGCTCGTCGTCTGGCTGGTCGGCTTCGCGGTCCGGACCGGCGAGGGAAGCCGTTGGTACAGGTGGTAGGACCAGAACTACGCGAAAGATCCGCCGGAGCGCTGGGCCGCCCCGGCGGATCGTTAGTTGTGGCTACCAGTGCAGCCAGCCGGCCCTGCGACCGCGATAGCGGGACCGGGACCGGGACCGGGACCCGCGGTACCGCCCGTAGCCCCGGGTGGTGAACGCGCTGACCAGCAGCGCCGCCGCGACCAGCGCGACGATGAAGGTGATCACGGTATGTCCGGCGCCGAGAATCGCCGCGGTGAGGAACCCGCCGACCAGCGCGGCCACGATGCCGATGAGCATGGTCACCAGCAGCCCGATGTGCTGGCGGCCGGGCACGAGCAGCCGCGCGAGCCCGCCGATCACCAGCCCGATGATTAGCCACGTGATGATCACGGAAGCTGTGAGCGTCATGACTGAGTCCCTCCTAAAATGGCTCTAACGCCGCAAATCAGCTACCCGGAACGCGATAAGTTACTCGCGACCTTAGGCTCGCGGTTGCGATAGGCGGCCACGACCTCGGTGGCTACCTCGGTGACCTTGACGTGGCGGCGCTGCGACTCCTGGCGGAGCCGCCGCAGCGCGTCGTCGGCGTCGCAGCCGAGCGCGTGCATCAAGATGCCCTTGGCCTGGTCGACGACCGATCGCGCGACCACGGCGTCCTTGAGCTGGCTGGCCGTCCGCTGGGCCTGATGGTAGGCGGTGGCGTTCGCGAGCATCGCGACGCCGAAGGCGGCAAGCGCGTCGGCCATGGGATCGGCGTCCGCGTCAAGCACGCCAGGGCGCACGCCGAACAGCGAGAGGATCAGGGCGCCCCGCGGGAAGTCGCGCACAAGGTGCAGCGAGCAGCGCACCCCGCGGCGGAGTGCCGCGTCCGCGTACTCCGGCCAGCGCGTTTCCTGCAGCGTATCCGGGCAGCTCACGGCGACGCCTGTGGTCGCGACCTGGAGGAGCGGCCCGCGGCCCGCGCGCAGCTGGAGGTCGGCGAGTTCGGCCAGGTCCGGATGGGTCGCCGCGGCGGTGACCACTTCACCGTCGGACCAGATTGCCGCGTGCGCGCCGGAACAGGAGGGTACCTGCCAGGCGGCCAGCTCGGCGAGCCTATTCAGCGGCCTGGCCTCGCCTCCGCTGGTGAGGTTCAGCAACTCCGCCGCCTCGTGGCCCAGATGCTCGATCGGCACAGGCCCCTCCGTCCCTGCCTCATTAGTAGCACATCGCGGGCGGGCTCCGCGTTCCGGCGGCCGCGGTCCCCGGCGGCGCAAATGGCGGCTTCACGCCGGTCCTCGCGGCGGCGCGCACGGTCAGCGCGACGGCGGCGCAGGACGTCCCGACGAGGCCGGTGCCGGAGAGCGCCGCGGCGACCCTCGGGTCCTTCGATCCCCTGGACCCGCCGGACCCGTCTGATACAGCAGCCCCATGGACCGCGCCGGTCGTGGCCGACCCGGAGGTCGCCTGCCCTGCAGGTGCCTGCCCGGAGGTCCGGCATGAGGACCGAGTCACCCAGGGCGAGCCGCCGAAGGCCGCCGAGCCGGAACCGCAGGTAGTAAGCCCATGCGCGCTGCCGCCCAGCAGCACCCCTGCCACCACCATGATGAACATGACGGGAATCAGCGCCATCGCGTACATGCCCCGGCCCGATCGACTGGGCCCGGACTGCGGGCGGCGCCGCCGGCGCCGCTTCAGCGGCTCCGCGCCGGTGGGCTCGGTGCCCTCGTGGAGCCGGGCGAAAATCGCGTACATGGACGCCATGTGGGGCTCGCTCGCCTGCAGCGCGCGCTCCATGCTGTCGAGCACGCGCTGCTGACCAGCGGGCAGGCTCATCGCATCCCTCTGTCTGTCGGCTTGTCCCGGCCCGGCGTGTGCGTCCGGCAGGGGACCATCGCCTACCCGGCGCTCGTAGCGGCAAACGAGCGGCCGGCGGCTCAGATGTTCGGCGGGGCGGCGGAGACGCCGGACAGGGCGGAGGAGCCGTCCGCCTCGAGGGCCAGATCGCCGATGGACACCACCCCGACCGGGGTGCCGTCCGCAACGATCGGGATGCGGCGCACCGCGTGCTCCCTGACCAGCCGGATGGCCTGCGCGACATCATCGTCAGGCCCGAGCACCGCGAGGTCGGCGCTGCAGATGTCGCCGAGGCGGGTGGCCAGCGGGTCATGGTCTTCGGCGAGCACCCGGACGGTGATATCCCTGTCCGTGACGAGCCCGTGCAGCGTGCCGTCCTCCGTCACCAGCACGGTGCCGATGCCTCGTTCCCGCATCGCCCGTGCCGCCGCCGATACCGATTCGGTAGCGGCCAGGCATTCCGGCGCCGGCGACATGATGTCGCGCATCTTCCTTGTCATGCCTTTACCTCCTGCGAAGACCTGCGTGGTCAGGTGTTGGGGCGCGCCTGGCTGAGCCCGGCGAGCGCGGAGGCCGGATCATCCTGCATGGCCAGGTCGCCAAGCGAGACCATGCCCGCGACCTGCCCGGCGTCGACGACAGGCAGCCGGCGCACGGCGTTCTCGCGCATCAGCTTTATCGCCTCGGCGATATCCTCATCGGCACTGACCCCGATCAGGTCCGCGCTGCTCAGCGGGCCCACCGGCTCGTCGGCTCCCTTGGATTCCGCCACTGCCCTGACAACGAGGTCTCGGTCGGTGACCAGGCCGTAGAGCGCCTGGTCGTGGACCACGAGAACGGCACCGACTCCCCAGTCCCGCATAGTCCGCGCCGCCTCGCCGATCGAGGAGTTGTAGTCCACCCCGATGGGGCCAGGCGTCATCACGTCGCGCACCTTGACGTCCATGACGTGCAAACCTCCGTTTCGTGGTTCCCAGTGATCCCTTAGCTCCCGCGCTACCAGCAGGAGCCGGGCTTAAACGAGAATCACGAAGGAAGGCGAAGGTTTGCCTTGGGGGGCAGGATCAGCGGCGGCCGAGCACCCGGTCCAGGGCGCGGCCGACCTCCTCGGCCAGGGCATTGTCTGCGCTTGTTTTGCCCGGCCGGGACGACGATCCGGACGAAGAAGGGGAGGCGCCGCCGACCATGGCGGGCTCGCGGACCAGGCCGCAGTCCAGACAGTCGACCTGGTCCAGCCGCCGGATCAGGTGCACGCTGCCGCATCTGGCGCAGCGCTCGAGTTCGGCGGTCCAGTCATCGGATTCCTGGCAATCCGGGCAGATGAGCACCAGATGATCGGCGAAGACTCCGCGGCGCCAGGGACTGCTCCCCCGCTCCGGGTCCGTCTGCCGCACACCGCACCGGTAACAGGGCACCGCCCCCAGGCCTCCCTAGCAAGGACGCTAGCCGAGAACGGCGAGCGCCTTGGAGTACTCGGCGAGGTCGCGCGCCTGCGGGATCGGGTTGACGACCTTCCAGCGCACCACGCCGTCCTTGTCGATGATGAACGTGCCCCGGGTGGCGATACCGCGCTCGGAGTCGAAGACACCGTACAGCTTGGCGACCTCCCCGTGCGGCCAGAAGTCCGACAGCAGTTCGAAACCGAAATGTTGGGCGTCGGACCAGGCCCGGTGGGTGAACGTGGAGTCCACCGACACCGTGAGCAGGGCCACGTCCTCGCGGCTCACCTCGGGGAACTCATCGCGGATGGCGCATAGCTCGCCGGTGCAGACGCCACTGAACGCCAGCGGGTAGAAGACAAGCACCACGTTCTTGGCACCGCGGAAGCCGGACAGCCGCACCGGCGTGCCGTGCTGGTCCTTTAGCTCGAAATCAGGTGCCTGCTCGCCTACCTCAACCGCCATGCCTGAGTCCTTTCGCTCGACCGGGGAAGCGTGCCGGTAATTCCAGGCACCATCCAAGTGTGCCACCATGACGCGGGCGTAAAGCCACGGCCCGTTCTGGATAAAGAAACTAAGACGAACGGACGGTCAGCTAGGCACCCCGGGGATCCGGCGCGGGCCTCAGCGGCGCGCCTTGGGCGCCACCAGGCGCGTGCCGGACCAGTCACGGGCCGCGCTCACGCTGGAGGTCTGGGACAGGCCGGCGGTCGGCGCGGCCTCCCCGATGTCGCTCGGCTCGACGTGACCTGATCTGCCCGCCTTGGGCGTGAGCAGCCAGATATATCCCCCGTCGGCGAGCGGCGTGAGGGCATCGACGAGCGCGTCGACGAGGTCCCCGTCCCCATCCCGCCACCACAGCAGGACCACGTCGACCACGTCGTCGTAGTCCTCGTCGACCAGTTCCACGCCGTCGATCCGGCTGATCGCGGCGCGCAGTTGCTCGTCGCAATCGTCGTCATGGCCGATCTCTTGCACCACCTGGCCCGGTTTGATACCGAGCCGCTCGGCCTGCCCGCGTTCGTCCTGGGCCTGGCCCGCGGTCGCGCTCACTGACGTCCTCCTCGAATCCCTCCCCGCGCCATCACACGCCCGCCGTATCCGGCCCTTGCCGAGCCGGCCCGCTGGCGGCGATGACCGCGTCAGTACTTCTTGTTGGGACAGTTCACACTGGGTCGGCCCGCCGCGCAAGTAGCAATCGCCCCGGTCAGGAAAACCGCAGCCATAAATTGACCTGCCCGATCCTCGGCCCGGTTACCCACGGCAGTTCTTATCACCTAGAGTGACGAGAGAATCTGCTCTCAGCGAAATCGCCGCCCGACTGGCGTTCCGGGCCTCGCCGGGTGGCGCTGCCTTTCAGCAACGGCGGTTACCGTCTAGTAGAGATGCGCGCAAGGCCAACTTCGCAGAGGATTGGTCTGGACAACACATCGGAATAGGAGGGCCCTGCAAAAGGCAGGCCCGGCAGCGGAAGGCGAGGCTACCCGTGGCTTCCGGACGTCAGCGATTCTCCGTCATCAGCGACGGGCTGCCCACCCAGTTGCCCGACATCGATCCGGACGAGACGCGCGAATGGATCGAGTCGTTCGACAACGTCGTCCGGACCGGGGGCCGGACCCGTGCCAGGTACGTGATGCTCCGCCTGCTCGAGCGGGCGCGCGAGCAGCAGGTGGGCGTGCCAGGGTTGCGCAGCACCGATTTCATCAACACGATCCCGCCCGAGCGCGAGCCGTGGTTCCCCGGCGACGAGCACGTCGAGCGCCGGATCAGGGCCTACATCAGGTGGAACGCTGCCGTGATGGTGTCCCGCGCCAACCGTCCAGGGATGAGCGTGGGCGGCCACATCGCGACGTACGCTTCCGCGGCGTCCCTGTACGAGGTCGGCTTCAACCACTTCTTCCACGGCAAGGACCACGGCGAGTCCGGGGACCAGGTGTTCATCCAGGGGCATGCCGCGCCGGGCATCTACGCGCGCGCGTTCCTCGAGGGCAGGCTGACCGAGGGCCAGCTCAACGGGTTCCGCCAGGAACTCTCGCACCCTGGCGGCGGGCTGCCTTCTTACCCGCACCCGCGGCTGATGCCCGACTTCTGGGAGTTCCCCACCGTGTCGATGGGGCTCGGCGCGCTGAACTCGATCTACCAGGCCAGGTTCAACAGGTACCTGCTGGCCCGGGAGATCCACGACACCTCGAGGTCGCACGTGTGGGCGTTCCTCGGCGACGGCGAGATGGACGAGCCCGAGGCGCTCGGCGCGATCGGCCTGGCCGCCAGGGAGGAACTGGACAACCTCACCTACGTCATCAACTGCAACCTGCAGCGGCTAGACGGCCCGGTGCGCGGCAACGGCAAGATCATCCAGGAGCTCGAGGCGTTCTTCCGCGGCGCGGGCTGGAACGTGATCAAGGTCATCTGGGGCCGCGACTGGGATCCGCTGCTGGCACAGGACACCGACGGAGTCCTGGTCAACAAGATGAACACAACGCCGGACGGCCAGTTCCAGACCTACAGCGTGGAGTCGGGCGAGTACATCAGGGAGAACTTCTTCGGCGGCGACCCGCGGCTGCGCGCGATGGTGGCGCACCTGTCCGACGACCAGCTGCGCGGGTTGTCTCGCGGCGGGCACGACTACCGCAAGGTGTATGCCGCGTTCAAGGCCGCGCGCGAGCACACCGGGCAGCCGACGGTCATCCTGGCGCACACGATCAAGGGCTGGACTCTCGGCAAGGACTTCGAGGCCCGCAACGCCACGCACCAGATGAAGAAGCTCACCGTCGCCGAGCTGAAGGAGTTCAGGGACCGGCTGTACCTGCCGATCCCCGACTCGGCCCTGGAGGCCGACCTGCCGCCGTACTACCACCCGGGCGAGGACTCCGATGAGATCCAGTACATGCGCGAGCGGCGGGCCGCGCTCGGCGGGGTGCTCCCCCGCCGGGTGGTGCGCGCCAAGTCGCTGACGCTGCCCAGCGACTCGGTCTACGACGAGCTGCGCAAGGGCTCGGGCAAGCAGGCCGTCGCCACCACGATGGCGTTCGTCCGGCTGCTCAAGGAGCTGATGAAGGACCCGGTCATCGGCGAGCGGTTCGTGCCGATCATTCCGGACGAGGCCAGGACATTCGGCATGGACTCGCTGTTCCCGACGGCGAAGATCTACTCGCCGCACGGGCAGACCTACGAGGCGGTCGACCGCAATCTGCTGCTGTCCTACAAGGAGTCGGAGAAGGGCCAGATCCTGCACGAGGGGATCAGCGAGGCCGGCGCGATGGGCTCGGTGATCGCCGCGGGGTCGTCCTATGCCACGCACGGCACGCACATGATCCCGGTGTACGTGTTCTACTCGATGTTCGGCTGGCAGCGGACCGGGGACCAGATGTGGGCGTTCGGCGACCAGCTCGGGCGCGGGTTCCTGCTGGGCGCCACGGCCGGCCGCACGACGCTGACCGGCGAGGGGCTGCAGCACAACGACGGGCACTCGATGCTGCTCGCCTCGGTCAGCGAGGCGTGCGTGTCCTACGACTGCGCGTGGGCGTTCGAGCTGGCCTACGTGATGCGGGACGCGCTGCGGCGGATGTACGAGGGCACGCCGGAGAACCCGGACGGCGAGAACATCTTCTACTACCTCACCGTGTACAACGAGCCCTACGCTCAGCCGCCGGAGCCGTTCGGCTTCCCCGGCGGCAGCGTCGAGCTCGAGCAGGGCATCCTGCGCGGTCTTTACCGGTACGCGGCGGCTCCGTCCGGTGCCGCCTCCGGTGCCGCTCCCGCTTCCGGTGCCGCCTCCGGTGC
>JBOHCG010000102.1:0-16884 GCA_050698735.1 Streptosporangiaceae bacterium | reverse complement strand
AGTTTCACGGCAACTGGAACTACACCATCCCAGCAGACCCGCCCGGCGACACGACACGCCCGAATGAAGGGAACTAATTATTGCGCGCGAGCTAACTCAGCCGGGCCCCGGGGCCTGGGCCGGTTACCCGTCCAGCCGGGCGGCGGACATGATGCCGTCCTGCTCCCGGGCGATCCGGGCGGCCGTGTCGTCGGGGGCGCCGGTCCGCCCGGCCAGGATGATCTCGGGGTCGCGCAGGCAGGACACCGCCTGGCGGTCGCCGCAGTTGTTCGGCCGCCGCAGCGGCCAGCCCATTGAGGGCCGCTTAGAGCGCGGGCAGATCACCTCACCGCCGTTCGCGGCGAGCACCCGCGCGATCCGCTCATCGAATGCTTTCATCGCGTCGTACGCGTCCCGGTCTTCCGGGCGCACCTGATCGCGGGTCAGCAGCGTCGTCAGAGGGGGCCCGTCGAGCGGGACCAGGACCGGCTTCACCGGACACCCCCGATCCCCCGACGTGGAGACGGATGCCCCTGGCGACGGCGAGCCAACCCATGCTGAGGTGGACGACAGTGACTTCGCCGAGGCGGGTAACGGCGAGATTGCCGGGGCAAGCCAGTCGCCAACGCGCACGTTATGGGGTGCCGGTAACAACCGAGCCGCCAGCACCGCTACGGCGTCCAGTTTCCTGAACGCGGCTGGCACGATGGGCCGGTGACGATCAACGAGCGGATCGAGGCAGGCCTGCGGGAGCGGCGAGTCCTGTCAGGGCTCATATGTCCGAGGTTGTCCGAGCAATGGACAACTCGTCTTCCGGCCTGATCAGTCCGTAAACCATCTTTCGATGTCGGGCGTCTAGTTCAAGAGTCGCTGATACAAGAGTCGCTGGCGTCGAAGCTCCTTCGAGGGGGGCACGGTACAAACGTGCGGCCCATCACACCAAAGCCAGTGCGATTCATATTCACGACTCAAATGATTAGAGACTTTATTGGCTCCCTGGGAGGGGTGGCGATGAAAAGCGTCATGTTCAAGGTGAAGGCCGCTGGAGTAGGGGTGTTGCTGGCTGCTGGCATGGCCGGTTACAGCCTTGCGTCATCTGTGTCGGCGCAAGCGTCCACGTCAGCTAACTTTACAAATGGAGGAGAACCAGGGGCGTGTCTCGACGTCAACAGCAACGGCTACCCGTACGACGGTGACCCCATCCAGCTGTACAGCTGCAACACGCACCCCGAGCAGGAGTGGACGCTTACAGGCTCGGGCCAGGTGAAGAACCCCGGTTCCGGCCTGTGTCTCGATGCCAACAGCAACGGCTACCCGAACGACGGTGACCCCATCCAGCTGTACAGCTGCAACACGCACCCCGAGCAGGAATGGATACTAGGCTCCCTTAAGTGGCCAGGGACCAGCGGGCCAGGCGAAGCCAGCAAGTACTTTGGCTACCCGTATCCTGACCCGCCCGCATGCACCGACGGCGGAGCCTGCGTACTCGATAAATGGAAGTTCGACCAGGGGCAATGCACCTCGTGGGTCGCCTACCGGCTGAACGAGCTAAACGGTATCTCCTTCACCGAGACCTACCGCGGCCAATCATGGGGCAACGCTTCTACTTGGGGCACTGCAGCGAAGAACCTGAAGATAGCTGTTAACGGTACTCCGGCGGTCGGAAGCATAGCCTGGTATGCAAGCGGAATCGGTCACGTCGCCTACGTAGAGCAAGTTAACTCGCCCACTTCGGTGGTCATCTCGGAAATGAACTACGACGGCGACAACGGCTTCCGGGTGCGCACCATCACGACATCCAGCGGCTGGCCGACCGACTTTATCCACATCGCCGACCGGTAGCGAACACAGGCACGTCTGAGCGCCAGCCCCGGTTGCGCGGCTGGTGCTCAGACGTGCGTCTCTGTAGCGCGGTGATTCAGCTGGATGCGCTCTCGGCGCCGAGGTGACTAACGAGGCCCGGCTGACGCCGAGCGCCCGGGCGATCTGGGTCGGGCTCTCGCCGTGCTCACGGCGCGCCTTGGCGGCGGCGAGCTTGTCCGGGTCCATCACGGTGGGACGGCGGCCGTTGCGGCCCTGGGCGCGCGCGGCGACGAGGTCGGCCATGATGCGCTCGTGGATGATGTCCCGCTCCAGGGGTGCCGGTAATAACTGAGCCGTCAGCACCGCTACGGCGTCCAGTTTCGTGAACTGCCCTGGTGTGCGCCGTGGCATCGGGTCGTTAGCGTTGCCGGAATGGATTGTCGGCGTAGCCGGGTCGTTGGCTGATCTCGCCGCGCTGGTATCGCTCGGCCTGCCATGCGTCCCAGGCCCGCTCTAGTTGCGCGGTTGATGAAGCGGGCAACCGCCGTCGGGCGCAGAAGGCCCGGAATTCCAGGTCCGGCTCGGCTAGCCGTCGGCGGCGTTCGGCACGCCGGTCGGCGAGCACCGCCGCGGTGCCCAGGTCCTCGGCCCGGCAGGCTCGGGCCAGTTCTTCGACGTCGCTGGCGATGCGGTCCAGCACGGCGGCGACCCGGGCCAGGTCGACGGCGACGTGAGCGGTGTCTGGCCAGTCGTCACCGGGGCGCAGGTTCACCGCCGGCGGATATCCGTCGGCGTGGAGCTGGGTGAGCCAGCCCGTGTCCTGCCGCAGCCAGCTCACCTCGTCATCGAAACGGTCCGCGACCAGATCCCGCCCGTCTAGTTCGGTGTCCTGCCCGCAGTCCGGATGTTCCGGGGCCGGCCGACCCGCCGCCCGCAGCTCACCAAGCGCCGCGTCCAGTGCATTCAGGTCGGCACCGGTCACGAGCTGGTGCACCCGTGAGGGTGACAGCCCGACCGCCGTGGCCAGGGTGCGAATCGAGATCCCCTCCGCGCGGGCCGAGGCCAGCGCCTATGTCCGTTCCCGTTCAGCCTGCTCCAGCCGCCATGCCGCCCGCGAGACCCGTACCAGGACTCGCCGCTCCCCCCGGCCTGCCTCGATCCGCTCGTTGATCGTCACCCGCCAATCGTGCCAGCCGCGCGTTCAAGAAACTGGACGCCGTAGCGGTGCTGACGGCTCGGTTGTTACCGGCACCCCGGAACCTGCAGGGTTCACGCGAACTGAAGGCTGCTCAGCGGGAACATGCCGGGCTTTCTGCGCTGATGGGCGTATCCAGTCCCTGAGTTCGCGGCGAACCGAAGGACAGCGTAAGGCCGGGCCTGCTGGCAGGGCCCATCAGACTCGTCCAGCGGAGGCGTCAGCGGTGCCGCGGGCCGGGCGCCGGTGACTTCTGGCCTCCTGGTCTCCGGACACGCCGTCGCAGCTCATCGGCCCCGGAAGGGCGGCCCAGGTCCGCTGCGCGCGCTCCGGTCGCGGTCGCGAGCATCCCTGACTGCCAGGCACGGGCGTGCCGGGAGCCTGGTTCCGCGCGGAGTGCCCGTCCCAGAGAGGGGCAGGCGAGCAAGATGTTTGAAGGGCCTCCTTATGCGGGGTCCGGGCGCGGACCCCGCATACTCTGGTAGCCGTACCCTTCGCCACGGGGCGGCGGCAGGGAAGGTAAATATGGCTGCCGAGGCCTCGCTCAGAGGCGGCGGACGGCGCACGCGCGGCAAGGAGCGGCGCGAGTACCCCGTCACGGTCAAGATGTCCAAGACGGAGAAAGTCACCCTCTCCGCCGCCGCGCAACGGGCCGGGATGGCCTTGGCCGCGTACGTCTGTGAGGCTGCGATGGACGCGGCCGAGCACCGGGCCGTCCCGGTCTCCAAGATGCACCGGGAGATGCTGGCCGAACTGATCAACCTGGCCGGCCTGGTCCGCCGCGCCGGAACCAACCTGAACCAGGCGGTGACCCGGCTGAACGCCACCGGCGAGCCGGGCCCCGACCTCGGGGCGTCTGCCGCGTACTGCACCCGGGTTCTGGACCACGTCGACCGGGCCGCAGAACTGATCCGCAGGCGGATGGGATGATCGGCCGGATCCTCGCCCGCGGCCGCCAGCTCGGCAGGCTGCTGTACTACCTGTACGGGCCTGGTAAGGCCTGCGAGCACGTCAACCCGCACCTAGTGTCAGGCTGGCGGCATCCGGCCGCGCTCGAGCCGCCGCTGCGCCCCGACGGGCACCGGGACTTCCGCCAGCTGACCGGGCTGATGCTTCAGCCGGTGGCGCTGCTCGGCGACCGCGCCCCGGCCGCGCCGGTGTGGCACTGCGCGGTCCGCGCCGCGCCCGGTGACCCCGACCTGGGTGACGGCGCGTGGATGCGGATTGCCGCGGAGATCATGGACCGCACCGGCCTGTCTCGCTACGGCGAGGAAGACGAAGGCGTTCGCTGGGTGGCGATGCACCACGGCGACAACCACATCCACATCGTGGCGACCCTGGCCCGGCAGGACGGCCGCCGGGCCAGCCTGGATAACGAGCGGTGGCGGGTCGGCGCAGCGCTGCGCGATATCGAGGCTGAGTACGGCCTGGTCGCGGTGGCCCGGGCCGATCGGACCGCGGCCCGCAGGCCGAGCCGGGCCGAGACCGAGAAGGCGGCCCGGAACGGGCAGGCAGAGCCGCCCCGGGTCACGCTGCGCCGCCACGTGTCCGCCGCCGCGGCTGGGGCCCGGTCCGAGCCGGAGTTCTTCGCCGCCCTGGCCCGCCGCGGCGTGCAGGTCCGCCTCCGGCACAGCGATCGCAACCCGGGTGAGGTGACCGGGTACGCGGTCACCCTGCCCGGTGCGCGGACCGCGGCCGGAGAACCGGTGTGGTTCGGCGGCGGGAAGCTGGCCCCAGATCTGACCCTGCCCAAGCTGCGGCGCCGCTGGCCCGAGCCGAGCCGCGCTCAGCAGCAGGCCCGCGGCCCCGGCGGCCCACAGGCCCGGCCCCGGCTGCACGGCAGGCAGATGGGCGACGGGACGGGCCAGGCTGTGCTGCGCCGCGAGGTCGCTGCGGTCGCGTCTGCGGCGAGGTCCGAGCCGGAGTTCTTCGCCGGCCTGGAGGCGGCCGGGCTGCTCATCCGGCTCCGCTACGACGACGCCCGGCCCGGCGAGGCCGCCGGGTACGCGGTCTCGCTGCCCGGGATGGTCCATCACCAGGACGGACAGCAGGTGTGGTATGGCGGGCAGAGGCTGGACGGCCGACTCGGCCTGGGGACGCTGCGGCGCCGGTGGCGGGCCGGCCGGACTGGTACCCCGCCGTTCGCTGCGGACTTCACCGGCACCGAGACCGGGGCCATCTTCAGCCATGCCACAGAGATAGCCAACGAGGCAGCCCGTCGACTCCGCGCCGGCCCGCGCCCGGACGAGGCCGCCGACATAGCCTGGGCCGCCGCCGACGTGCTATACGCCGCCGCGGACGCGACCGGCAGCAGCGAGCTGCGCACCGCCGCCGACGTCTTCAGCCGCGCCGCCCGCGCCCCGTGGGGCCGGATCCCAGCGCCGTCCCCGGTCGGCGCAGGGCTGCGCACCGCCGCGTACCTGCTGGCCCGGTCGGTTCCAGCCGGGTCCCGCCGCGTGATCGCCCGGCGGGCGCTGACCACCGCACTGGCCGGACTCGTCGCCTCCGTCGGCGACCTGCGCCAGGCCCAGCACCGGCAGCTGCAGGCCTCCGCCGCCCGCCACGCCGCTGTTGGGCTGAACGCCGCAGCCGTCACCACCAGCACTTCGACGGTCCCGGTCGGCCTCGCCACCGTCGACACGCCTGGCCTACCAGTGACCGCCCGCGCGGCGGGCACCCGGCCAGACCGCCGCGTGCCCTCGCCGTCCTCCCCACCCCGGCCGCGGCGGATCCCATGACCAGCCGGGGACCGCAGGATGCGACGTTCCGGGCGACTGATGCGGGCCGCGCCTTGACAACGGACAACTCATCCGGGCGACAGGATGATTCCGCCGGAATCAGCCCCGCTAGCGCTGAACCGCACCGCAGCGGACCGCTGACAGCCTCAGCCGAGATCGGCCATGCTGAAATTGATGGGCAGCTCGAACGGGCCGCTGCTATGGTCCGTGAGCTGCGCGAGGCCGCCGCCGACGTCGAGCGGCGGATCGACCGGCTCATGGCCGTTCGCCGCCGTCAGCTAGCTGCCGCTCGATCGCGTCGAGACGGGAGTTGATCGCGTTAATCGCCTCCTTGAGCCCGGCCAGCTCAGCCAGCACTGGATCGCCTGCATCGGGGTCGCCGGGCTCGCGGCCTTCGGCGACGGCTCGCAGGTAACCCGGCGGCCAGCGAAGTGCCTCGGACACTGCGGCCAGGGTCTGGTCGCTGCGGCGGCGCTGGGCGGTGTTGAACAGCAGCTCCCGGATCGTCATAGGTGCTAGGCGGGAACGCTGGATCAGCTCGGCCTGGGTCATGTCGAGTTCGGCGAGCCGTCCCTTCATCGCCTCCGCGACAGCAGCCCAGTCCCTGGCCACACCCTCATCCCCTCACAACCTGCTGGTTTCAGCTCTAACGCTAGTGCTGATTTTGCCAGGAGCACGAGCTCTCAGACGTCACCTTGACAAGTCTAATTAAAGCTCTAATATAAGAGCTACTAATAGAGCAATCAGGAAACCTGGTAGCCCAAGGCTCCCTCGCAGAGGCCGTTCGGGGTCGCAGGGCACACGAACGTGGCGAGATTCGGTCTCGCGTGCAACTTGACAACTACACCGCCTCGGGGCGTCCGCGGGCACGGATGCCCCCATGACCGGAGAACGGGGTGCGGAACGCGGGATTTCGCACCCCGGGGAGGGCGTCATCCCGCCAGGGTTGGGTAAGGCGTTGGCGTGGCAGCGGCGTACAAGGTCGCGGATCGCCCGGATCACTAGATCCGGTTCGTCACGCTGGAGGTAATGGCCACCCTTTTCCGCATGGATATGGACGCTGTCCGAGGACAGCGCGGCCAACTCCCCCTGCATCTGCGCCCATGCCGACCACTCCGATTCAGCCGAACTTGCCCTGGTAAGCACGGCCAGCGGGACTGAGCCGAGGTCGGGCGGCGCCTCTCGCAGCCGCACCATCATGAACATTTCGCGGACCATAGTTCGCCTCTGCCGCGTCGACAGGATGATCGCGCGGGCAGGATCCGCGCGCTCTGGCGGGGCCTCGCGCGCCACGTCGTCTTCTATGCTTGGCATCAGGCCGAGGGAGTCAGCTAGCCGACGCGCGCCGAGGATGCGAGCCTGCCGCCTGGCCATCACCCTGATATAGCCGACGGTCCCCTTCCGCCAGTCCGCCGCGTCGAACCGACTCGCCTGGCCCTCGTGGCTCGAATCGATCAGCAAGATCCCGGCAACCTCGTCTGGGTGCCGGACGCAGAACCGGCGGGCGACGATCCCGCCGATGGAGTGGCCAGCCAAGACGTAGGGCGGCTGGAAATCAGCAGCGTGCAGCATCGCGTGCAAGTCCGCGGCCATCAGGTCCGGCGTGCGCCTCCAGCGCGGCGGCGGGTCGCTCCAGCCGACTCCTGCCCGGTCGTACACGATGGCCTGAGT
Organism: Streptosporangiaceae bacterium; assembly: GCA_050698735.1. Classification (GTDB taxonomy): domain Bacteria; phylum Actinomycetota; class Actinomycetes; order Streptosporangiales; family Streptosporangiaceae; genus Palsa-504. The sequence goes on along the minus strand of JBOHCG010000102.1, from coordinate 9,498 downwards.
CTCGGCCGCAGCATCTGCCGCAATCGACAGCCATTGGAGCACATTGTCGGCCAGCGCCGGGATGATCACGACGACTGGCGTACCCTCGCCCCTGGACACCACGTGGAGGCGCCGACCACCTATATCGACCAGGCGGCCGGGAGGCGGGTAGCGGCGGCGGTCGCGGGCCTCAGACACCTTCTGGTAGACGGCGCTTGCCAGCCCAGCTGCGGTAACGACGGCTGCGGCTCGGCCGACGAGCCTCATGACCGTGACAGTAACACGGCCCGCCTTCGTCGTCTCTGAACGTAGCCACGCTGGAGGCAGGCGTGCAGGAGTCGTGACATACCGATCCTGGACCCTCAGTTAGGGCGGGTGCCGCGCCCGTGCTCACTGCGGTCATTCATTATCGGCCGGACGATCCCACCGCTCAACTGCTCCCGCGTCCACGTGCTCATCGACCAGCGTCAGTGACCAGGGCCCGGTGTTCACCTCGTTTTCCTTTCCGAACCCCACCCACCTCCCAGCGAACCGTCCCCCGTCATCCTCCTCGAGCATCTGAATCGCGCCCGTATAGACGGCCCCACGGTAGTAGCCGCCGCGCTCCGTCTCCTCGGCCCACGTCCCGGTGACCACGTGACCGTTGACGGTCAGATCCATCGAAAGCCGGGATGCTGAGGCTGGCAGTGAGCGGACCATCAGCCTGGCGCCGCGCTGGAGCACAATGACGTAGTGGCGGCTGGTGAATGTCTGACCCCGACCGCTGGACTCATACGTGTAAGACGACAACCAGATCCCCGTCCGGGGCCCGTAGGTCTCGGTCGGCTCGGGCAGTGGCAGCAGGGAGTCTAGGCCGGCCTCTGAGATAGCCCGGGCCCGGTCGATGCCGTGCCGCACGTCGGCGTCGAAGCCAAGGCTCTCAGCTGGCTGGCCGAGTACGCTCTCTAGGGCCAACAGGTAGCGGGCATGCGGTCGGCGCGTCTGACCGGATTCCCACCGCTGCACCATGCGGACGGTGCAGCCATTGGCATCCCCGGCGCTGAATCCAGCCTCGCGGATGCGGCGGGCCAGCTCAGTCTGGCTTAGGTGCGCGCGTCTTCGCGCCTCGCGCAGCGCGGGGTTGGCCATGCGCCCACCATAGCATTTTGACGTAGGAATGACGCAGACAGGGCGGCCTGGTACTGCTTACGCTGCGGTCATGACGCCAATGACCGCAGAACAGCGGGCGCAGGTCGATGCCCGGCTAGATGAGCTGATGGCCCAGGTCCGGGACCTGGCGCGGCGCCTTGATGCGCTCAGCGCAGTCCTTCCGGCAGCAGCCGCGTAAGGTACTCGCGCACCGGCTCGAAGATCGTCCCGCCCATCAGCTCATCAGCTTCTGGCAGGCTGACCCAGCGGATCTCGGCCAGCTCGTCCTCGTCGGCGACGAACGCATCGGTGCCGCTGGCAGTTGCCGCGGCCATGTAGACCATCGTGCGCCCGGTCTTCGGGTGGACCCGGCGGCCGATGACCGCCCCGGCCGCGACGCGCAGCCCGGTCTCTTCCTTCACCTCGCGGACTGCGGCATCGGCTGGCGACTCGCCCGGCTCGATCTCCCCGGCGATAAATGTCCACGGCGGTCGGCCGTCCACCCTCCGGCCGATCAGCACGCCGCGGTGACTGGTGACGATCGCCGCGACGACCGGTTGAGGCTCGGGTGCGGCTGACGACCTGCCGGGCATCACGTCCTCAACCGCGCTCATGCGCTCCTGGAGTACCCGGATCTGTCCGGCCAACTCATCGACGCGGGCCATCACCGTGTCGTACTCGGAGCGCTCCGCCGCGGGTTTGCGGACGAAGGTGCCGGCCCCGTGGATGGTTTCGGCTAGGCCAAGCTGGCGGAGCACTTCGAGCGCCTTGTCGATCGTGCCCTGCGCCGCATGGTACTGAGAGGCCAGCTCGGGTAGGGCGGGCATCTGGGACTCTGCAGGCCATTCGCCGCGCTCGATACGGGCGCGCAGATCATCGGCTATCTGCCGGTACTTCGCCGGTATCCGTCCTCCCTGCTGTGCCACGGACCAAGCGTATGGACTAACAGGTCAATCATGAAAGTCCTGATGGTGATTCGGACCTTGACTCTATCAGAGAGTCATGACACACTCGCAGTGTTGGACGTAGATGCAGGCCGTGTAGGGCCTGTCGCCGATGCGGAGGCCCGATGCCTGCTCCGGTACAAGCGGTCACTGAGCGCACCCGGCGTACGCCGTACCGGGTCGCCGAGTTGGCCTCGATGTGGGATGTGGACAGGTCGACCGTGTACCGGATGATCTACGCTGGCCGGCTGCGTGCCGACCGCCACGGTGCCAAGGGCGGCGCGATCCGCATCTCTCCCGATGCCGTGGTCGAATACCTCGCCGGGGCGGTGGCCTAGATGGAGATCACGATTCGGGGTGAATGAGCGGGGACCTAAGCGGCCAACGAGCCGGGATCGCCGAGAGAGAAAGGGGTAGACGATGCGGATGTTCAGGCGGCAACCTCCGGCGGGGTCCCTCCGGCGGAATCCTGCTGATGGCAGGGCTTACGGCGAGGTGCACCTGCCGAACACGGACCGCGGGCAGCGCTACTCGGTGTTCTGGACCGGCAAGAAGCTGAATTGCAAGGCCATGGACGCAGCCCGCGAGGCCGGTCGGCCGGGCCCGCTGATCTTCATCGACGGGTCGTGGGCCGATTTGCACACTGGCGAGTACCGCAACGCCGGGCGCGGCGAACTGGCCGTCTCCCGGATGGCCGCCGACGGCCAGCCCTGGTGATCGCGATGTCAGCGTCCCCGCAGCCTCCGCGCCAGCTCGCCGATGAGATGGTCGTCGGTGCAGTCCGCGAGCGAGCCCGCGGGCCGGCCCGTGACGGGCTCGGGGGACGCGGCCCATTGCGGGATGCGAACCCGGTTCTTGTCGGGGTCGAGGATGGTCAGCCGGTACTGGCCGATGTCAGCTTCTGGCCCGCCGTTCCGTATGGCCCCGTGGACGAGAGCGGCGCGGATCGTGTATCCCATGCCGTCTTCCAGGTCCATCTCAAAGGTGTACCGGTCGACCTCACGGAAGTCAGTCTTACCGGATCGGGGCGGATTCGCTCGCAGCAGTATGCACGGGTAGTTCCTGAGCGCCATGCGCGGCCTCCGTTCCATTGCCCGTTCGCTGACCAGAGCGTCCCACCCGACAGCGCGCAGCGGAAGGGCACATCGACATCACCGTCCGTGCTCACCATCGCCGCGAGGGAGGCCCGCAATGGACATTGAAGACTTGGACGACCGTCGCTCGTACGTGGGGACCACGCTGGTCTACTCCGACCGCTGGGGGCCGCGTGAGTTCTGGCGGGCCGGACAGCAGGTGGGCTGCGTCTGCGACCCCGCAGCGGGGATCAAGTGCAAGTACCACGCAGAGGCAGACCGGCAGCGGGCCGAACGGGGGCAAGAACGGTGACTGGCCGCAAGCCGCATGTCCGCGCGGAAAAGCCAGATGCCGGGGCTCCGGCGCGCCCGCCCCTGAGTGTGACGTTCGATCTCATGGCGGACGATGGCACCTGTTTCGTGCTCACTGAGGCGCTGCGGGACTTCGCGGCTCGCGAGCGCGCTGATGCCGCTGACGGTGACGATCCGGAGACACGGACGCGGTGGGCGGAGGCCGCGGAGGCCGCGCTCGATCGCATCGAGGCTGCCTTTTCGGACGGGACGGAGCAGGCGAGTGCGCGAGATCGACATGTGCGCCCGCTGAGGCAACTGTCCGATGACCGGCTGAAGCCGTATGGCCCCGCGAGGGGCATGCCTGACCAGTCGGCTGGTCCTGAGACCTGAGAAGAGAAGCAAGACAGCCCCGGTGGCACCGGGCTACCAACCAAGACGCCACCGGGGCCCGCACCGAGAGGAGTCCCTCGTGCACGACAAGGCTAGCGTGCTCGCGCTGCCGCTGGAGGACACAGTGCCGCCGGCGGTCCTGGAGGCAGTGGTGCGAGCGGTGGCGGCGGCGCTGTCGCCGCGCCAGCTCGTGCCGGCACCGCGCGGCCCAGAAGATGAGGGCGGGGATCTGCCTCCGCTGCTGTCACCGCAGCAGGCGGCGAAGCTGATCGGGGTGTCGCGGCAGACGATCGACCGGATGGTCGCAGACGGGGAGCTGCCGTCGATCGTGCTGCGCGAGGGAACCCGCCAGCGGATGGTCCGGATCCCGAAGGCGTTCATGCTGCAGCTGCTGAGCGACCTGAACGCCGGGGTACGGGTCTCGCTGCGGGACTACACCGCGCGGTGGCTGGCCGCGGTGCCCGGGCAGTCCGCCGCGGCGGCTGGTGATGTCATTCCTGCTGCCAAGGTGGCGTGATGGCGGGGCGTGCGGTGGCCAGCGAGGTTTTCTGGGTTGATCGCGAGTGGGACCGGCTGAACGCCTCCGACGGGGTGTCCCGGTACGGCCACTACGTTCGTGACCGCATCCCCGGCGGGTTCGCCGAATGCTGGGACGGCACATTCGAGACGCGGCTTGCCGAGCGGTTCGCCGCGCTCGCGTGGCGCACCGCGACCGGCCCGGTCATGGCGCCGCCCTATGCGGACTGGCGTTCTCCCGTCCTGTCAGCCCGGGTGGGACTCGACGCCGACGGCGACAGCGACGGGCTGATCGCCACCGTGGACGTTGCCTCCGCGTGGCCGCAGACCCTGGGCCGCGGGCTGGTGGGAGGCACGTCCTGGCGGTCGTGGCCCCGCGAGCGTTCCCTGGGCGAGGAGTATGTCCGCGACCCGTACGGCGAGGAGGTTGCCCGGGGCGGCTGCTACGCGCTGGCCACGCTGCGCCTGGTGTTCCCCGTCCCCGCTGCGCTTCTTCCGGCCGTGCCCAGTGCCGGGCACCGACGCGGCGAGGTCGAGGAGAGCGCCCGGCAGGCTGTAGCCGCGCTGACGGCCGAGCTGAACCGGGTCGCCGGCCCGGTCATCGCCGCGCTGGAGCGGTCGTGATCGCCGTCGGCGGGGACCGGTCGCAGCTGGCGCTGCTGCGCGCGGAGTACGCGCGGCTGGCGGCGGCGGCCCGTGCCTCGGTGGCCGCCGCTGCGGCCGGGCAGGCCGATCCGCTGGTGTACGTGCGCGCCGAGCTGGTCCGCCATGGAGGCCTGCCGCCGCGTGGCCTGACAGCGCCGGCGGTGCTCGCCGACGCGGCCGGGGCGATGCAGGTTGCCGGCCGGGCAGGCCGGCTGCCGGGCCTGATGAGCGAGGCGGCGGCGTCGTGACGGTCAGCGTGGCGCGGCCGGCTGAGGCGGGCCGTCGCGTGATCCCCGGTCGTTACCTGCGGCTGCCTGAGCTGTCGCCTGCCGAGGTGGCCCGGTTCTACGGTGACATGCTCATCGCCGGTCACGGGATGCTGTGGGGCGGGGAGACCAACAACGACGGGTACGGCCGGTTCCTGATCTGGCGGCGCGGCGAGCGCATCCGCCTGCTCGCGCACCGTGTTTCGTACAAGCTGGCTACCGGCAAGGATCCTGGCCAGCTGGTGATCCGCCACGTGTGCGACACCCCGCCGTGCTGCACGCCGGACTGCTTCCTGGTCGGCACCCAGGCCGACAACGTCCGCGACGCCGTCGTCCGGCGCCGGCTCAACGTCGACGGCCTGTCGGTCTACCGGGCGATCCGCATCGCGCAGGGCGTGGCGCGGACCGGCGCGGACAGTAAGCCGTGCACCCGGTGCGGCCAGGTGCATGGCCTTGCGCACTTCGAGGCCGTCCCTGGCAGCCCGGATGGCCGGGCCTACTGGTGCCGTCCGTGCGCCGCCGATCACCAGCTCATGCCTGGCCGGATGACCGCTGGTGCCCGGCTGCAGCTGAGGGGGCAGCCAGCATGGTGACCAGGCAGGCGCCCGCGGCAGCCGCAGCTGAGACGCTGGTACGCACGCTCCCTGGCGCTGCCGCGCAGGCCGCCGCGGCGCGCCGGTGGGCGCGGGCGGCGGTCGGCGAGATGGCCGGGCCGGACGTCGCGGACCTGGCCGAGATGGCCGTGTCGGAGCTGCTCGCCAACGCCGTGCAGCATTCCCGCTCCGGCCAGCCGGGCGGCACGGTCACGGTGATCATCGCCGGCGGCGCTGACGGCTTGACGGTTCACGTTCACGACCTGGGCGCCGTTCGCGGAACGGTGCCGCGCCCCCGTCATCCCGCAGGCCAGTCCGACGGCCTGGCGGAGAGCGGCCGCGGGCTGCTGATCGTGGCCGCGCTGTCCCAGGCGTCCGGCTCGGGCCCCGCCCGGGACTGCCAGCACGCCCAGGCCAGCGGTCCGGTAGCGGTCGCCGACGGCGGCTGCGCCTGGTTCCGTCTGGCCGGCCCGGCGGACAGGCAGGCGGCCCGGTGATGATCAGCAAGAACGTCCTGGCCGGGGCGCTGTTCGCCGCCGCGGTGGCTGTTGCCTCGCCGGCGACTGCGGTCGTCGGCCCTGGCCAGGCTGCCGGCCCCGCGTACGGGGCGCCGGTCAGCCAGGGCGCGACCACGACGGGCCTGGTAGTGCGGCTCGGCATCCAGATGGCCGCGCAGCCGCCGTACGGCTGGACCGGGCAGCAGGCCTCGTGCCTGAACTGGCTGTGGACCCGCGAGTCGGGGTGGCGGTCCGATGCGCTCAACGGCAGCTCGGGGGCGTACGGCATCGCGCAGGCTCTCGGCAAGGTGCCGGACGCCACCCCTGCAATGGTCCTGGCGGGCGACAACTACCCGGCGCCCTACACGGCGGGGAATCCGCCGCCGTGGGGCGATTCGGACGCCGCCACGCAGATCTCCTGGGGCCTGTCCTATATCGAGGGCCGGTATGGCTCGCCGTGCGGCGCGTGGGCGCACGAGGAAAGCGCCGGCTGGTACTGAGGGATAACGCGGAAATGGGGAAGACATCCATGGCGATTGCCAGAATGGGCGGCCAGCAGCAGCGCGGCCCCGCTCCCCGGGTGTACGGGCCCGACGTGCGCGTCCTTTCGTACGCGGGAATCATCGCGGCGGCCGGAGGCTCGTTCACGTTCAATATCTGGCACGCCTCGCACCGCGGACATCTGCAGATAGCGATGGCGTTCATTTTCGGTTTCCTGCCGCCATTCCTCGCGACGATCCTGGCGCATCTCGCCGCCGCGACAAGGGTCGGCAAGTGGGGGAGAGCGTGGGTATTCACCGTCACCGCGGGGGCGATGTTCGTTTCGGCCTATGCCACATCGCAAGTGGTCGCGCCGGTTTCCGGCCTCGGGGTGGGCGTGGTTTTCTCCCTGGTCGCCGACGCGGCGTCCATGACGTGCCTTGTCTTCCTGCTGAGGTATTACGCGGCGGCGGCCGAGTACAAGGCGTGGCTCGCCGCCGCGGATCCGGGAACCGTCATCGGCGCGGGGAACCACGTCGGCGCTGGCGGTTCCGGGAACCAGCCCCCGGACGCCGCAGCCGGTTCCCGCGGCGTGGTTCCGGGAACCGGAACCCGGGACCTGGACCGCGCCGTTCCCGCGCCGCACGACGGCCCTGCCGGCCGGTCCGGGCCGTCCTGCAGGGCGCCGCGTAGCGCGGCGGACCGGCCTGCGTCGGCCGGGCCGCGAGAGCCCCGCGATGCCGTGGTGGCGGAGCTCGCGGCCCGCCCGGGCCCGGCGCTGGAAAGCACGCAGCAACTGGAGCAGCGGGCGCTGGAGTTCGTGCGGGAGTTCCGGCGCCGGACCGGCCAGCGGATGAACAACGGCGAGTTCGCCCGCGCTCTCGGCATGAGGAAGGCCGACGCCGGCGCCCTCCGCGCGGCCATCCAGGAGCGGGAAGAGGACGCCGCATGACACCGCGGCCTCATCTGCCGGACGGCCAGACGCGGGCCTGCCCGCCGCCGGCCGGGCACCGGCCGGCCGCTCCCCCTCCCGGATGCCCGGCCCACGCGGCCCTGGAAGGCCTCCCTACGCGGCGGGTGTACACGCACACCTGTCTACCCGCACGCATGTTCACGCGCGAGTACCAGCAAAGGAGAACAAGGTCAATGCCTCCGCGCAGGATCCCTCGGCCGGAATCCCGCACCCAGTTCTGGGTGGAGCAGCTGACCGCCGCCGGGGACGGCAAGCAGGCGCTGTCGGACGCTTGGCGGTGGCTGCTCAGCTCCCTCAGCACGGTAGCCGGGCAGCGGCCCGAGACCGCCGAGGCGGCTGCCTGGGACATGGCCCGGCAGATCGCCGTCTACGCGTCCCGCCTGCCGAAGGCGCGGATACCGCTGCGGCGCGGGCTGGATCCCGCCGAGGTGTGGCGGCTGCTCAACCCGTGGGCCCCCGACGAGGAGGCTCCCCGGTGACCGCCGACCATGCCATGCCGGTCATCGCGCCGCCTCAGGACCGGGAACCGGAACCGGTTCCGGAACTGCCCCGGCGGCCGGTTCCGGTTCGCCGGGAACCAGCGGCGGAACCAGGCCCGGAACCACGCCGGTTCCCGGTTCCCGGTCCCGGGGAACCGGTTCCGGGTCCGGGCGGTGCCGTGGCCGGAGCCGTGGTTCCGGCGGTCGCCGCGCCAGCGCACAGGATCAGCCTCGGCGAGCATGTGCTGCTGTCCCTGCGCGACTGGGCCGCCCGGGTGGCCGCCGCCCAGCGGAATCACCGCAGTTTCACGCACTGGCTCTGGCACGAATTCTGGGACGTCCAGCCCGATTCCCTCGGCCAGCACCGCCGGTACCTCAGATCCCGCTGCTGGCTGAAGGATTACATGACCGGCTGGCTGCGCCGGTTCTGCGAATGGGAAAACATCGCATTCGCCTTGCTGATCGGGCGGCCCCTGATCGCCGCGTGCAACAGCATCAGCCGGATCGGCGCGCGGCAATCGCGTTTCTGGATTGCCGCGGCTGCCGCGGGCCTGGCATTCACCGTGTGGAGAGCGGCGCATCACTCATTAGCGGCCCGGAAAAAGGCCCGGGCGGACGGGAACAGGAGACAGGGATATGAGCGCAGCGATGGCCGCCACGATGGTGGCAATCGGAGCGGTCGCCGCGGCATGGGCGGCCATGATCTGGAAGAAGCACCCGAGCGGGGATACCCGGTGGATCCCGTTCCTGGCGGTCGTGTCGGGGCTGTGCCTCGGCGTCGGGATCGGCTACCTGGCGGGCGTCAACATCATCGAGGCCAAGGTCGGCTACGTGCCCGTGTGGCTGATCCTCGTCGCGATCACCGGGTTCGCGTTCTTCCTGGAGATGAAGGGCTGGAGCGACCACAAGACCAGGACGCCGATCCTGGGGTTCCTCACCGCGCTGGTCCTTATGCTCGCGGTCGGGCATGCGGTGGTCACGTTCAGCGGGAACGAGATCCAGAACGTGCGGACGACGTCGAACGTCGTCCCCGACGGCGCGCCGAAGGGCTGACGTGCCATGACTCCGGCCCACCGGCTGATCGTGGCGTTCGTCTTGATGCTCGCCGCGACAATCGTCAAGCTGTGGGGCATCGAGCTCGGCGGGGCTGCCCGCGGCGGCTGGGCACGCGGACGCGCCCAGGCTGCTGCCGAAGGGCGCCGCGCCAGGTCGGCCCTGGGCGAGGGGCGGCAGCGTACCGG
>JBOHCG010000101.1:0-17109 GCA_050698735.1 Streptosporangiaceae bacterium | reverse complement strand
GACGACGGCAGCCCAGCCGGCACGGTCGCCGGTATCCGGCCGGGATCGGCGTCGGCCAGCGGCCAGTCGGCCGAACCAAGCACCGCATTGACCCAGGCCACCTGGTCGGCGCGGTCGACTAGCGCGTCGACCAGGCCGGCCGCGTGGGCGTTCTCCGCCGTGTGCGACCAGGCAGGCGGCGCCGCGCCGGTGACCTGCTGCACCACCCGGGGACCGGCGAAGCCCATGGTGGCGTGCGGTTCGGCTGCCCGCAGGGCGAGCAGCGAAGCCCATGAGGCGAACACCCCGCCGGTCGTCGGTGACCGGTACACGATCGCCGACAGAAGGCCCGACCTGGCGTGCTCGTCGACGGCGGTCACGGTGCGCGGCATCTGGATCAGGGAGGCCATGCCTTCCTGCATCCGCGCGCCGCCCGTGCGCGTCACGGCGACGACGGGCAGCCGCTGGTCAACCGCGCGCCGGAAGGCCCGGACGATCTTCTCCCCGGTCACCGCGCCCATCGTGCCGCCGAAGATCTCGAAGTCACTCTGGATGAGCACGGCCCGGACGCCCCGGGACTCAACGAGCCCGGTGCGGATCGACTCGCCAGGTACCGCCGCAAGCTCCTCGGCATAGCCAGGGAACCCGAGCGGATCGGCCGAGGCCAGTTCCCTGTCCCACTCCTCCGTCAGAGGAAGCAGCAGTTCAGCGTCGTGCACGACCGCCCTCTCACGCCCGGTCCCGCGCAAGGCCCATCGCCACCGCACGCAGGTTCGCCCGGCCCATCGTCACCGCCCGCAGGTTGCCCGGTCACCAGAAACCCGGGCCAGCCCGACCATTGCCGATTATTTGATATAAGCCTAAGCGTCGAATTACTCTTGAGTCAAACATGTCCGCTGTGCGCTAGACCACGCCCGCTCCGCCCACCCGTCGACCGTGAGCTGCGATCGATGCCCATGCCGCATGTTAGATATTTTCACATTTATCAAAACGAAGGTGGCTATATCCGCCCGCTGTTGCGTTACCCGGCCCGCCGGCGGACCGGCGGACCGGCGGACCGGCGAGTTCAGTCCAGCTGCTCGACAAAAGCCCGCAGCTGGCGCAGGTTACGGCACTCGACGACCAGGTCACAGCCCGGTGCGTACTCGCGCATGATCGAGTCGCCGGTGTCCCAGGCCGCGGCCGGCTCCGGATTGAGCCAGTACAGGTGCCGAGCACGCTGCCGGATCGCCGTCAGCACCCAGGCACGCGACGCGTGGTAATTGTTCCGCCCGTCGCCCAGGATGATGACGCTGGTCCTGCTCCGGACCTGCCCGCCCCAGCGGTCCCAGAACGTCTCCAGCGCCATGCCGTAGTCCGAGTGCCCGTCGAACCGGACCGCGCTCGTGCCGCGATTGAGCCGACGGGTCACCGCCGTGATGTCCGCGGCCGCCTCGAGGATGTCGGTGACTTCCTCGATCCCGTCGACGAAGACGAAGCTGCGCACCCGGGAGAACTCCGACCTCATGGCGTAGGCAAGCTGCATGGTGAATCCGGCGAAAGCGGACACAGACCCCGAGATGTCGGCCACCAGCATGATCTCCGGCTTGGCGGGGCGCGGCTTACGGAACGCCAGGTCGACGGGAACCCCGCCGCTTGCCAGCGACTTGCGGACCGTGCGCCGGAAGTCGAGTGCCGCCCGCCGCCGGTACCTGCGCTTGTGCGCAAGCCGCGCCGCCATCTTCCTGGCCAGCGGCCGGACCGTCTGCCGCAACTCGCCTAGCTGTGCCCGCGAGGCGTTGAGGAACTCGACGTCCTCGGGCAGCGGGCGGCGCAGCGTGGCCGCGACGGCCTGCGCGTCCCTGTCAGCGATGAGCCGGCGCCTGATTTCCGCCTCGACCTCGGCGCGGGCCGCGTCGACGCGCGCGTCCTGGTCCTCTTCGGCCAGCCGGCGGCCGAGGTCGCTCAGGCCGTCCGGGCCCCCGGCAGGCGGCAAGGTAAGCCCGGCCGATTCCCGCAGCCGCTGCCGCAGCACCTCAAGGTCGAGCCTGGTCAAGGTGCGGTACAGATAGAACGTCCCGGCCACGACGCGCCCCGGCTCGATGCCGGCCCACCGGTCGACCGCCTCTACCGCCACCGCCCGCAGCAGCACGCCGTCTCGCCCGGCCACGGCCTGGAACAACAGGTCGTTCAGCTCGTCCTCGGCGAGCCGGTGCAGCAGGGTACCGGTGCGCAGGCCGGCCTGGCTCGCCTCGCCGCTGCCGTTTGTTGTCCCGTCGCTCAGCCGGGCGAGCTGCCGCCCGCCGAAGAATATGTCGAAGGCGAGGTCGAAGGCACGGTAGTGATCGTGGTTCTTTACCAGCGTGGTGGCCAGCGCGCTCTTCACCTGGGCGCGATCGGCCAGCGGGATGGCCCGCAGCGCCGCTGCCGCGTCCACGTTCTCGGACAACGAAACCGGTAGGCCGATGGCGCGCAGCTCGGCGATGAAGGCGGCCAGGATCATCTCCATCGCCGCTTCGCCCTCAGCGCGCCGTGGTGAACTCAGCCGCGGCCTTCTCGATGTCGGACTGATGCTTCAGCAGGACGTGCAGCGTGTCGACGACGAGCTCGTTGCTGACCTGCTCGGCACCGAGCAGATACAGCGTCTGGGCCCAGTCGATGGTTTCCGAAACCGATGGCTTCTTCTTCAGCTCAAGCTGCCGCAACGAGCGCACCACGCCGGTGATCTGGCTGGTGAGGGTCCCGCTGATGCCCGGCACGCGGCGCAGTACGATCTCCTGCTCTCGCTCCACCGACGGGTAATCGATGTACAGGTACAGGCACCGCCGCTTGAGCGCCTCGGACAGCTCACGCGAGTTGTTCGAGGTGAGGAAGACCAGCGGCGTCCCAGCGCTGGTAACCGTGCCCAGCTCGGGAATGGACACCTGGTAGTCCGACAGCACCTCGAGCAGCAGCGCCTCGGTTTCCACGTCGAGCCGGTCCACCTCGTCGATGAGCAGGACGACCGGATCCGGCGCACGGATCGCGGCCAGCAGCGGACGCGCGAGCAGGAACTCCTCGCTGAAGATGTCCGCCTCCAGCTCGGTCCACTCCGCCATCTCACCCTGGCTGCCGGTCCGCTCGGCCTGGATCCGCAGCAGCTGCTTCTTGTAGTTCCACTCGTACAGGGCCTTGGCCTCGTCGAGGCCTTCGTAGCACTGCAGCCGGATCAGCCGCATGCCGCTCATCAGCGCGACGCTCTTGGCCAGCTCGGTCTTCCCGGTTCCCGCCGGACCCTCGACGAGGACGGGCTTGCCCAGCCTGTCCCCGAGGTACACGACGCTGGAAATCCGCTCGTTGGCGAGATAACCGGCATCCCTGAGCGAGCGCCCGACCAGCTCAGGCGACTCGAAGCGGTACGCCTGCCCTCCGGCCTGCTCGGCTCCGCCCGCATCAGGTCGCCCGTCCACTCGCGCCCCGCCTTTCAGCCCGGCCCAAATAGTCGTTATTTCTACAATAATCAAACTATAGGCAGGTCACTTACCTGGTCAAGCTGGTCCCGATGTCCTTACCCCCGGGCGGGAACCGTCAGCACCTCCGCGCCGGAACGGTCAGCTCCTCCCGGCGGGAACCCGTCAGCTGCCCTCGAAGGTCGGGGTCTTGCGCTGGCGGCGGGCCTTGATGCCCTTGTGGATGTCCGCGGTGGCCATCGTCACGGGCTGGGCCAGCGCCTCCCACTGCAGCGCCACCTCGAACCCGCCCCGCGAACTCTGCCCCAGTCCGGCCTTGGTCAGCCGGGTGGCAATCGGCGCCGCCCGCGCGACGCTCTCGGCCACCTCAAGCGCGCGGCTCACCACGTCGTCGGCGATCTCGCTGACCAGGCCCCACGCCAGGGCCTCCTCCGCCGTCACGACACGCCCGGTGTAGAGCATTTCCCGTGCTCGCGGCATCCCCACCGCCTCAGGAAGCAGCCAGCTCGCCGCCATGCCTCCGTGCGTCCCGAGTTGCGTGAACGGCGCGCTGAACGTCGCGGAAGGGGAGCCGTAGCGCAGGTCACAGGCCAGGGCCAGGCACAATCCCGCTCCGACCGCCGGGCCGTTCACGGCCGCGACCACCGGCACCGAGATCTGCTGCGGAGCCAGCCAGGCCCGGTAGAACGGCAGCATCTTATCCCGCAGCCGATCCGGGGTGTTATCGCTCAGATTCCCCTGATCCAGCCACGACAGATCCGCTCCGGAGCAAAACGCGCTTCCCGCTCCCGTCACCACCACCACCCGCAGGGACCGGTCCCCGGCTATCCTGTCCATCGCCGTCACCCAGGCCGACGTCAATTCTGTCGTCATCGCATTACGGACTTGCGGCAGATTCAGGGTGACGAGCGCCACGCCAGGCGACGCCAGCTGAACATCAACCAGATCCGCTAGATAATCAGCCATCCCGCCACCTATCAGGGCTACGCCGGCCGCAGCCATCAGCACGAGTCTTACGGAGATTAAACAATACTGACGAGGATTCGCAACAAACTGTCGAGACTTTCTATTGCGTTTCCGCCGAAAGACATCATGGCCGCGGCGCCGCCCGGCTCCCGCCGGGCCACGACGCCCGTTCGGCCGGCGCGGAAGGAGCACCGGGGCACACGACGCCCCGAGGGCGCGCATCGGAGCACACCACGCCCCCCGGCCGGAGGCGGCAACGGACATAGGGCGCACAGAACGTCTCCGACAGCACATCGACCCTCTCGGCCGCGGTTCCCATTACCCTTGCAGTCGACGACACACCGGGCGAATCCATATCGCCTCGCCGCCGGCCGGCTTCCTTCACCCCGATCTAATTGCGGCAGCCGGCTATTTCGACGGCGATTCGCGCCCGCGCGGTTCACGCGCACCGCAGTCCCGGCCGGCGTAACGGGCGCCGGCAAGCAACGGGCCAGTCCGGTGGTGACCGGACTGGCCCGAGGGTGATCTGTCGCCGTCTGGAGGTATCAGCTGGCGGCGAAGAGGATGTCGTAAGGACCTTGCTTCAGCGTGCACTCCTTGAGTGAGGAGGTAGGGAAGCCGTTGTGGACGCTGGGGGTGGCGGTCCAGTTCAGGTTCAGGCCCGCGATGTTCGTCGGAATGCTGGATGCGGAGCTAAGCGCCGCCGCCAGCTTGGTGCCGTCCAGGGAGTTGGCCTTCTCGATCGCCCACTTGATCGCGAGCAGGTTGAAGTAGCCGGTCAGCACCCCAGAGGTCTGTGAGTTGAGCCCGATCTTGGCCTTGGACGCGTTGAGCAGCGCCACGTTCTCCGGCGTCAGAATCGTGGACGTCGACGATGCCGAGGCGTACGAGATGTCGCAGCCGTCGACGGCGCCCGGCGGCAGTTGGGCGGAGGTGACGCCGAAGTCGTTCAGCCCGCCCCAGCCGACCACAGTCGGCGACCAGTCGATCTGCTTGATCCCCTGGACCATCGCGGTGATGCCGGTGAACCCGGTCGGGAAGAGCGTCTTGATCCCAGCGTCCTTCGCCTCAGTCAGCTGGGTCGTCAGGTCGATCGCCGTGGGCGAATACGTGATCAGCTTGACGAACTTCAGCCCGGCCGCCTTGACATCGGCCTGGGCGTCGGCCGCCAGTTCCACGCTGAATGACGTGCCGTCGGACAGGATCCCGATGTCGTTGTCGTTGTGTGCCTTCGCCCAGTTCACCATCAGCTGGGCGTAGTCGGCGTTCGACGGGCCGGTGCTGAAGGCGGTCGGATTCTGCTGCGCATTGAACAGGGCGTAGGCGCCGTCACCGTTGACTACCAGCGTCTTCTGCTGCATGAAGTACGGCTGGATCTGGTTCTGCGCCGAGGAGAACGAGTCGTTGACGATGATCACGTTCCCCTGCGCGACGAGCTGCCTGGCGATGCTCAGCGACGTCGCCGGGTCGCCCTTGTCGTTGTAGTTCGACAGCGCGAACGGATGCCCGCACACGCTGTCATGAGCGTTGAAGTAGTTGACCTCGATGACAGACTCGATCTGAGTCAGGGTCCCTGATGTCGCGGTCGGCCCGCTCAGCGGCTCGATGTTCGCGATATGGATGGGGCCGGACGGGATGCTTGAGCACAGGCTCGAGCCTCCGCCCGACGTCGCTCCGCCCGTCGTTGTCCCGCCCGACGCGGAAGTACCTGACGAACCGCTCGAGCTGCACGCCGCCAGCCCCAACGCGAGCAACGTCCCAGCCGCTATCGGCAGCAACCTGTAACGGAAATCAGCCATGCTTGATACCCCCATCTGGCGCTCCTTTCCCAGCCCTTCAAGGAGTTAGGCCTCTTACCTTAGCTTTTCTCCTTGAATATGTCGATAACTATCGAACTTATACTTCTATAACAATTTGGCGTAACGTCACCCTGCGACACCTTGGCGGCAGCCCTCGCCCCGCCCGCCCCGCCACCGCCGCAAGACAGCCCTCGCCCCAAGGTCCCGCCGCCTCAAGCACCCGCCGCCGCCCGCCAGGTTGACCCGCCCCGCCCAAGCTAAGTACTTTGATTGTTGTCAAAGCTATCCGCGCAATGGCGCCCGTGTCCGGAAGGTAGCCGGTAGCCCATGCTCACCGCCCTCGAAGGCATGATCGCCGAGTTGCGCCAGACCGGCGTCCCGATCTCGCTCACCGAGAAAATCGACGCGGTCCGGAGCCTGCGGCACCTGCCGCTCGCCGAGCGCGACGGCGTGAAGTCCGCGCTCCGCGCCGCGCTGGTCAAGAGCCACGATCACGAGCTCGCCTTCGACGCCCTCTTCGACCTCTACTTCTCCCCGCCGGTCGACGACCTGGAAAGCCCGCAGCCCGCAAGCCAGCCCCCCGCCACCCTCAACGGCCAGAACGGAAGCGGTGCCGGCTCGCTCGGATCGATCGACGACGCCGGCCTTACCGAGCTCCTGCTATCCGCCCTCCGCGACGGGAACGACGTCATGGTCAGGACCATCGCGGGCATCTTCGTGGACCGGCACGCCGGGATCGAGCCAGGTCGTCCGGTAGCCGGCACCTACTACGTGTTCCGCACCCTGCGCACGATCGACCCCGACAAGCTGATGGCGGGCCTGGTCGCGGCGGAACCGCAAACTGGCGACCAGTCGGCCCTGCTCAGAAGGCTGCAGCTCGACGGCCACGAGGCCCGACTGCAGCGCCTTCGCCAGGCCGTCGAGGCCGAAGTCCGCCGGCGCCTGGTCGCGGACCGCGGCGCCGAGGCGGTTGCCAGAACCCTGCGGCACCCGTTGCCCGAGGATGTCGACTTCCTGACCTCATCCCGCGAGCAGATCGTCGCCATGCGCGGCGTGGTCGAGCCGCTCACCCGCAGGCTGGCCGGCCGCCTGGCGGAGAAGCGCCGCCATAAGCGCCGCGGCGCGCTGGACTTCCGGCGCACCGTGCGCAAATCGCTCGGCACCGGGGGAGTGCCGGTCGATCCGGTCTTCCGTAAGCCGCGCCCGGCAAAGCCCGAGCTGTTCGTGTTGGCCGACATCTCCGGCTCCGTTTCAACCTTCGCCGCGTTCACCCTGCAGCTCATGTTCGCCTTGCGTTCGCAGTTCTCCCGCGTCCGCAGCTTCGTGTTCGTCGACGGCATCGACGAGGTGACAGAGGTCCTGCAGAAGGCGCCGGACGTCATCGACGCCACCAGGCACATCAACGCGATGGGCAGCGGCGTATGGCTCGATGGCCGCTCCGATTACGGCCACGCGTTCGAGTCATTCTGGGAGCAGTGGGGCGATCAGGTCCGCAAGCGCACCACCGTCATCGTGCTCGGCGATGCCCGCACCAACTACCACGACCCGGCCGCGAGCGTCCTGAAGGCCGTCCGTCAGCGGGCCGCCCACCTGTTCTGGCTGAATCCGGAGCCCAGGGCCGCATGGGACAGCGGCGACTCGGTGATAGCCAGCTACCTGCCGTTCTGCGACGCGGTGCACGAGTGCCGCAACATCCGCCAGCTCAAGGGATTCGTCGAGGACCTCGACTAAGAGGCCCGGCCCGCGCAGGCCCAGCCCACGCAGGCCCAGCCCACGCAGGCCCAGCCGCGCCTTCTGCACCCAAGTCCGCTATCTGCCCTGACGCACCTGGCTGAACGGCACGTCCCGGTCCGCCGCGAACTCACGCGGCATGCCGAGCACCCGCTCGCTGATGATGTTGCGAGACATCTCGGTGCTCCCGCCGCCGAGCGACCCGGCCTGCCGCATCAGGAACGACTCGCCATACCCCAGCCCCTGGCCGTCAGAAGAAACCACCGCATGCGAGCCCAAGATCTCAACCCCGATCTCGGCCACCCTGGTGCTGGCCTGCCCGGCGTACAGCCGCATGATCGCCGCGGCGGGCGGCGGCAGCTGCTGGGTGCGCATCCCGTCCGTGACGCGCGAGATCAGCTGCTGCTGGATCCGGCCGATCGCGTGCGCCTCGGCCACAAGCTCGCGCACGTAGCCGTCGCCGGATTGCCCGGTGGCCCGCACCGCGTCGATGAGCGCCTGCGTCCCGGGTCCGCGCCGGGGCGCGGCGACGGTGCCGCTGACGTAGGGAGAGCCGCCGCCGACCGCGTTGCGCTCGTGGAACAGCTGCCGGCTGGCCACCGCCCAGCCCCCGTTGACCTCACCCACCACGCACGACGCCGGCACTACCACGTCGTCGAAGAACTCCTGGCAGAACTCGTTATTGCCGTTAACCTGCTTGATCCGCTTGATCTCGATGCCGGGCTGGTGGACCTTCAGCAGGAACATGGTCATGCCGCGGTGCTTGGGCGCCTCCCAGTCCGTCCGCGTCAGGCACAGCGCCCAGTCGGCGGCGTACGCGCCCGAGCTCCAGATCTTCGAGCCGGACAGGATGAACACGTCGCCGTCCCGCGTCGCCCTGCTGGTCACGCCGGCCAGGTCGGACCCGCCGCGCGGCTCGGAAAGGAACTGGACCATGATCTCGTCGCCGCGGATGACGGCGGGCAGGTGCTGGAGCTTCTGCTCCTCGCTGGCCATGTCGAGCACGGTCGCACCGCAGATCGAGAACGTCGGGGTGTTGAGCACGAGCGGCATCTCATACCCTGCGCACTCGGAGTTGAAGGCCTGCTGATGGGCCCGGGTCAGGCCGAGGCCGCCGTACTCCCGCGGAAAGCAGATCCCGGCGAATCCGCCGTCATACAGCATGCGCTGCAGCTCGCGGGCTCGCGGCCATATGTCGTCCCCGCGCATCATCATGGCCTCGAGGCTGTCGTTCTCGCCGGGAACCAGCCGCGGCATGTTCTCCGCCAGCCAGGCCTTGGCCCGCAGCCGGAACGATTCGACGTCCTCGACGTCGGTGCCTGCCACTTGTTCTGTCATCAGCTGCTCCCCACTCAAACGCCGAGAATGTCCGCCAGGCGGCGCCGGTGCTCACTCGGCGAGCCGAACATCGCCCGGTTCACCGTCGCGCGCCGAAGATACAGGTGAATGTCGTGCTCCCAGGTCACGCCGATCCCGCCGTGCATCTGCACGCAGTCCTGGATGATGTCGGTCGCGCGCTGGCCGACGTAGGACTTGGCCACGCTGGCCAGTTCGTCGGCGTCGGCGCCCCGCCGCGCTGCGGCATGGGCCGCGGCGCCCGCCGTGGCCAGGCTGGCCTCGAGCCATAGTTTCATGTCCGCAAAACGATGCTTCAGCGCCTGGTACGAGGCCAGCGGCCGGCCGAACGAGTACCTGTCGAACGCCCACTGCACCGTGAACTCGAACACCCGCTGGACCACGCCGGCGGTTTCCGCGCACTGCAGCGCCACCGCGATCTGGATCTGCCGGTTCACCGCCGCCTCGACCGTACCGGCCGGGCTCACCACGCCGCCGGCCGGCACGTGGACGCCGTCCATCTCCACCCGCGCGTACCGCCGCACCAGGTCAAGGCTCTGCTCGGCGGTCACGGTCATCCCCGGCGCGGCGGCGGGCACGACGAACTGCGCCACCCCGTCCGGCCCCGCCGCGGCGACGAGGAAGTAGTCGGCCTGATCGCCGCAGTCGACCCGGTCCTTCACGCCGGACAGCACGTAGCCCGAGCCATCCCGGGTCGCCTGCACCGTCGGCGCCAGCGGCGCCCAGCCGCGCCCAGGCTCGTACACCGCCCAGCTTGCCACCGCCTCCCCGGCCATCAGCGCGGAGATCACCTCGGCGTGCTCGCCGGCATTGGCGGCCTCGCTGAGCGCCGCCGCGACCACGTTGGCGCCGATCAGCGGCCCCGGCGACACCAGCCGTCCCATCTCCTCGGCCGCGATGCAGGCGTCCACGAGCCCCTCGCCCGAAATGCTGTCACCGCCCGAGGAGGGGTCGACCACCATGACATTCCAGCCCAGTTCGCTGCCGCGCCTCCACCAGTCAGCCTCGAACCCGATGCCGCTGCCCGCGAGCTCGCGCACCCGCGTCAGCGGCATCTCCTTCTCGAGGAACTCCCTGGTCGTAGCCCGGAACAGCTTCTGATCCGCAGTCAGGTCGAAGTCCATCCGATGATCTCCTCCGGTGCGCCACGACCCGCCGCGGACACCAGGCAGGTCATCGCGCGCGAACGCATAAGTTCGTTATTTTTACAAGCGTCGCACTATCCGCCCGTTCCGGTCAACCTTCCTACCTACCTATATCCCGAGACCGGCCAGGTCCCGCCCGCCCCCAGTCCCCCCGCCAGACCCGTCCCAGCGCACAAGAGGCCGGCGCATAGCAAAGGACCCGGCGCATCAAATCGCGCCGGGTCCTTGCAGGCACATGCGAGCAGTGAAATGTCCTACTTTACCCCGATGCAGGTAGCTGCGCTTTACGGACAGCAGCGGCCGGAAACAACCGAGGTCGGCCGTATTCCTCACCAGGTGAGGACGGCGGCTTCCTCGATTTCGTCGCCCACCTCACGCTGCCGGGCAATGGCGGCAATGCCGGCCGACTCTTGCCGCTTCTTGCGGCGACCCGTCGGTACCGACCCGGTCTCCGTACCGATCATCGGCCTGGGCGTAGGCGCCAGTTCCCACAGTCCGTCAAGCAGGTCCTTGAGCACGTCGCGGCGCAGCGAGTAATAGTAGTTGCGCCCCGCCTTGCGCGTACTGATCAGGCCCGCATTCTGCAGGATCTTGGTGTGGTAGGAGATGGTCGGCTTTGACACCGGGAGCGTGTCCTCCAGCGTGATGCATGCCAACTCGTCTACCTGTGACATCTGGACGATGATGCTCCACCTGATCGGATCGCTCAACGCCCGGAAAACTTCGGTCGGTGGGTTTTCGACCGTCAGCTTGCGAACCATGAGATAGCTCGGTTCTCCTTCGGGTGCCAAGATCGTTACGATACTGGCACGCTTTGCAGATAACTTTTAAAGTTATCATACAGCCCGCCAAGCCAACCCGGCGCCTGGGCACAGGCAAGTCATCCAGAGTTAACACCAAGCGCCCAGAGTTAACACCAGGCACCTGCTGGCCTGCATCAGCTCGTCCGGGCCGGGCTCGGAACCTCCTCGGTGCCGCGCACGATCGCGAAGACGTGCTCATCCTGGGCAAGGATCGGCGAGTCCCCGCTGATCACGATACGCCCGCGCTCCATGACGTAGCAGCGGCTGGAGTTGGCGAGCGCGCGTGGCACGCTCTGCTCGACGACCAGGATGGCCAGGCCCTGCTCGCGAAGCTGCCCGATCGCGTCGTAGATGGTTCGGATGACGATGGGAGCCAGGCCGGACGTGGGCTCGTCCAGCATCAGCACCCGCGGTTCGGCCATCAGCGCCTGGCCGATGGCGACCATCTGCTGCTCGCCGCCTGACAGGAAGCCCGCGTTGCGGGACGCGTAGGTGCGCAGGATCGGGAACAGGTCGAAGATGCGTTCCATGGTCGTGGCCACCGCCTTGCGGCCCGAACGCCGCCGGGTGTACGCGCCAAGCCGCAGGTTCTCCTCGACGCTCAGGCTGGCGAATATCCGGTGTCCCTCGGGCACGTGGGCCAGCCCCGCGTCGACGATCTGGCGCGAGGTGGCCTTGGAGACCTCGACGCCGCCCAGCTTCACGCTGCCGGGGAAGCGGCCGTAGCGCAGCCCGGCGATGGCCAGCAGGCTGGTGGTCTTGCCGGCCCCGTTGCGGCCGATCAGGGCCACCGTCTCGGCCGCGTTGACCTCGAAGGAGATGCCCGCTACGGCCTGCAGCGACCCGTAGCCTGCCTGCAGATCGCAGACAACGAGCAGGGGTTCGCCGGTGCTCATGACGATGCCTCCAGTGGCTCATCGATGCCAAGGAACACGCTCGCTACGGAGGCGTCCGCGCGCATCTCAGCCGGAGTGCCCTGGAACAGGCGCTTGCCTTGATGCAGGCATGTGACGGTATCGGCGATGGACAGGACCATCGGGACGTTGTGCTCGATCAGCAGCACGCCGACGCCCGAGCGGGCCAGGTTCTGGCAGACCTCGGCCACCAGCTCAAGCTCGACGGGACTCAGCCCCGCGGCCGGCTCGTCCAGCAGTACGAAACTCGGCCGCAGGGCGATTGCCCTGGCCATCTCGACCAGTCGCCGGGTGCCGTGCGGGAGGGCGGCGGCCTGCTGGTAGATGACGTGCTGCAGGCCGAGCACCTCGAGTATCTCCAGCGCCTCGGTGCGCGCCTGCCCGTTGGTGCGCACCCCCCGCGGGAGCCGCAGCACGGATTCGGCGCCGCTGCACCGGACGCGCAGCTCGACCGCGGGTATGACGTTCTCCAGGGCCGTCTCGCGGAGTATCAGCTTGGGGCTCTGGAAGGTCCGGGCGACTCCGGCCCGCGCCACCGCGTGCGACGGCCGGTCGTCCAGCCGGGTATCGCCGATCATGATCTCCCCGGCGTTGAGGGAGTAGAACCCGGAGATCAGGTTGAGCAGCGTGGTCTTGCCCGAGCCGTTCGATCCGATCAGGCCATGGATCTGCCCGCGGGTGATGGTCAGGTCCACGTCATCGACCGCCGTCACCCCGCCGAAGGCTCGCCTGGCGTGCTCGACGACCAGCGGGCTTGAGTTGTCCGCGCCCAGCACCGGCGGCCAGGCCGGCAGCCGTGCGGCGGGCTTCTCGGTAACCGCGGTGGCGGCCGTTGCCTCGGGAACCGGGTCCGCTACCGCGGCTCCGCCCATGGCCGCTGCCGCGGCTCCGCCCATGGCCGCTGCCGCGGCGGGCGCCCGGCCGCCCCGCACCGCCGCGACGCCGAGCGTTCGGGGCGGCCTGATGCCCAGCCGCTCGTTCAGCACGGCGAGCCGTGCCATCAGCCCGTTCGGCAGGAAGACCGCGAACAGCAGCAGCAGCACGCCGAAGACGATGCCGTTGTACTGCTGGAACGAGGTGAAGAACTGGTTGATCCCGAGGATGATGATCGAGCCGACCAGCGGGCCGGTAATGGTGCCCATCCCGCCGATGGTCATGCCCGCGAGCAGCAGCACGGCGAACTGGACCGACGAGCTGCCCGGCGCGAAGAACTGCTGGGTGTAGACGTAGATCCCGCCCGCGATGCCCGCCATGACCGAGGAGATGAGGATGGCAAGCAGCTGGGTGCGGTACGCCCTGATCCCGATCGACGTGGCGAGCTGCTGGCTGGTCTGCAGGGCCACGAACCTGTGCCCGACCCGGCTATGCACCAGTGCCCAGCTGAACAAGGTAGCAAGCAGGACCAGCGAGACAACGATGATGTACAGCTCCTCGCCGTTGATCTGCGGCGCGAACCCGGCAACGGCGTACAGCGGTATACCGGTGTCGGCGCCGACCAGGCCCCACTGCTGGGCCACGGTGGGAATGGCGAGCGCCGCGAACAGCGAGACGAGAGCTAGGTAGAACCCGCCGACGCGCAACGCGGGCAAGCCGATGATCAGGCCGCCCACCGCGCCGACCACGCCGCCGATGATGCACATGGCCACCAGGCCGACGCCGTGCGGGTGGTACTTCGCGGCCAGGATCGCGCCGTAGGCGCCCACCGCGAACACCGCCGTGATTCCGAGGATGTACTGGCCGCCGTAGCCCATCGCGATGTTCAGCGCGACGGCGATGACCAGGAACGACAGGACTTCCTCGTACTCGCCAAGCCGGAACGAGCCGTTCCCGCCGAGCTGCGGCACCACGTACAAGACGATGATCAGTACGACGGGCACGGCCCATCGCAGCCAGGCCCGGCTGTCCAGCCCCAGCCGGTCGACGAGTTCGCTGTTCATACTTCGCGCACCGCCCTCGTCCCGAACAGCCCGGATGGCCGTACCGCCAGCACCAGCAGCACCAGGATCAACCCGGCGAGGATCTCGTAGTTGGAGCTGACGTACAGGTCGAACATCTGCTCGGCCACGCCGAGCAGGAGACCGCCTATCACGCAGCCGCGCAGGCTGCCGAACCCGCCGGCCGCCAGCGCGATAAAGCCCTTCAGGCCGTAGGTCAGGCCCACCGTCACGTCGGCCGACACGATCGGCGCGACCACGAAGGCCGCCAGCGCCGTGACCAGGCCAGCTATTATGAACGCCAGCCTGCTGATCCGCAGCGCGTCGATCCCGCGCAGCGCCGCCACCTCGCGGTCCTCCGCAACGCCGCGCATCGCGGTGCCGAGCCAGGTGCGCTTGTAGAACAGCTCAAGCGCCACCATGACCACGATCATGGTGACGAAGGCCAGGATGAACTTCTCCGCTACATGGACACCCGCGATGACGATCGTCCCGTTGAAGGGCCCGGGGATCGGTACGACCGGGTTCTGGCCGTAGATGATCGACGCGACTGTCTCGATTATCAGCGAAAAGGCCAGCGTCGCGATGAACCAGCCCAGCCCGACGACCGGTCGCGCGACGAACGGCCGCACCGCGACCCGTTCCTCGACCAGGCTGAGCGTCACCACCACCGCGACGATTATGGGCAACGTCAGCAGCTGGGCCAGGTGCCACCTGTCGAGGCAGAAGTACGACACCAGGACGCCGGCCATCATCAGGTCGCCCTGGGCGATGTTGAAGATGGCCGTCGAATTGAATACCACGGTGTAGCTCAGCGCGATCAGCCCGTAGACCGACCCCACCGCCAGACCGGCGAACAGCGCGGTCAGGAACAGCGTCATCGCAAGTAACCCCCTGCCAGGCCGTCAGCGGCCACGAGCCACGCCGCGACCTGACGTCCACTGACATCAGCCCGCGCCTTCTGAGACTTACAGCCGCATGCGCCACGCCGCTGGGCAGGTCGGCCTGCCGGCGAGTCAAGGACGGGCATTCCGTCCTCGGCCACCTCCAGCAGCTGGCTGCCAGGTCGGCGGGCCACACGAAACATTTCAGCGTATCTGAAACTATCTATAAATATGCTGTTCACGTCAAGGGTCCCGGCCCGCCCGTCAAGGCTTGCGGCCCGGTCGCGGGACCCGTCCTGCCCTTCTCGCCCCGTCACGACGGCTGCGGCCATACGTACGGCGCTGCCTCGTCCGGGGTCATGCCCAGCCACTCGCCCAGTACCTCTACCGTGTGGGCGCCGAGGCGGGGGGTTGGCCGCAGCACGGCAGGCGGCGTCTTGGCCAGCCGGTGCGGCGGAGCCGCGTACTCCGCCACGCCCAGGTCCGGATGATCCATCTCGAGCAGGAAATGCCGTTCCCTGTGCTGCGGGTCGCGGACCACGTCCTCGGCATCCTGCACCGCACCGGCGGCCAGCCCCGCCCGCTGCAGCATCCGCATCGCCTGCTGCGCGGTCAGTCCCGCGGCCCACGCGGCCAGGGCCGCGGCAAGCGCGGCCCTGGCCTGCTCGTCGAGGGCCTGCTCATCCGGGGCCTGCTCATCCGGGGCCCGCCCGTCCTGGGGAAGCGCGGCCTCGGCGAGATCATCGCGCCCGAGCAACCGGGCCAGCGCCCGCCAGTCGGCGGCGTCCTCGGCCTCGACCGCGAGCCAGTCGTCATCGGCGTGGCAGCGGACCACCTCCGACAGCAGGGCGCCAGGTACACGGTTTCCCTGCACCACAGAGCGGCGCCCGTTGACGACGTAGTCGAGCATCATCGGGCCCATTACCGCGGCGGCTGTCTCCACCTCCGCCAGGTCCACGTGCGTCCCGCGGCCGGTGCGTTCGCGCGCCGCGAGCGCGGCGAGCACGCCGAACACGCCGTGCGCCTGGGAGAGGTAGTCGAAGTGGACGCCGCTCGGATACCCCCATGCGTCGGTGAGGCCTGCGAACGAGCAGACCGTCGCGCCGTAGGCCAGGTAGTGGGATCGCGGGCCGCTGTGCCCGAATCCGGTGAGCGAGAGCATGACGATGCGCGGATTGACCGCGGCGATCTGCTCGTAGCCCAGGCCCCATCGCTGCATCACGCCGGGCGCGTAGTTCTCGACGATCACGTCCGCCACGGCGGCCAGCCGCAGGAACAGGTCCACGCTGGCGGGATCCTTCATGTCCAGCGCGACGCTGCGCGTGGTGCGGTTGAAGTTGGCGAACATCGGCGAGGTGTCGGCGCCGGACGGCTCGTGCACGACCGGATCCCCGGGCGCCCACAGCCGCCGCAGGTTGTCGGGCCGGGTCGGCGACTCGATCTTGACCACGTCGGCGCCCAACTCGGCCAGCGCCGTGCCGCTGAGCGCCCCGGCGATCGCCGTACCGAACGAGATCGCCCGGATGCCGCTCAACGGCCCGGGCACGGGGGCCGGCGGCGCGGGGTCCTGCCACGACCGGGCGATCTCGGCTATCTCGGCCTCGCCCAGCGCGGGGGCGGGGCGGCGGTACTGGTCGAGCACCCGCTCGGTGCACCGGAACGGCTCGCCTGGCAGGTCGAACTCGCCCAGGCCGGCCAGTTCCGTGCGGACGAAGAAGCCGCGGCTGCGCGGCTGCTGGTCGTCCACGAAGTCGCCGACGGTGTTGATCACGGTGCAGGGCAGGCCGAGTTGCTGGCCCCGCACGAAGAAGTCCTCCCTGCTCATGGCCGCGATCAGCGGACGCATTACCTCGATGATCTTGTCCTCGTACGGGTGCCGGACGACCGGGTGCGCCCACGACGGATCGGCCAGCTCGGCGGGGTGGCCGAGCAATTCGATGAGCGCGAACCAGTGCTTGTCGGTGGAGGCGGTGAACTCGATGACGCCGTCCCGGCACTCCCAGGAGCCGCCGCCGGAATACTGCACCGCACGCGGGCGTCGCTGGCCGATCCGGACCGAGTTGGTGTAGCTGTAGATGTCAAAACACGACTGGGTCAGCACCTCGTGCGCCGACATGTCGATCAGCTGGCCGCCGGCCTGCGGCCGGGCGCGCAGGGCGGCAAGGATCGC
>JBOHCG010000100.1:0-17178 GCA_050698735.1 Streptosporangiaceae bacterium | reverse complement strand
GCGCAACGCCGGGTGCCCGCGCAACGCCGGGTGCCCGCGCAACGCCGGGTGCCTGCGCGCCGCTGGGTGGCTGTGCGACGCCGGGCGTGCTCCTAGCCGGCCAGGCCCCCAGCACCCCCCTGACGAGCAGCCTGCCGGCCGCGAGCCGGGCTGGCCCAGGCCGTCCCGCCGGCCAGACTCCCTGGCCTGGTTGCGGCCGCCCGGCCCGCCTTACGCTTACGGCAAGGTCGAAGTCCGCGAGGACTTCCTCGGCGGTCTCAGCATCAACCGCGCCCACCGCCATCAGGGCCGTTGCCACCGCAATCATCCTGGCCATGCCTCCGGACCGGGCCCCCGACCACGGCTGCCGCACCTCGGGCGCCAGCGGCTCACGCAGCTCGGACTCGCCGAGCAGCCGCAGGTAGGTTTCCGCGCCCTCGCGGTTCATGTCCTAAGTGTCCGTTGTGGTTCAGTGAGCATGAGTGAGCTTCTGTTCCGCAGCCAGCGGTTGCCCGCTGGCGGTCCCGGGCTGGTCTGCGTGGGCAGTGCCGGGTTCCTGTTTCACTGGGACGTGCCCAGCCAGGCCGGGTCTTGCCGTCTCTCCGCAGGCGTTTAGGCTCTCCGCCCCACTGGCGGCGAGGTTGAGCAGGTTGGCTGCGGCGTTGACGTCCCGGCCGGTGACCAGCCCGCAGGATCCGCTGGGCCAGCCCCCAGTTCCAGGCGAATCGGGCCGCTCCGGCATGGGAACGCAGTCGGCGCTCCTGCGCCGGGGCAGGGTCCAGGGCAAACCGGTACGCCTGGCACACCCTCACGCCACCGCGCCCCACACCGCCGCCCGCCGAACCCATATTCCCATAATGGCAGCAGGATCTGACATTCCCAGACCTATGAGCCATCCCGCCATCCCGGAACAGTCCCAGACGCCTCGCCAGGGAACGCCGGGCCTTCAGTGCCGGGCGCGACTCACGGTCACCTGGGACGGCCGAGCTCGGCGATCAGGGTTCGCAGGCGGCTGTAGGCGGGCTTGGGGGAATAGTCGTCACGCATGATGCCGAAGTTGTAGAAGATGCCGTCCAGGGAACTGTCGGCGTCCCGCAGCGTGAACAGCTCCCAGTGCGTGACGTTCAGCTCAGCGCCAAGCCCGGCCACGCTGCGCAGGATCGTCTCGAGCACGTCTGCCTGCCGGTCCTCGGGCCGGGTCGGCCCGGTCGGCCAGCCGTTCTCGCAGATGCGGATCGGCACCGTGGCCGGGATGCCCGCACCGGCCAGGTCGCGCTCGCGGTACGTGCGCAGGTTCCAGTCCACCGCTCCCGGCAGCACGTCCAAGCCGACCGGCGGCCCGAACACGTCCGGGTACATGTCGATGCCCGCGTAATCGAGCGCCGCGGCGAAGTCACTGCCAGCCACCCAAACCGGGCCAAGCAGGTCCGGGGGCTCCCAAAAGGGAGCCCCCGGATACAAGCAGCGGCAAACGACTAGCCGGCGAAGTCGTCAGCCAGTTGGGCGAGGTCCGGGTAGCCCAAAAGATCTCCTCTGATCGCAAACGTGGCGTTCGGTGGGCACCGCGCGCGAGCAGGCGTCCGGAGAAGTACGGCCGACCCGCCGCAGCGTGAAGACACAGATACTAAAAGTAACGAATAAGGCACGTAATGTACCGACGGTCGAACCAAGACACGAAACAATCACGATCAGATTAACAGAGAGTAACGACACCGTTCAGGCGGACGTACTGACCGGCTGCGCCGGGGAGGGAGAGCCGGTGGCGGGCGTCCAGCACCGCACGATGTCCCGCATCGACAGCAGCCCGGCCACGTCCTGTCCCTCGATCACCACCAGGTGCCTGAACCCGCCCCGTATCATCGCCGTGGCGGCCTCCTCGAGGGTCCAGTCCGGCGCGGCGTACACCAGGTTCTCGGTGCGGTGCTGCGCGACCACCTCGGCGTCGGGGTCCTCGCCCGCGGCGACCGAGTCGAGGATGTCGCGCTCGGTGAGGATGCCGACGCCCGACTGCTCAGGGTCGACCACGACGGCTGCCCCGATCCGGCGCGCCGACATCATCCGCGCCGCCTGCCGCAGCGTGTGCGCCGGCCCCACGGTGAGGACAAGGTGGGACATGCCGTCTCGTACCTTCACGACCAACCACCTCGCCAGCGATAACGGAGCTTGTGAATTTGTGACGTCCCACCAGCATCGGTGAAAAGGCGTCACGGAGCAAGCCCTCCGTTACCCAGATGCGCCAGCACCTCGTCGTGCAGGTGGCCGTTGGTGCACACCACGCTCCCGCCGTCCGGGGTGGGCGCGCCCTCCAGCGAGGTGAACCGGCCGCCGGCCTCGGTGACGATGATCTGCAGCGCGGCCAGGTCCCACAGCGTCACCTCGGGCTCCGCGGAGACGTCGCACGCGCCCTCGGCGACCAGCATGTGCGACCAGAAGTCGCCGAACGCCCTGGTCCGCCACACCGACCGGGTAAGCCCGAGGAATTCCTCCAGCAGCCCGCGCTGCGCCCAGCCGCCGATGCCGGAGTAGGACATCGACGCGTCGCCGAGCTTGGTGACGCCGGAGACCCGGCACGGCGAGGCCTTGGTCAGGCTGCGCCCGGTCCACGCGCCGCCGCCGAGGGCGCCCCACCAGCGCCGCGCGAGGGCAGGCGCCGACACCACCCCGACCACCACATCGGGCCCGTCCATCAGCGCGACCAGCGTCGCCCAGACCGGGACGCCGCGCACGTAGTTCTTCGTGCCGTCGATCGGGTCGATGACCCAGCACCGCGGGCCCGCGCCGCTGCGGCCGAATTCCTCGCCGAGCACCGCGTCCCGCGGCCGGGACCTGCGCAGTATGTTGCGCACCGACTCCTCGGCCGCCCGGTCCGCATCGGAAACCGGGGTCAGGTCTGGCTTGGTCTCAACCTTAAGGTCGAGCGCCCGGAACCGCCGGGTGGTGATGTCGTCGGCGGCGTCCGCCAGGACGTGCGCGAAGCGCAGGTCGTCGTCGTAGCGTGCCACGCGCGAAACGGTACCGCCTGGGACAACTTGATTGCCAGCCAGCCGCGCGGGGTGTGCGAATTACAGACATGCGGGTCATACTGAATGTGATGGCTGCTCACGACGTCCTCGCCGACCTGCCGCGCGAACTGCGGCCCTTCATCCGCGACGGCCGGATCACCGCGGTGCCCGCCAAGCGGACCCGCCGCCTGCTGCTGCTCGACCAGGTGGCGCAGGCCTTCGAGCCCGGCCGCAAGTACCCGGAGGCAACCGTCGGCGAGATCCTCAAGGCGATCTTCGACGACCACTGCGCGCTGCGCAGGTACCTGGTAGACGAGTCGTTCATGTCCAGGACCGCGGCCGGCATCTACTGGCGCGCAGGGGGCACCGTACATGCATGAAAATCAAAAGCCGATTATTCAGAACGATCCGTCGAACTCCGCCAGGGACCGGCGTCGCGCCCCGGCGGCCGGCCCGAACGATCCGTCGAACTCCGCCAGGGACCGGCGTCGCGCCCCGGCGGCCGGCCCGAACGATCCGTGGTACTCCGCCGCGCTCAAGCTCGTCCTCCCGGCGGCTGACGAAGAAGACCGCCGCTGCTTCCCCGACACCGCTGCGGGCCGCAACAAGCGCCGGTGCTTCCCTGCCGCGCCGGGCCAGGGCGAGCGCGGCTGCTGGCCGGACAAGCCGCCCCGCTAACAACATCCGCCCCAGTCGACCCATCAGCCCCAGTCGACCCATCAGCCCCAGTCGACGCAGGCGTACCCTCTTCGCTCAGTCGGGGCTGGCGTCCTCGCGGCTGGCCAGCAGCCGGCGCAGCGAGTCCAGCCGGGCCTCCGCGTGGTGCTCGCGGGCCCACTCCTCCAGCGCACAGCCGGCCTCGAGGTGATCGCACCCGGGTGGGCAGAGCGCCGCGCCCTCGGCCAGGTCGCCGAACGCCTCCGCCACCCGCTCCGGGCTCACGTGCCCGAGCCCGAACCCGCGCAGACCCGGCGTATCGATCAGCCACCCGTCGCCCGGCCTGCCGTGCGCCGGCGGCAGCGGCAGCGGCAGCGCCACCAAGGAGGACGACGTGTGCCTGCCCCGCCCCGTCACCGGGTTGACCCGGCCGACCACCCGGTCCGCGTCCGGGACCAGCGTGTTCACCAGCGTGGACTTGCCGACGCCGGACTGGCCGATCAGGACGCTGATCCGGCCCGCGAGCACCGAACGCAGCCTGGACAGCGTCCGCGGCGGCAGCGGCCTCCTGGTGGTGATCATCGGCATCTCGAGCGGCGCGTACAGGGCGCGAACCTTGCGCGGCGAGGCCAGGTCGGCCTTGGTCAGCAGGAGCAGCGGGTCGAGCCCGGCGTCATACGCGGCGACCAGGCAGCGGTCCACGAAGCGGAGCCTGGGCGGCGGCTGGGCCAGCGCGCAGACGATCACCATCTGGTCGGCGTTGGCCACGATGATCCGCTCGGCCGGGTCGGTGTCGTCGGCGGATCGGCGCAGCGCGCTGGTCCGCGGTTCCACCCGGACGATCCTGGCCAGGCTGTCCTCGGCGCCGGAGGTGTCGCCGGCCAGCGCGACCCGGTCGCCGACCACCACGGAGCCCCGGCCGAGTTCGCGGGCCTTCATCGCCACGATCAGCCTGCCGTCCGCCATGCATCCGTACCGGCCGCGATCCACGCTGGTCACGAACGCCGGCACGGCGCTGGAGTGCGCGGGCCGCCGCCTGGTGCGCGGCCGCGAGCCGCGCCCGGGACGGACCCTGATGTCGTCCTCGTCGAGTTTGGCGTAGCCGGGCCGGCCCGGGCTCAGGGGACGAGTCCCGGAGCGTTATGCAGAACCGGTTCGCGAGTGCAGGCCTTCTGGGCCTGCGCGAGCGACCGGTGCAGGCAGCACGGACAGCAACCACAGTGAGTTCTTTGCATAACGCGTCCTTTACATAAGACACGGAGCATCTGCGCCCAGACGTCGGTGAATCCGGGGAAGGTCTTGGCCACCGTGGCCGCGCCCGCGACCCGCAGGCCCGGCACGGCGAGGCCGAGCACGGCCGCGGCCATCACCATCCGGTGATCGTCGTAGCTGCCGAATGGCTCGCCGTCCGGCTCGGCGCGCAGCGGCCGGGGCCTGATCGCCAGCCCGTCGGGCCGCTCGGTGATGTCGCCGCCGAGCGCGTTGATCTCCTTGGCGAGCGCGGCCAGCCGGTCGGTCTCGTGGCCGCGGGTGTGCGCGAGCCCAGTGAACTCCGACGGCGACTCCGCGACCGCCGCCACCGCGGTCAGCACAGGCGCGAGTTCGTTGACGTCGCGCAGGTCCGCGGCGATGCCGCGGATGCGGCCGGTGCCGGTGATCGTCATTCCGCCGGTGCCGAACTCGCACCGTGCGCCCATCCGCGTCAGCACGTCCAGGATCGGCCCGGCCGCCTGCAGGCTGTCGGCGGGCCAGTCGGGCACCGTGATCGTGCCCGCCGTGACCAGCGCCGCGGCCAGGAACGGGCCGGCGTTGGACAGGTCGGGCTCCACCGTCACGGCCCCGAGGTCGAGCCGCCCCGGCCGGACCCGCCAGCTATCCGGCCGCTCCGCGCTTGCCCCATCGCTGGCCGCCGCGGTGACGTCGGCCCCGGCGGCCCGGAGCATCCGCACCGTCATGGCGATGTGCGGCGCCGATGGCACCGCCGGCCCCTCGTGCCGGATCTCGGCCCCGGCATCGAACCGGGCAGCGGCCAGCAGCAGGCCTGAGACCAGCTGGGAAGACCCGGAGGCGTCCAGCGTGACGCTGCCGCCGCGGACCGCGCCGTGCCCGCGCACCGTGAACGGGACCGCGCCGCGGCCGTCGTCGTCGATGTCGACGCCTAGCCCGCGCAGCGCGCCGAGGATCGGCCCGAGCGGCCGCTGGCTGGCCCGTGCGTCCCCGGTGAACCGGACCACGGCCGAGGTCAGCGCCGCGACCGCGGGCAGGAACCGCATCACGGTCCCCGCGTTCCCCACGTCCGCCACGACCGCCGCCCCCGCGGCCGGCTGCCCCGGCGTAACCCGCCAGCTCTCCGGCCCGCTCGCCGCCGATCCGTCCCGTCCCGAGCCCGTTTGCCCGGTGGTGTCGCCACTGCTCGTTCGGAATCTAGGGTTTTGATCTCTTTCTCTTTCTTGATCTTCTGCGATCCCCGCGCCGAGCGCGCGCAGCGCGTCGGCGGCCAGCTCAGTGTCCCTGGCCCGCAGCGGGTTGGTGATGACAGCAGGGCGCTCGCTCAGCGCGGCGAGCACCAGTGCCCGATTGGTGATCGACTTCGACGCGGGCAGCCGGACCCGAGCGCTGACCGGCCCTGAGGCGGCAGGCGCAGGCCAGGGAGGGTCGGTCTGGTCACCGGAGTGCATACGGTTGAGCGTATCGCCGCCAGGCCACGGCGCGCGCGTGCTGGGTTTGGCCCGGGGGTTTGGCCCGGGGGTTTGGCCCGGGGGTTTGGCAGAGCCGGATTATGGTTATGAAATGCCAATCCAGGCTTAACGGGACATGTCCGGATTGTAGCCAAGTTAAGGGAAACAGCAATGTGCGGTCGTTTCGTGTCGGCGCGTAAGCGCCTAGAGCTCCTCGAGGAGTTCGGCATCGAGCGCGACCGGGTTGCGGAAGGACCGGACCAAGAGCCGGAGCCGGACTACAACGTGGCCCCGACCAAGCGCGTCTACGCGGTCATGACCAGGCGTAACTCCGAGGAGGAGGAGCCGGAGGGAACCGCCGCGGCGCGCGAGCTGCGGGTGCTGCGCTGGGGCCTTGTCCCGTTCTGGGCGAAGGAAGCGAAGGTCGGCGCCAAGATGATCAACGCTCGCGCCGAGACGGTGGCGGTCAAGCCGGCCTTCCGGCGGGCGTTCACGAAGCGCCGCTGCATCCTGCCCGCTGACGGGTACTACGAATGGCAGACGATCAGCGCGGAGGGGGAAAAGCCGCGCAAGCAGCCCTACTTCATTTACCGGGCCGACGGTGATCTTCTCGCCTTCGCCGGGGTTTACGAACTCTGGCGCGATGAGACGCTGCCTGCCGATCACGAACGTGCCTGGCTGTGGACGGCCGCGATTATCACGACCCAGGCAACCGACGATGTCGGCCAGATCCACGACCGCATGCCCATGGTCATCCCGCGTGACCAGTGGGCCGACTGGCTCGACCCGGACAACACCGAGCCTGGCCATCTGCAAGCGACGATGCTGCCCGCGATGGCCGGCGGCCTGACGTCGTATCCCGTATCAACGGCTGTCAACTCTGTGCGGAACAACGGTGCCGAGCTCATCAGGCCCCTGCCTGGCGAGGGTCCCGCCGCCGACAAGGAGCTGCCGTCCGGCGAGTTGTTCTGAGTCCGCGGGCGCCGCGGCTCAGCGTGAGCCCTGGCGGCGGCCCATCGCACGCGGACGGGAGGCGAGGACACCAGTGGATCTAAGCATCGCCCGAAAGCGCCTGGAGGAGATGCGCGACGACCTTGACCGGACGGTAAGCATCCTGCAGGGAGAGCATCCCGCGCCCGTGGCCGGCATGGGTTACCCGCAGGACTCGGCCGACGCGGGGTCGAGCCTGTCGGAGGCGGACCGCACCGATGCGATCCTGACCTCGGCGCGCGATCAGCGGGCCGGGGTCCTCGCCGCGCTCACCCGCATCGAGGAGAACAGCTACGGGCGGTGCACCGACTGCGGGCAGGAGATCCCGGAAGGCCGGCTCGAGGCGCGGCCCGACGCGGCCCGCTGCGTCGGCTGCCAGGGCAAGCACGCCAGGCGGTTCCGCTAGCCCGCCGAAATGACGAGCCGCGCTGGGCTCCTGGAATGACCGGCCCCGGCGCCGTGTTGAACGCGACATGGCAGTCGCCTCGCCACCTCGTGGCATGCTGACGGAAGCTCTGGATCCCGGCGCGGTATTCTCCCGCTCATACGGTCTGCGCCGTACGGGCCGGACCTTCGACTACCTCAAGGGGGTGGGTCCCGTTCCGGAGACCCTCGAAGAGCGCGGTGAGCGCTTCGAGCAGGACGTGCTGCCCTATCTGGATCAGCTGTACTCCGCCGCGCTTCGGATGACCCGCAACCCCGCGGACGCTGAGGACCTTGTGCAGGAGACGTTCGCCAAGGCGTACGCCTCCTTCCACCAGTTCCAGCAGGGCACGAACCTGAAGGCCTGGCTGTTCCGGATCTTGACCAATACCTTCATTAACACCTACCGCAAGCGGCAGCGCGAACCGCAGCGGTCGGGCGCGGAGGAGGTCGAGGACTGGCAGCTGGCGCGCGCGGCCTCGCACACCTCGGAAGGGCTCAAGTCGGCCGAGGCCGAGGCGCTGGAACGGCTGCCTGATTCCGACATCAAGCAGGCGCTGCAGGCGCTGCCCGAGGACTTCAGGATCGCGGTCTACCTGGCCGACGTCGAGGGCTTCGCGTACAAGGAGATCGCGGACATCATGGAGACGCCGATAGGCACCGTGATGTCGCGTTTGCACCGGGGTCGCCGTCAGCTGCGGGATCTGCTCCAGGACTACGCATCCGAACGAGGACTGGCGCACACCGGTTCCGAAGCTAACGGGTCCGGGGAGGAAGCGCGATGAGCTGCGGAAAGCCGCACGAGACGCCGTGCACCGAGGTACTGGACCGGGTCTACGGCTACCTGGACGGCGAGCTCGAGGACATGGATTGCGCGAAGATCCGCCAGCACCTGGACGAGTGCGGCCCCTGCCTGCGCGAGTACGGCCTCGAGGAGGCGGTCAAGCGCCTGGTGCACAAGCACTGCAGTGAGCCGGCGCCGGCCGAACTGCGCGCCAAGGTCATGCTGCGCATCAAGCAGGTCCGCGCAACCATCGAATTCGTTGAGTAGCGGGGCGCCACCGCGCGCAACCTCGGGTAGCGAGGGCTGGGGCAATTGCGCAACATGTGGCATTCCTGATTGCCCATTGTGACTGCCGTGCTCACGGCTTGTTCGCGGTGAGATTTGGGCCTGCGCGAACCTCTGCGCCCGCGTTATCCTGTGGCTGACTGATTACAGGATGAGGCGTCGCGACCGCGCTTTGCGCTAAGGAGGTCCGCCCGATGAACACAGGCGGTGATGTCAGGGCGGGCATTCACATGCCCGCGGCCGGCCCCAGCGGCGCAGCCGCCAAGTCGTACCGCGGCGAGTCGCGGGCCCGCGGCACAGCCGCCAGGTCATGCCGCGGCGTGGCCTGGGGCTGATCCACCTCATCTGTCCGGGATGCAGACGTACACACTCCTGACGGCGAGGGGGTAGCTTGGGTAAGCTCTCGCGGGTCGCGTTCGGATACGTCGGCGCGGTGGTCATCGCCGCGGCCGGCCTGCTCGCTGGCGGCCCCTTCAAGGGCATGAGCTGGCAGTACGTCATTGTCCTTGGCATCCTCGTCATCGTCTCTGAGTCGACGGCCACGCAGCTGAGGCGAGGCCGCCTGACCTGGTCGCCGAGCTCGGCCGCGATGCTGGCCTCGGTGGTTCTCGTCGGCCCGATCGGCGCCGCGCTCGTCGGCGCCTGCACCGCGCTCGGCCTGCGCCGCGGCCCGTCCGTCCTGCAGCGGGTCTTCAACACCGCGATGTACGCGCTTAGCGCCTGCCTGGCCGGGCACGCCTACCTTGCCCTCGGCGGCAAGATCGGCCTGCCGGACGCGAATTCCTTCCCCGGCATCATCGGTCCCTTCGCCGGCGCGGCGCTGGTGCTCGTGGTCGCCAATCACGGCCTGCTGGCCGGCATATTGTGGCTGACCAGGGACCGCAGCCGCACCTCGCCGGGAGCCGGGGTCGGGCTGAGCGCCAGGCTGCTGCTCTCCGACCTGGGCTACGCGGCGTTCGGGCTGCTCATCGCCGCGCTGTGGAGCGTGGTCGGGCCGTTCGCGCCGCTGCTCGTGCTCATCCCGCTGTTCGTCGCGCGGTGGACCGTGGCCCAGTTCGCCGAGCAGCAGCGGGCCTACGAGGCCACCGTGGGCGCGCTGTGCCAGGCGGTGGAGACCAAGGACCTCTACACCAGGGGCCACAGCGACCGGGTGTCCAGGGGCTCGGTCATGATCGCGCGCGAGATCGGCATGCGGGGCGAGCGCGTCGAGGCCATCAGGTACGCGGGCATGCTGCACGACGTCGGCAAGCTCGGCGTGCCGACCAGGGTCCTGCAGAAGACCGGCAAGCTGACCGAGGAGGAGTACGCGGCGATCCAGCTGCACCCGATGCGCGGCCTGGACATCGTCCGCGAGATCGGCTTCCTCGACGAGGCGCTCGCCGGGATCATGCACCATCACGAGCGGATCGACGGCCGCGGCTACCCGATGGGGCTGGCCGGCGACGAGATCCCCGAATTTGCGCGGGTGCTCGCGGTGGCCGACGCCTTCGACTCGATGACGTCCAACCGGTCCTACCGCGGCGCGCGCCCGGTCGAGGAGGCGGTCGCCGAGCTGCGGAAGTGGTCCGGCACGCAGTTCGACCCGGCGTTCGTCGATGCCTTCGTGGCCGCGATCAAGCGCGACGGCTGGCAGCGTCCCGAGCCGTCCGCGCCGCCCGCCAGCGACCTGTCCGCGATCCCGGCACAGGATCACGACGATCCCGGTGCACCGCTGCGGGTGATCGACAGTTTCTGAGGTCGCAATGAGCGAACGACGACACGAGCTGCACAGGTTTCCCTGGCATTTCAGGGATTCCGGTCAGCTGCTGCTCGTGGTCGCGGCTGGGGTGGTGCTTGTCGCCTCCGTCGCGCAGACCGCCGCGTCGGGCCTGCACGACGTCCGCTTCGCCGTCGCGTTCGGGGTGCTGATCGCGTTCGGCGAGTTGCTGCGGCTGAACCTGCCGGGGGATCGCGAGTCGGCCCCGATCGGCACCGCCGGGGCGCTCGCCTACGCCCTGCTGATCCAGGTGAACAACCAGCTCATCGTGCACAGCGCGTGGCAGGTGGTGACGGTCACCGCGATCGGCATGATCATCGGCGCGCTGCCGCACCTGGCCGTCGGCCGCCCCGCCCGGGTGGGCGGCATGGCCTCGCGCCTGCTCTGCGTGGCGGCGGTGGCGTTCATCTTCCGCCCGCTGGCCGGCGACTCGGCCGTCGTCAGGCACTGGGGCGTGGCCCTGGCGCTGATGACCGCCCTGGTGGTGCTCGCGCTGCTGCTCGATGCCGTGCTGACCGCGCTGCTGCGGGTGGACGAGCAGCGGGCCAGGTTCCGCGTGGCGCTGGTGGACGAGATGCGCCTGCAACTGCCGCTGGGCGCGGCGGTGGGGGCCTCGGCGCTGCTGATAGCGTTCGCCGCCGAGGTGATGGGGCTGGCGGCGCTCGCCGTGTTCACCGCCCCGCTGCTGGTCACCCAGGTCGCGTTCCGCCGCTACGCCGGGATCCGCGCGACCTACCTGCAGACGGTGCGCGCGCTTGCCAAGGTCACCGAGATCGGCGGGTACGTGGAGCCCGGCCACTCCGAGCGGGTTAGCAGGCTCGCCGTGGCCATCGGCCGTGAGCTCGGCATCCACGAGCCCGAACTGCTCGAGCTCGAGTACGCGGCACTGATGCACGACATCGGCCAGCTCTCGCTCGCCGACCCGATCCCCGGCGGCGCCACGGTCCTGGTCTCCCGCGCCGATCAGCAGCGGATCGCCGGGCTCGGCGCCGACGTGATCCAGCAGGCCCAGGTGCTCGGCTCGGTCGCCGAGATCGTCCGCAGGCAGAACGAGCCCTACCGCGACCTAGACGCGCCGGCCGAGGTTCCTGGGGTCCCCGCCCAGGCCCGCCCCGAGGACGACGCCGGTGTCGCGCAGCCGGCCCTCCAGTCCCCCCAGTCCCCCCAGTCCCCGCGGACGCATCGCAGCGACCGCCCGCAGCCCAGCCACCCCCGCCGCACCAGCGGGCCCCCGCTGGCCAGCCGCATCATCAAGGCCGCCAACGCCTTCGACGACCTGGTCGGCAGCTCCCTAGACCCCGGCCGAGCCGCCGCCGCCGTCCAGCAACTCCGCCTGGACACCGCCACCGAATACGATCCCGCCACCGTAGAGGCCCTAAGCCGAGTAGTAACCCGCCGCTCCGTGATCCAGATGTAGCCCCGGCTGCCTTCCCCGGCGGCACCAAGCCCCGGCTGCCTTCCCCGGCGGCTTCGCTCCGCCAGCCGCTTGCCCGACGTGGCCGACCCCTCACTGCCTTCCCCAACGGCCGACCCCCTCCAGCGCCTTCCCGCTAGCGGCCCCAAGTAGGCTGGCGGGATGCTCGATTCGGTGCTGGTAGCCAACCGGGGGGAGATCGCGCGGCGGGTGATAAGGACCGCCCGGCGGATGGGGATCAGGGCGGTCGCGGTGTACTCCGAGGCCGACGCGGACCTGCCCTACGTCCGCGAGGCGGACCAGGCCGCGCCCATCGGTCCCGCCGCGCCCGCGCAAAGCTATCTGAACGCCGCGGCGATCATCGGCGCGGCCCGCGACACCGGGGCGGCCGCGGTGCACCCCGGCTACGGCTTCCTCGCCGAGAACGCCGGCTTCGCCCGCCAGGTGATCGCCGCCGGGCTGACCTGGGTGGGCCCGGACCCGGCCGCGATCGAGCAGATGGGCGACAAGATCCGGGCCAGGAACCTGATGGAGCAGGCCGGCGTGCCGGTGTCGCCGGGCAGCCGCGAGCCCGTCGCCGACGTGACCGCGGCGCTGGCCGAAGCGAGCAGGATCGGCTACCCCGTGATGGTGAAGGCGGCCGCGGGCGGCGGCGGGATCGGCATGGGCGCGGCCGCGGACGACGCCGAGCTTCGCGCCGCCTTCGAGACCGCGCGGTCCCGGGCCGAGCGCTTCTTCGGCTCGCCGGAGATCCTGATCGAGCGTTACGTCGAGCACGCCCGCCATGTCGAGGTGCAGATCCTGGGCCTGGCCGACGGCCGGGTGCTCGCGCTCGGCGAGCGTGACTGCTCGGTGCAGCGGCGGCACCAGAAGGTCGCGGAGGAGACCCCGTCGCCGGGCGTCTCGGCCGGCTTGCGCGAGCAGATGCTGGCCGCCGCGGTGCGGGCCGGGGAGGCCGTCGCGTACCGCGGCGCCGGCACCGTGGAGTGCCTGGTCGACGCCGAGAAAGGCTCGTTCGTCTTCCTCGAGATGAACACCCGGCTGCAGGTCGAGCACCCGGTCACCGAACTCGTCACCGGCATCGACCTGGTCGAGCAGCAGTTCCGCATCGCCGCCGGGGAGCCCGTCTCGTTCGACCCGGCCGCCGTCACCCCCTCCGGGCACGCGCTTGAGCTGCGCGTCTACGCCGAGGACCCGGTCAGGTTCCTGCCCCGCCCGGGCACGATCACCGAGTGGACCGAGCCCAGCGGCGACGGCATCAGGGTCGACGCCGGCTACCAGGCGGGCAACACCGTGACCCCGTTCTACGACCCGCTGCTCGCCAAGCTCTGCGTGCACGGCGCCGACCGGGACCAGGCCCTGGCCCGGGCGCGGGAAGCCGTCGCAGCCTTCGTCGTGGTCGGCCCGAAGACGAACCTCCCGTTCCACGCGGACCTGCTGGACAGTACCGAGTTCGTCCGCGGGGACTACGATACGTCCCTGGTAGGCAGGCTGCGCCCCGGGCCAGGCGGCCCGGCGTAATAGACAGGAGTCGCCGGTGGCTGAAGTCCGCGCGGAGATGGTCGCGAACGTGTGGAAGGTGGTCGCGGCCGAAGGTGATCAGGTCGACGACGGCGACACCCTGGTCATCCTCGAGTCGATGAAGATGGAGATCCCGGTCGTAGCCGAAAGCCCCGGCACGATCACCAGCATGCACGTAGCCGAAGGCGACGTAGTCCAGGAAGGCGACCTAATCGCCGTCATCGACTAGGCCCGAGGGCGGCCAACCGCACTCCCACCGCCCGGGTGGCTACACGCCGGTGGTGGACCGCGGGTAGGCAATCTCCGGGTCGGTGACCACGTTGACCAGGTAGGGGGAGCCGGAGTCGAAGGCGCGCCGGAGCGCGGGGGCGATGCCGCTCGGCGTGGTGACGATCTCGCCTGCGCCGCCCAAGACGCGGGCCACCTCGTCGTAGCGGCAGCCTGGCTGCAGGTCGGCGGCCACGTCGTAGCCGTAGATGGCGCGCATGGGGTGCTTCTCCAGGCCCCAGGCGCCGTTGTTGCCGCAGACGATGACAACGGGCAGCCCGTGCCGCACCAGAGTGTCCACGTCCATCAGCGAGAAGCCGGCCGCGCCGTCGCCGAGCAGCAGCACCACCTGCGCCGAGGGGCGGGCCAGCCGGGCCGCAATCGCGTAGCCGAGACCGGTGCCCAGGCAGCCGAACGGCCCCGGATCCAGCCACCCGCCAGGGCGCGCGGGCTCGATGTACTTGCCGGCGAACGAGACGAAATCGCCGCCGTCCCCGATCACCACCGCGTCGTCGTCGAGCACCCTGAGCAGCTCGCCGTAGACGCGGGCCGGGTGCACCGGCTCGGCGCCGGACTCGAGCACCTCGGCGTCGGCGGCCCGCGCGACCCGCGCCGTCTCGGCCAGCCGCGCCGCCCACTGCGCCCAGCCAGGGTCCGCCCCGGTCGCCTCGGCCGTCAGCGCGCTGAAGAACGCGGCCAGGTCGCCCGCATAGCTGGCGGCAAGCTGGCAGTGCGTGGCGATCCCGCCCGGCGCGTCGGCGACGTGCACCACCTGCGCGGGGGAGTCCCTGGGACCGAACGAGCCGTACCCGAGCCTGAAGTCAAGCGGCGCCCCGGCCACGACGACCAGGTCCGCCTCGCGCAGCGCCACCGAGCGGGCCCTTGTCACCAGCAGGCCGTGCCCGCCGGGCAGCACGCCGCGTGCCTGGCCGTTGGCGATCACCGGCAGCGCAAGCTCCTCGGCCGCCCGCCGCGCCGCCTCCTCCGCCCGGCCCAGCCACACGTCCGAGCCAAGCACGAGCACCGGCCGCCGCGCCGCCCGGAGCAGGCCGACGATCCGGCCAACGTCCCCCGTCTCCTGGACGCCGGGACCGGCCTCCTGGCCACCCGACGGCCGCGCCGCGGCGGGCCACGGATCTGGCACGTCCGCCTCGGCCTCGCCGTAGATCGCCTCGAGCGAGAAGTCGAGGAACACCGGGCCGCGGTGCGGCGTCATGGCCAGCCGGAAGGCGTCGCCGACCGACTGCGCGACCTTTGCCGCGTCGTGCTCGGTCCAGGCGCGCTTGGTCACCGGGGCGAGCAGCGGCGGGTGGTCGATCTCCTGCAGGCTGCCCGCACCCCACCGGTAGTCGGGCGCCCGCCCGGCGAGCAGCACGACCGGCGCGCCGTTGAACCACGCGGTCGTCACCGCGCTGACTGAGTTGGTCACCCCGGGACCCGCGGTCACTACCGCCAGCCCGGGACGGCGGGTCAGCCGCGCGGTTGCCTCCGCCGCGAAGACCGCCGTCTGCTCGTGCCTGACGTCCACGAGCCGCAGCGGCGGATCCCCCTTGACCGCCGCGTCGTACAGCGGGAACACGTGCCCGCCGGACAGCGTGAACATGGCATCCACGCCGTATCCGCGCGCCACCGCCACCGCGTGCGCCCCGCCGTGCCCCGATATCCGTGTCACGGGGCTGACGCTACCAGCCGGTAGCCGGTTAGGAACTCCTGCACGGGGCCGAACGTAGGCTGCATAGGGATACGGGGAGGACGCCGGTGATGATCAACGAGTTCGGCCCCATGGCGCGGCGCAGGATGACGACCGAGCGGGCCAGCCTGCGTGACATGTACGGCTACATCAGGCCGCAGCGGTTCGCG
The DNA here is from genome assembly GCA_050698735.1 of Streptosporangiaceae bacterium. GTDB lineage: Bacteria > Actinomycetota > Actinomycetes > Streptosporangiales > Streptosporangiaceae > Palsa-504. The sequence continues at coordinate 1,562 of JBOHCG010000100.1, read as the reverse complement.
CTGCCGGCGGGCGCGGTGCTGAGCCTGGCCACTGGACCCGCAAGGCGCAGCAGTCCATCGGCGAGATGTCGTCCGCGCTCGAGCGTGTCCTCGGCGCGTTCCGCACCGTAAAGGCAAGCGGCGCGGAGTTGCGCGAGGGAGCGCGGGTGCACGACGCGGCCGAGCGGACCTGGCGAGCCAACCTGCGCGCCGACCTCTTCCAGGCCATCGTCGGCAACACGACCGAGCTGTCGATCCAGTTCGCCTTCCTCGCCGTGCTCGTCGTGGGCGGTGCACAGGTCGCCTCGGGCGCGATCGGCGTCGGCACGCTGGTCGCGTTCCTGCTCTACATCATCTACATGATGGGACCGCTGAACCAGGTCGCGAACGCGGTCACCCAGTACCAGGTCGGCGCCGCCGCGGCCGACCGCATCATCGTCATGGACGGCGGCCAGGTCGTGGCGACCGGCACCCACGCCGAGCCAGTGGCGGCCAGCTCCCTCTACGCCGAGCTAGCCGCCACCCAGTTCCTCTCCCAAGCGGACGTCCCCGCGCCCGACGCGCCGCCCGACGGGCCGGTGCCAGAAGCCCGGGCCACGGGCCTCGTGGCACCCAAGCCCCGATGATCATGACGTAGACGAGGGCATCCTTGACGAACGCGATCAGCGCGGGGGCGCGCAGCCCGGAGACGCCCCGGATAAGCGACCCGGATAAGCGACCCGGATAAGCGACCCGGATAAGCGGCGCAGCCTGGTGACGAACTTGTACCTGTCGCCGCGGTACCACGACTGCGCCCACTCGACCGGCCCGCCGGTGACGTCGAAGGCGTGCCTGGACAGCAGCAGCAGCGGCAGGCCCGCGTCCACCTCGAGCAGCGCCGCGTCGTGCGGGTCCGCGAGCACGGTCTCGATGGTCTCCTCCGCCTCGGCCAGGTGGATGTCGTAGGCCGCCCGCAGCGTCTCATACAGCGAATGATGGCGTTCCAGCTGCTTGCGCAGGCCGGGGAAGCGGCCCGCGGGAAGGTGCGAGGTGTCGATCGACATCGGCTCGCCGTCGGCGAGGCGCAGCCGGTGGATGCGCAGCGCGCGCGCGCCGGCCCTGATGCCGAGCAGCGCGGCGAGCTTCTCGTCGGCCGCGACGTACCCGATGTCAAGGATCTTGGTCTCCGGGTGCAGGCCGTGCGCGCGCATGCCCTCGGTGTAGCTGGCAAGCTCGAGCAGCTGGGCGACCTTGGGCTTTGCCACGAAGGTGCCCTTGCCCTGCATGCGCAGCAGGCGGCCCTCGACGACCAGTTCGGCGAGCGCCTGCCTGACCGTCGTCCGCGACGTGCCGTACGAGCGGGCGAGCTCCCGCTCGGGCGGGACCGGGCTGCCGGCGTCCAGGGCCGCAGTGAGCTCGAGCAGCTGTCGCTTTACCTGGTAGTACTTCGGCAGCCGCGCCGGGCTGCCCGGGCCGGGGCTCCCGTCTGCGTCGTCGGCTCGCGCCAGAGAAGCGGTCATCCGGAATCATTGCCTTAATGAAGGGTGAACGTCAACTCACATGGTCGCGCACCGCGGCCCGAGCCGCAGCAGGACGGCCGGCAA
>JBOHCG010000099.1:0-17378 GCA_050698735.1 Streptosporangiaceae bacterium | reverse complement strand
GAGCCGGCGCAGGCGGGCCGCGGAAACCAGCCGCTACCTGAACCTGGTCGTGGCCGAGCAGGCAATGCTCATCGACGGCGCCGCCGCAGTGGGCGCGGCCGCGGTGTGAGGGATGGGAACCCAGGGCCGCGGCGGCTGCTGACCTTCCGGCTCGACAGCGAGCAGCGGCAACGGCTGCGGGCTCGGCTGAGCCGCGAGGGCCGGACGATGTCCGAGGTGGTGACCCACGGCCTGCGCCAGTACGTGCAGCGCGCCGTGCCGTCGGCGCCTTCGGTGCCGCGGCCCGCGGGCAGGCCGGTGCTGCCCGACCGGGTGGCCGGGCCGCTGCGCGAGCTGCGTACCTCCGGGCGCAGTGACCTGCTGTCGGCCACACTGGCGGCGCTGACCGAGGCGGGCTGGCCGCTGCGTCCGCTCGCGGACGCCCTCGGCATCAGCCCGCAGGCGGTGCAGGCGCGGGTGCGCCGCTGGGTATCCGGGCAGCTGCGCGAGCATGTGGACGGCTGCGAGCCGCCGCCTGCGTTCCCGCACCGGCGGATGGCCAGCCCGGCGGGCCTCCGCCCGCACCTCACGATCAGGATCGACCAGGCACTGCGCGTGGCCGCGCACCGGGCGGCCGCCCACGACGGCCGCTCGCTGAGCCAGGTGGTCGAGGCCATCCTGGACAGGTACCTGCGGCACGGACTGAACGACGGGGACTAGCCGGCTCGCGGCTACCGGCGGGAAAGCACCAGGATCATCCGCCAGGCGTCCGCCGCCGCCACGGGTGAGTCCGTGGCGAAGTCGCCGTAGTCGGCCACGACCGTGAACCCGCCCGCCAGCCGGATCGCGGCGGCCAGCTCGGTCGCGGTCCAGAACCTGTTCGGCACCACGTCGGTGACCGTGCGCACGGCGCCGCCCGGCTTGCGGTAGGTGACGCTGACCCGCTCCCTGGTGACCTGGGTGACCGGGTCGATGTGGTCGTGCGCGCCCCAGCGCACGCTGACCGTCCCGCCGTCGACCGTGCTGCTCCACTCGCTGCTGGTCCGGCGGTTGGCGGAGAGGTAATCCGCCGGGTGCGCGAGCTCGACTATGTACAGCCCGCCGGGGACCAGGTGTCGCGCCACGCAGGCCAGGTGCGGCAGCAGGTCATCGAGCGTGAGCAGGTGGCACAGCGAGTTGAGCATGGTGATGGCGAGGTCGAAGTCGCCGGGAATGCTGAAGTCCCGCATGTCGGCTTCGACCACCGTCAGCCCGACGCCGGCCGCCGCGGCCATGTCCTTGGCCCGCGCGCACATCGCCGGGGACAGGTCGAGCGCGGTCGCGTCAAGGCCGCGGCGCGCCAGCTCGCGGGCGTGCTCGGCGGGGCCCGCGGCGAGCTCGAGGACGCGGCGCGGCGGGCCATCTTCGAGCTGCCTGTGTCGCTTGAACCAGCGCAGCAACGCGTCCACCTCGGCAGGGACCTCGCGGTACGCGCACGCCGCCTCGTACAGCTCCGGCTCGTCATAGATTCCAGGCACCGCACCATGATGCCCGACCGCGGCGCTGCCCGTCGCCCGGTGTAACCGCACTAGCCGCGCGCGGCGAGCCTACGGCAGACTGTCCGCATGATGACAGAGAGCCAGGCACTGGAGACCCTCACGCGTGAGGACCCGGAAGCGGCTGGCGACGCGAAGGCCGCCCTGGCCTGGCTGACCGGCGACGAGGGCCTGGAGACGATCTCGCTGCTGCGGCTGCAGGAGTTTCTCTGGTACGCGCTGCCGGTCAAGTGGCCGATGTCCACCCCGGGCCGAGTCGGCGTGGCCCGGGCTCTCGGCCGCCTGTTCATGCTGGCCGGCCTGGACCGCTACGCCGGGGTGTGCTCCTCGGCAGGCACGGAGAAGATCATCACCGCGTACGCCGACGGGCACGAGGAGGGCATCGCCGCCTACACCGAGGCCATCGAGGCGTCGAACGCCGCGCCGCCCGATACCGATCTGCTCGCCTGGGGGTCGGTCATGGGGCCACAGGAGCGCGCCGCCTACGACGCCTGCGCCGCCGCCCTCGAGCTCGCCTTCGCCTCGGGCGAGCTGAGCGCGGGAGCCCGCGGCTGGCGGACGAAGCGAGTCGAGCTCGTCAACCGCTGGCTGACCGGAGCTGCTGCCCTCGGGGGGGACGACGACCCCCTCCAGGCGAGCACTGCCGGGGGGGCTGCCCGCCCCTCCGTACCCCCCGGGGGCACCGACACCTGGCTCGGCCGGATCAGCGCCGAGCGGATCGACGCGTGGGCGCACGGCCGCCCCGGCGAACGGTCACGGCTGGCTCGCGTGCTCATCCCGCGCCTGCTCGAGCCGCCGACGCTGCCCGATGACCCGCTGCCGACGCTGCGCTGGCTGCTCGGTCACGCGGACCTCGGGCTGCGGCTCACCGCCCGTTACTACATCGCGCCCGCGCTGGTCACCGAGGCGGTGGACACGTTCGGCTGGCGGGACCAGCTGGTCGGCACGCTACGCCAGGAACTCGACGTGTTCCCGTTGCACACGCTGCGCGGGATGGCGCAAAGCGAGATGGGGGCCATCCGGCGCAGCCGTACCACCCTGGTGCTGACCAAGACGGGCAAGCTGATGGCGGCCGACCCCGCGGCCCGGTGGCATATCGGCACGGCGGCGCTGATCGGACCCGACGACGGGCCGACACCGGACTTCTCCGTGGCGGTGCGCGAGGCCGCGCTGCTCGTGATCCTCACCAGCGGGCCGACCGGCTACGACGAGCTGACCAAGCTGCTGACCGACATCCACGGCGCGGAGGGCTGGGCCTCGGGCAGCAGCACCGGCCTGTCGAGCGCCATCCGCACCGAGCTCTACACGCTCAGGCACCGGCTGTGGGCGCTGCACCTGCTCGGCACCGAGCGCGGCTTCACCGCGCCGCTGTCGCTGACCGAGACCGGGGTCGCCGCGGCCCTGTCCGCGCTGCTCGCCCGGGCCCTGCGCCCGCGTCATCACCTCGGCCTCGGCTAGCCCGGCCCCGGCTAGCCCGGCCCCGGCTACGGTTCCCAGGTCAGCGGGAAGTAGCCGGTGTAGTTCTCGGCGAGGGTGGTGGCCGAGGCGCGGGAGGAGATGACGTAGCGGAGCTGGGCGATCTGCAGGGCGGCGCCGAACTCGTCGGCGTGCGGGTCCACGTGCAGCATCGAGGTCATCCACCAGGAAAAGTGGGTGGCCCGCCAGACCCGCGCCAGGCAGGTGTCCGAATACGCGTCGACGAGCTCGGCGCTCTGGTCGCGCAGCAGGCTGGTGAGCGCCCTGGCCAGGACGGTCACGTCGGCCAGGGCCAGGTTGAGGCCCTTGGCGCCGGTCGGCGGGACGATGTGCGCGGCGTCGCCGGCCAGGAACAGGCGGCGGTAGCGCATCGGATATGCGACGAAGCTGCGCATCGGCGAGATGGCCTTCTCGGAGATCGGGCCCTCCTTCAGGTCCCACCCCGGGATGCCGAGCCGGTGCCGCAGTTCGGCCCAGATGCGCTCGTCCGGCCACCGCTCGATGTCCTCGTCGGCGGGCACCTGCAGGTAGAGCCGGCTCACGCGCGGGGTGCGCATGGTGTGCAGCGCGAATCCGTCAGGGTGGCTGGAATAGATGAGCTCGTCGGTGGACGGCGCGACGCCGGCGAGGATGCCGAGCCACGAGTACGGGTACTCGCGCTCGGCCACACCGATCAGGCCCGGCGACATGGATTCTCGGCAGACGCCGTGGAACCCGTCGCAGCCCGCGATCGCGTCGCAGCTGACCTCGTGCCGAGTGCCCGCCGAGTCGGTGTAACGGAGCACCGGCCGGCCGGTGTCAAGCTCGGCCACCGACGTGTCGCTGACCTCGAACTCGATCGCGGCGCCCGCCGCGAGCCTGGCCTGGATCAGGTCCTTGACGATCTCGGTCTGGGCGTAGATCGTCACCCAGCGGCCGCCGGTCAGGTCGCGGAAGTCGAGGTGATGCCGCTCGCCCTCGAACTGGAGGTAGATGCCGCCGTGCTCGAGCCCTTCGGCGTCCATCCGCTCGCCGAGGCCAACGGCGCGGAGCAGCTCGACCGAGCCCGCCTCGAGCAGGCCGGCCCGCTGCCGCGCCTCGCAGTAGGCCCTGCTGCGGTTCTCGACCACGACCGAGTCAATTCCGCGCAGCGCCAGCAGGTGGGATAGCAGCAGGCCGGCCGGGCCGGCCCCGACGATGCCGACTTGGGTGCGAGAGCTGACTGTCATCTCGGTGCCGTGTGGTGCCTGGCTAGAACGGATAGGGCGCGATATCCCCGCGGATGATCACCCAGCGGGCCGCGATTGCGGTCCTGCCGAGTTCCGCGCCGGTGGCGGGCTCGATGACCGCGGCGTCCCCGCCCGCCCCGCTGACCCAGCCGTCGGAGTAGATCTTGCCGCGCCAGACCGCCTCGTCCATCAATGCCATGACCGCTCCTGTCGTGCGTTCGTCCGTAAGACGAACGATAGTTCAGAAAGCGAACGCCGGAATGCCCGGTCTATGATGTCATGGACCGAGCTGGGAGGCTCTCAGTGGGTGATACCCGGGAACAGGGTCACGACGGGGACTTCGTCCAGTCGCTTGAGCGCGGCCTGGCCGTAATCCGCGCCTTCGACGCCGATCACCCGAACCTCACCCTGAGCGAGGTCGCCACGAGCACCGGGCTGAGCCGTGCTGCCGCCCGCCGCTTCCTCCGTACCCTGGTCCGGCTCGGCTACATGCGCAGCAGCGGCAGCAGGTTCGCGCTGCGGCCGAAGATCCTCGAGCTCGGCTATGCCTACCTGTCCAGCCTGACCCTGCCCGAGGTGGCGATGCCGCACCTGGAGCAGCTGGCCGAGCAGGTGCGCGAGTCCTCCTCGGTCTGCGAGCTTGACGGGCACGACGTGGTCTATATCGCCCGCATGCCGACCAAGCGGATCATGACCGTGACGATCAGCGTCGGCACGAGGTTTCCCGCCTACGCCACCTCGATGGGCCGGGTGCTGCTCACTTCCAAGCCGGACGAGTGGCTGGAGGACTACCTGTCCTCCGCCAGCCTGCGCGGCCTGACCGGGCACACCATCACCAACGCGCCCGCGCTGCGCCGCGAACTGCGGAAGATAAGGGCGCAGGGCTGGGCGCTCGTCGACCAGGAGCTCGAGGAGGGGCTGCGATCGATCGCCGCCCCGATCCGGGATGCCGACGGCCAGGTCATCGCCGCCGTCAACATCTCTACCCACGCCGGCCGGCGCACGCTGGGCAGCGTCGTCGAGGATCTCCTGCCGCCGCTGCTCGCCACCGCGGAGGACATCGAGCTCGACCTGGCCCGCTCCAGGACCTCGGTCCGCGCGCACCCCAACGGCTGAGGGCGGGGACACGCCGGGAGCGGGAAACGGGGGGCCGGTGGCCGTGGCGGGGCCGGGCTGCCACACTTGCTTGCTATGCGCACGCTCGTCGTCGATCATCCCCTGGTCACGCACAAGCTCACCGCGCTGCGCGACGTCGCCAGCGACACGGCGACCTTCCGCAGCCTGACGGATGAGCTCGTGACGTTGCTCGCCTACGAGGCGACCCGCGAGATCCGGGTGCAACCCGTCTCGGTTACCACGCCGGTCGGCATCGCCAACGGGGTCAAGCTGGCCCGGCCGGTGCCGCTCATCGTGCCAGTGCTGCGGGCCGGGATAGGCATGCTCGACGGCATGACCCGGCTGCTGCCGATGTCCGATGTCGGCTTCGTCGGGCTGCGCAGGGACGAGGAGTCCCTGATCGCGTCCACCTACGCGAACCGGCTGCCCGCCGACCTGACCGGACGGGACACGTTCGTGCTCGACCCGATGCTGGCCACGGGCGGCACCCTCGCCACCGTGATCGAACTGCTCGCCGACCGGGGGGCCGCGTCGGTGACGGCCATCAGCCTGCTCGCCGCGCCCGAGGGGCTGCAGCGGGTGGAGCAGGCCTTCTCCGGCGGCGACGGCGGGCCATGGGTCCGGGTGGTCACCGCGGCCGTCGACGAGCGGCTGAACGAGCGCGGGTATATCGTGCCAGGTCTCGGCGACGCGGGCGACCGCCTATTCGGCCAGATCTAGCCCTGATAGAGCTAACCCGGCCAGATCTGGCTGCTGACACGGGCAGGGCGCCAGGCCTAACGCGGCCTACCGCATGACACCACCGGAGACCGGGGGCCGATCCCCCCTATGCCCTCGGGCGGCGGCGCCTACCGCGATCAGTACCTAGCACCCTGCCGCCTACAGACAATCAGTCCTGCCCTGCGGACCGATATCCCCGAGTCCGGGGTTCCTGCGGCGACGGGATCGAAAGAGAATCCGCCTAGACTGACCAGACCGCCCTTGATCGGGCGATACCGCGGGCAGGAAACGGATGCCGACGCAGACTCGGGGGATCACCCGATGGCCGTGAGCGCTCAGGTGAGCACGGCCTCGGGCCAGATGGTGCGGATCGCGGAGGGCGGCCAGCTTGTGTTCGGCCGGGGGCCCGAGGTGGACCTGGCGATCGCCGCCGGGCGGGGGCTCTCCCGGCGGGCCGGCGTGGTGACCGCGATGGCCGCGGGCGCCTGGATCACCAACATCAGCCACACGCACGCGCTGTACGTCGAGGGCGACGGGTACCGGATCAGGCTGCCCCGGCTCGAGGACGACAGCGAGCCCGCCGGGGGCTGGCTGGTGCACGCGGGCACCGCCCTCGTCGGCTCCCGCGCCATGCTCGACGACGGGCAGCCGCTCGCCGTGACGGTCACGGTCAGCCCGGTGCCCGCGGACGGGGCCGATCCGGCGGCGCCGAGCGTCGCCCAGGCCGACGGCGAGGGGACGGTGCTGCCGTTCTACCTCGATCCGATGACCAAGCTGTTCCTTGTCGCGCTGATCTGGTGCCGCCCGTGGCTGCTGGACCCGAGCGCGGCGAGGCCGCTGCCGCGCACGCCGGAGATCGCCAGGGGCGCACTGGAGGTCACCGGCGCGTACCACGAGCTTGACAGGTTCGAGACCGACCCGGAGTTCCGCGACCTGTTGTCGGCCCGCGTCACCGAGCACATCAAGGTGCTGCGGCGCAAGATCACCGACCACGGGCTGGCCGCCGCGGACGTGCGGCTGTCCGACGAGGTAGTGGTCCGGATCCTGATCGAGCACGGCATCATCACCACCGCCGACCTAGGCCGGCTGACCGACCCGGCCTGGCGGTCCCGGCAGGAAGACCTGTGGTGGACCCGAGGCTGATGTTTCGGACGAGGCTGATGTTTCGGACGGGGCTGGTGTTGTGAGTGGGGCGGGTGGGACGGCGGGGGTGATCAGCCGGACGGGATCACCATGAGGGTGGTGCTGGCCTCGCGGCCGCCGGTTCCGGTGATCGTGACCGTGACCAGTCCTAGCTGCAGCTGGTCGGGGTAGACCTTCATGACCGGGAAGGTGACCGTGCCGTCCGCGCCGGTGACGGGCTTGACCTGCGACGTGACGTCAAGGACCTGGGGCTGAGCGGGGGGCAGGCCGATCTCGGTCAGGTTCACCGTCACCTGGGTCTCCGGCTCGAATCCGACCGCCTCGACCACGAAGTCGGAGGTCAGCGCGCCCTGGCTGGTGCGGACCATGCACACGGTCGGCACCGTGATGCCGGCGACCGGGGTTCCTCTCCCGCACACCGTTGGCGGCGCGGGCGGCGCTCCGTTGGGCGGCGGCCCCGGCTGGTCTCCTGAGCTGGTAAGCGACGCGCCGAGGATGACGCCGACCGCGACCAGGGCCGCGCCGACCGAGGCCCAGCCGGCCCAGCCAAGGTGTGTCCTGATCCACCGGCGCGAGGAGGCCGGGAGCCAGCGCGGCCCGGCCCACGCGTGGGCGAGGAACACGCGGCGCAGCGGGCCGGGGGTCCGCGGCTTGGGCAGGAAGGAGGCCGGCAGGCCGGGACCCGAGGCGTTGGTGGCCTCGTCGCTGCGGTCGTCGACGTCCGGGCCGCCGCCGGCCGGCAGCGGGGTCCGCTGGTACTCCGCGATCAGCGCCCGCGCCGCCTCGGGCAGGTAGGAGTGCTCGACCGCCGTTGCCGCCTCGGTGAACGGGCCCAGCGTGGCCAGCACCTGGGAGGAGGTCGGGCGCGCGCTCGGCACCCGCTGCAGGCAGGCACCGACCAGGTCGGCCAGCCCGGCGGGCAGCCCGGACAGGTCCGGCGGCTCGGTCGCCAGCCGGGCGAGCACGTCCATCACCACGTCGCCGGCGTAGGGGGGGTGCCCGGTGGCCGCGAACACCAGCGTCGCGCCGAGGGAGTACACGTCGCTGGCCACCGACGCCTGCTTGGTGTCCCTGGCCTGCTCAGGCGCCATATAGGCCGGGGTGCCTATCGCGCCGCGCGCGGTGGTCAGCGCGATCCGCTCGGCCGCCCTCGCCACCCCGAAGTCGATCACTTTCGGGCCGTCCGGCGCGACCAGCACGTTCGACGGCTTCAGGTCCCTGTGCACAAGGCCGGCCGCGTGAATGGACTCAAGCGCCTCGGCGCAGCCGGCCGCCAGCCAGCGCACCGCGGCCACCGGCATCGGGCCGCAGGCCTTGACCAGCCGGGCCAGCGACGGCGCCGGGACGTACGCGGTGGCCAGCCACGGCAGGTCCGCATCCGGGTCCGCCTCCACCACCGCGGCGGTGAACACCCCGCTGACCTTCCGCGCGGCCGCGACCTCCTGCGCGAACCTGGTACGGAAACCCGCCTCCTCGGCCAGCCCCGGCCTGATCGTCTTCACCGCGACAAGCCGCCCGGACGCCGAACGGCCGAGGAACACCTCGCCCATCGAGCCCGCGCCAAGGCGGCCAAGTATCACGTAGGGCCCGATTCGCTCCGGATCCCACCGGCGCAGCGGTTCCCGCCCCTGCTGCGGCGTCATATGTTCGGCCTCCCTGACCCCGTCAGACCCCAGACCAGCGGCCAGTTCCCATCATGCCGGTTCCGCGCGCAATTGTGCAGGGCGCGACCCGGGAATGTAACTGGTGATTGCGGGTGATACCACTGATCGTTCGGTAAAAATTGAATTTTACCTGGGATCGGCGGAAGTTAGGAGGCCGGCCGGAACCACAGCATCGCTGATTGCCCGGGCGGTGGCGAACCCCGGCTTGATCACCGTGTTGATGAGCCGCAGCCGTTCGTCGAAGCCGGCAAACGCGCTCTTCATCGCGTTGATCGTCAGCCACTCGATGTCGGACCAGCCGTAGCCGAACTCCCTGACCAGCGAGTGGAACTCCGAGCTGAGCGTGACCTGGCTCATCAGCCGGTTGTCGGTGTTCACCGTGACGCGGAACGACAGCTGGCGCAGCACCCGCAGCGGGTGCAGCGCGATCGAGGGGGCCGCGCCGGTCTGGACGTTCGAGGTCGGGCACATCTCCAGCGGGATCCTGCGGTCGCGGATGTAGGCGGCCAGCCGGCCGAGATGAACCGCGCCCGTCTCGCTGATCTGGATGTCGTCCGCGATGCGGACGCCGTGCCCGAGCCGCTCGGTGCCGCACCACTGCACGGCCTCCCAGATCGACGGCAGCCCGAACCCCTCGCCGGCGTGGATCGTGATGTGGAAGTTCTCCCGCTTGAGGTACTGGAACGCGTCCAGGTGCCTGCTCGGCGGCCAGCCGGCCTCCGCCCCGGCGATGTCGAACCCGACCACGCCCTGGTCACGGTGGCGGACCGCGAGCTCGGCGATCTCCAGCGACCTCGCCGCCGTGCGCATGGCGGTGAGCAGCGCGTAGACCGTGATTCCCCGGCCCTCACTGCCTTGGCGGAACCCCTCGAGTACGGCCTGGACGACCTGGTCCAGGTTCAGCCCGCGTTCGGTGTGCAGCTCGGGGGCGAACCGGACCTCGGCGTAGGCCACCCCGTCGGCGGCAAGGTCCTCGGCGCACTCGGCGGCCACCCGGCGCAGCGCGTCCGGGGTCTGCATGACCCCGACCGTGTGCCGGAACGCGTCGAGGTAGATCTCCAGGTGACCGCGGTGCGCGCCCTCGGTCAGCCGCTTGGTCAGCTCCTCGACGTTGTCGCCTGGCAGGTCCCGGTACCCCGTCTCGGCCGCCAGCTCCAGGATGGTCTGCGGGCGCAGGCCGCCGTCCAGGTGATCGTGCAGCAGGACCTTCGGCACGGCCCTGATCTCCTCTAGTGTCAGCATCCAACCATTGTTACGCAGGGTAGATGGTCTCAAGCACAGGCGGCCGCGGTGACTCCGGCGCTTGCTGGCCGATGGTGACGGCGCCGTCCAGGGCGGCCAGGGCCGGGCCGAAGCGGGCCTCGTCGTCGGCGAGCAACTCGAGCAGCGGCTGCCCGGCCCGTACCTGGTCGCCAGGCTTGGCCAGGCAGATAATCCCCGCCGACGGGCTGACCGCATCCTGTTTGCGCGCCCGGCCGGCCCCGAGGCGCCAGGCCGCGATGCCCACCGCGAGCGCGTCCAGGCCGGTAAGCCAGCCGGTCTGCGTTGCGGTCAGCTGCGTCTTGTGCGGCGCGGCCGGCAGCGGGGCGTCCGGGTCGCCGCCCTGCGCTCTGATCATCGCCTTGTACGTTGCCAGGGCGCGCCCGTCGGCGATGGCGGCTTCCGGGTCGGCGTCGATGCCCGCGAGCGCGAGCATCTGCCTGGCCAGCGCGAAGGTGACCGCCATCAGATCGGCCGGGCCGCGACCTTCCAGCGCCTCGACAGCCTCTTGTACCTCCACGGCGTTGCCCACCGCGCGGCCCAGAGGGACGTCCATCGCGGTCAGCAGCGCCCTTGTCCGCACGCCGTGCTCCTCGCCGAGCGCGACCATAGTCTGCGCGAGTTCGCGCGCCTTGCCGATGCTCGTCATGAAGGCGCCGACGCCTACCTTGACGTCGAGGACTAGCGCGGCGGTGCCCTCGGCGATCTTCTTGGACATGATCGAGCTGGCGATCAGCGGGATGGACTCGACCGTGCCCGTCACGTCCCGCAGCGCGTACAGCCTGCGGTCGGCCGGCGCCAGGCCGGAGCCTGCCGCGCAGATCACGCAGCCGGTTCTTGTTAGGACATCGATCGTTTCTGCCGGGGTCAGTCCGGCGCGGAAGCCGGGGATCGACTCCAGCTTGTCCAGCGTGCCGCCAGTATGGCCGAGGCCGCGCCCGGACAGCTGCGGGACGGCCGCGCCGCAGGCCGCGACGAGCGGCGCGAGGATCAGGCTGACCTTGTCCCCCACGCCGCCGGTCGAGTGCTTGTCCACGGTCGGCCTTTTGACGTTTTCCAGGTCAAGGCGGTCGCCGGAGGCGATCATCGCCGCGGTCCAGGTGCGCAGCTCCCTGCCGTCCAGGCCCTGGAAGTAGATCGCCATCAGCAGCGCGGACATCTGCTCGTCGGCGACCTCGTTCCTGGCGTACGCGCCGAACAGCCAGCGGATGTCGTCGTCGGCCAGGCGGTGGCCGTCTCGCTTGGCCTTGATCACGCTGACCGCGTCGGTCACCGGTGCTCCCTTCTGGCTTCCAGGTCGGCCGGGCCGAAGGCGGCGGGGAGCAGGGCGCTCAGCTCGACGGGCCCGTCCGCGGTGTCCACGAGCAGGTGGCTGCCGCCCGCCTCGAGCAGCAGCTGGCGGCAGCGGCCGCAGGGCAGCAGCGGCGCGCCGTCGCCCGCCACGGTCGCGACGGCGACCAGCGGGCCCGCGATGCCGGTGCCCGACGCGTGCAGGGCGGAGACCAGGCCGCACTCGGCGCACAGGGTCAGCCCGTAAGAGGCGTTCTCCACGTTGCAGCCGGTCACGATCCGGCCGTCGGCCGCCTGGCCCGCGGCGCCCACCCGCAGGCCGGAGTAGGGAGCGTAGGCCCGCTCAGCAGCGGCGACGGCGGCCGAGCGCAGCGCGGGCCAGTCAGGGCTCATGGTCACGCGGATAGGTTACGCGGGCGCCAGCGATCGCCAGCTTCTGGAGGATGAACTCTTGAGGACTGGGGTCCGCGTGGGTAAGGCTGCAGGGTGCCTTATCCACGCGGACCCTCTCATGTCATCCGGCGCGGTCGCGGCAGGGAGGCGGACCGCGCTAGAGCAAGGAGTTCTGTTAAACAGCATGCCCAACCACCTGTTAGGACCCAGACTGGATCTAGTTCAGGTTTGGTTAAGATCTTCGCCCGATTGGGTGTGTGCCGGTTTCGTGCCTACCGTGGATGCCGTGAACGCACGTCTTGGCCGGGTCCTCGTGGTGGAAGACGACCCGGGCATCGCCACCCAGCTGGTCCGCGGGCTGACCAGGGCCGGCTACGAGACCGGCAGCGTCACCACCGGGCAGGCGGCGCTCGACTGGCCGGTCCCCGACGTGGTGCTGCTCGACCTCGGGCTGCCCGACATGGACGGCGTCGAGGTCTGCCGCCGGCTCCGCAATGTCTGCGACGCGGCGATCATCGTGGTGACCGCGCGCGGCGAGGAATCCGACCGGGTGCTTGCCCTCGACGAGGGCGCCGATGACTACCTGATCAAGCCGTTCGGGCTAAACGAGCTGCTGGCCAGGATCAGGGCCGTGCTGCGCCGCAGCCACACCTCCGGCGGCGGCGCCGGTCAGCTGCTGCAGCACGGGTCGCTGACCGTGGACCTGCGCACCCGCAAGGTGACCGTGGGCGGGCAGCACATCGCGGTGACCCCGAAGGAGTTCGCCATCCTGGAGTGCCTGGCCAGCGATCCCGGCCGGGTCGTCAGCCGGCAGGAGATGCTCGAGCGCGCCTGGGACGAGCACTGGTACGGCCCCACCAAGGTCCTCGACGTGCACATGGCGGCGCTGCGCCGCAAGCTCGGCGATCCCGGCCTGATCGAGACCGTCTACGGGCACGGCTTCCGGCTCGCCGACCTGGGCAGCGGCTAGTGACCAGGCGGATCGTCGTCGCGTGGCTGGCCTTCACCGCCGTCGTCATCGGCGGCGGGCTGCTGTGGCTCGCTCTGATCGCGACCGCGCACGACCGGAGCGCCTTCCTCAACGAGACCGAGGGCATGGTGCGTTCGGACGCCGCGCTCGCCCAGGACCGGCTGTATGCCCCCGACAAGGGCGACAGCCAGCTGCTCGCGCTGATCCTGCAGGCCAAGCAGAGCGGGGACGGGCTGTTCATCGAGGGCATCCAGGGCTCCGGGTACGTCAACCATGTCAGCCAGGGCATGCCGCCGGGTGACTGGACCCGGCTCGTCACCGAGGCGGTGGCCGCGGGCAAGGTGGCCGACCAGGCGCAGCATCAGGTCGACGGGTTCCCCGATCCCGAGGTGATCACGGAGAACGCGGACTCACGGGTCATCGCCGCCTTTCCCGTCTACGCGCCCGGCGAGGCCCCCGTGCTAGGCGCGGTGGTCCTGGCCAGGTCGACCGTGCCGCTGGACAACGACATCCGCGGCGTGTGGATCCTGTTCGGCTCGATCAGCCTGGTCGCGATGATCCTGGCCACCATGTTCGCGACCGCGTTCGCCCGGTGGGTGAGCAGGCCGCTGAAGGGCCTGGACGCCGCGGCGCTCCGGCTGGCGGACGGTGACCTGGCGAGCCGGGCCGTGGTGCACTCCGGACCGCCCGAGCTGCGCCGCCTCGGCACCACGTTCAACACCATGGCCGGGCGGCTCGAGGCGCTCGTGCACGGGCACCGCGCGGTGATCGCGGACGTGTCGCACCAGCTGCGCACGCCGCTGGCCGCGCTGCGGCTGCGGCTCGACCTGCTCGCCGCCGAGTCCGACCCGGCCACGAGCGCCGAGCTCGGCGGCGCGCTCGACGAGCTGGCCAGGCTGTCCCGGCTGGTGGACGGGCTGCTCGCGGTGGCGCGGGCGGAGAACGTGGTGCCCGTGCCCGCGGCGATCGACGTCGCCGAGGTGGCCAGGGAGCGCATGGTGGCGTGGCATCCGGTCGCCGACGACAGGAACATCGTGCTCGCCACGGCCCCGGCCGGCGGCCCGGTGCTGGCCTGGATAGGCGAGGGGCACCTGGAGCAGATCCTGGACAACCTGATCGCCAACGCGCTCGACGCGCTGAGCCCGGGTGACCAGGTCGTGGTCAGGGCGATGGCCACGCAGTCCGGCGCTCGCCTCACGGTCAGCGACAACGGCCCCGGCATGACCGCCGAGGAGCGCGAGAGGGCGTTCCTCCGGTTCAGCACGTCGAACCCCAACGGCACCGGGCTCGGCCTCGCGATCGTGCACCGCCTGGCCACCTCCAACGGCGCGACAGCCCGGATGACGGAAACACCCGGCGGCGGCCTGACGGTCACGCTCGGCCTGCCTGCCGTCCCCGCGGCCAACGGCGGCGCTTCTGGTGCCACATCGCCAAACCCGCAAGCCGCTCTTAGCCTGTAGGAAAGCACCAAGACCACCGGCGGAAACCCCCGGCGGCATGTCTGCCCGGCCAGGAATGCCATCATGGTCGGGTTCCGATTCGGCAACGAGCAAGGCAGATGGGCGCGTGTCCTCTTCACAGGCAGCGTCACCAGGCATAACCTGCGGGTCAACCCAGACCAATTAAGGCTGGGCGCTGCGGCGGCCCGGCCTATGGAGAGACTGGGCGCTCCGGCGGCCCGGCCTATGGAGGGAAACGTGAGACACAGCGCATGGGCCACGGCGGCGCTGGCCGCATCGGCGATGCTGGTAATCGCCGCTTGCGGCAGCAGCCACAGCTCGGCCGCATCCGGCAGCACTACTAGCGCGGGCGCCAGCTCGAGCTCCACGGCTCCGGCTTCGGCTTCGGCGGCCAAGTTCCTCGGCTGCATGATCACCGACACCGGCGGCATCGACGACAGGTCGTTCAACGCCTCGTCCTGGGCGGGCATGCAGGCGGCCGCGGCGGCCAACTCCAGCATCCAGGTCAAGTACCTGCAATCGACGACGCAGAACGATTACGTCCCGAACATCAGCACGTTCCTCAGCCAGAAGTGCGGCATCATCGTCACCGTCGGCTTCCTGATGGGCGCCGCGACGGAGAGCGCGGCCAAGGCAAACCCGAGCCAGGACTTCGCGATCGTGGACTGCTCATACGCGTCTGAATGCCTGACGGGCACCAAGGAAAGCAACATCGACCAGCTGGTCTTCAACACCGTGCAGGACGGCTTCCTCGGCGGCTACCTGGCGGCCGGCATGACCAAGACCGGCAAGGTCGCGACGTTCGGCGGCGAGAACATCGGCACCGTGACGATCTACATGGACGGCTACTGGGACGGAGTGCAGTACTACAACACCCAGCACCACACGAACGTCCAGGTCCTCGGCTGGGACGAGAAGACCCAGAAGGGCTCCTTCACCGGTGACTTCACCAACCAGACCAAGGGCGAGACGGTGACCCAGACGTTCATCAGCGAGGGTGCCGACATCATCTTCCCGGTGGCGGGCAACGTCGGCCTCGGCGCCGCCAAGGCGGTCCAGGACGCCGACAACGCGGCCGGCAGCCAGAAGGTGAACATGTTCTGGGTTGACACCGACGGCTGCGTCAGCGCGCCGCAGTACTGCAAGTACTTCATCACCAGCGTTACCAAGGGCATCGTCTCCGCGGTGAAGAACGCGGTGCTGACCGCGGCGGCCGACACCTTCAAGGGCGGCACCTACGTCGGCACGCTGGCCAACGGCGGCGCCGTGCTCTCCCCGTTCCACGACTTCAGCAGCCAGGTGCCGACCGCCCTGCAGAACGAGCTGAAGACGGTCGAGGCGGGCATCGAGAACGGCACAATCCAGACGCCGACCAAGAGCCCGGTGTAAGAGCCTGACGGCGGCAAGGCACTCCGGTGTGGCAGCGGTGCGGCGCGATCGCGCACCGCTGCCACACTGGCGCTCGGGCCGCGCTCGGGCCGCGCTCGGGAACTGAGGGACCGTGGAACTTGAGCTGAAGGGCATCACCAAGCGTTTCGGTCCGCTGGTGGCCAACAACGGGATAGATCTGTCCGTCGCCTCCGGCCAGGTGCATGCCCTGCTCGGTGAGAACGGCGCGGGCAAGAGCACCCTGATGAACGTCTTGTACGGGCTTCTCCAACCGGACGAGGGCCAGATCCTGATCGACGCCAGGCCGGTTGCGTTCCACTCCCCCAGGGCCGCCATCACGGCCGGCATCGGCATGGTGCACCAGCACTTCATGCTGGTGCCGGTGTTCACCGTGGCGGAGAACGTCACCCTGGGCATCGAGGAGACCACCCCGGCCGGGCTGCTCGACCGGCGCAAGAACCGCAGGGACGTCAGGGAACTGTCCCGCCGCTACGGGCTCGACGTCGACCCCGACGCGGTGGTCGAGAACCTCCCTGTCGGCCTCCAGCAGCGCGTCGAGATCGTCAAGGCGCTGGTCAGGAACGCCAGCGTGCTGATCCTCGACGAGCCGACCGCGGTGCTGACCCCGGCCGAGACCGACGACCTGTTCCGGATCATCAGGCGGCTGAGGGACGGCGGGACCTCGGTCGTCTTCATCTCGCACAAGCTCAGGGAGGTCCAGGAGATCGCCGACACCATCACCGTGCTGCGCCGCGGCGAGGTGGTCGGCGAGCGGCCGCCTTCGGCCACCGCGGACGAACTGGCCGCGCTGATGGTCGGCCGAAGCGTGCAGCTGCGGGTGAGCAAGCAGCCGGCCAAGCCCGGCGAGCTTGTGCTCGACGTCGCCGACCTGACCGTGACCGACGAGACCGGCCGGATCTGGGTGAACGGGATATCGTTCGGGGTCCGGGCGGGTGAGATCCTTGGCGTGGCCGGCGTGCAGGGCAACGGGCAGACCGAGCTGTGCGAGGCGCTGATGGGGCTGCGGCCCACGGTGTCCGGCCAGGTGACGCTGAACGGGCGCGACCTCACCCACGCCACCCCAAGGCAGCGGCTGCACGCCGGGTTCGCCTACGTGCCCGAGGACCGGCAGGAGGACGGGCTGATCGGCGACTTCTCCGTCGCCGACAACATGGTCCTCGACGTGTTCGACCAGCCGCCTTTCGCCTCCGGCATCAACCTCAACCTGAGCGCGATCGCCAGCAACGCGACCGATCGGGTGAGCGAGTTCGACGTGCGGACGACCTCAGTGAATACGCCGGTCGGCACGCTGTCCGGCGGCAACCAGCAGAAGGTCATCCTGGCCAGGGAACTTGGACGTAAGCACAAGCTGCTGATCGCGGGCCAGCCGACCCGGGGCCTCGACGTGGGCTCGATCGAGTTCGTGCACCGCCGGATCGTGGAGCAGCGCGACCAGGGCGACGCCGTGCTGATCGTCTCCGCCGAGCTCGACGAGATCTACGCGCTCGCGGACCGGATCGCGGTCATGTACGAGGGAAAGATCACCGGTTTCCGGCCGCCGGACGTGCCCGTGGAGGAACTCGGGCGGCTGATGGCGGGCGGCGATGACATCGAGGCGCCGCCCAGCGCGCCGCCCAGCGCGCCGGAATCCCCGGACGGGCAGGCGGGCAGCACCGACACCGGGGGCGCGGAAACCTCGACCCCAGCACCGGGAGCTGGCCAATGAGCGCGCACGATTCCCCTGATCCCGCCGGCCCCGCCGGCCCGTCCGGCCC
>JBOHCG010000098.1:0-17535 GCA_050698735.1 Streptosporangiaceae bacterium | reverse complement strand
ATCGTCGCATGCCGGTGCCGCCCGCCGCATCCGCGGTACGCCGCACGGTGTGGATGGCCTCGGGACGTGGGACGATGTGAGCGTGTTCTACTGGCTGGTAAAGGCGACGCTCGGGACGTCCCTGTGGATCATCTTCAGGCCCCGCGCCTGGGGGGTCAAAAACGTGCCAAGGCACGGCGCGGTGATCATCGTGAGCAACCACCTGTCGTTCTCCGATCACTTCTTCGGCCCGCTGCCGATACCGAGGAAGGTGGTTTTCCTCGCCAAGGCGGAGTACTTCACCGGGCGCGGGGTGAAGGGTCTGATCAGCAAGGCCTTTTTCGCAGGTGTCGGCCAGATACCCGTGGACCGGGGCGGGGGAATGGCCAGCGAGCAGGCGATCCGCACCGGCCTGCGCGTCCTGGCGGGCGGGCACGTGCTCGGCATCTACCCGGAGGGCACCCGGAGCCCGGACGGGCGCCTGTACCGGGGCAAGACCGGCGTCGCCAGGCTCGCCATTGAGTCCGGCGCCCCGGTGGTCCCGTGCGCCATGATCGACACGTTCCAGTTCCAGCCGCCGACCACGATCTGGCCCAACCTGAGGTACCGCCCGGGCGTGCGGTTCGGCAAACCGCTCGACTTCTCCCGCTATCACGGCCAGGAGGCCGACGGCCAGCTGCTGCGCGCCGTGACCGACGAGATCATGCAGGCGATAGCGAAGCTCTCCGGCCAGGAATACGTCGACGTCGACGCCCGCCGGGCCAAGGCGGAACGGGCCGCGGGCGGGGGCGGCGCCACGGCCTGATCGTCCGGCGGCACCAGTTTCATCCAGCTTGTGCTGCATCCGTACGGGCACCGGCTCTCGCGCACTAAGGTTGGTGCCATGCGAGTGGGAGTCCTCACCGGCGGCGGCGACTGCCCCGGATTGAACGCTGTTATCCGCGCCGTGGTCCGCAAAGGCGTGCAGGAATACGGCCTTGAGTTCGTCGGCTTCCGGGACGGATGGCGCGGCCCGCTCGAAGGGGACACGGTGCCCCTGGACATCCAGGCGGTACGCGGCATCCTGCCGCGCGGCGGCACGATTCTCGGTTCGTCCCGTACCAACCCGCTGAAGGCCGGCGGAAGCGGCGGCCGCAACGGAATCGAGCGGATCAAGGACAACCTGGCAGGCCTGGGCGTTGACGCCCTGATCGCGATCGGCGGCGAGGACACGCTCGGGGTAGCGACCCGGCTGGGTGAGCAGGGCGTCCCCGTGGTCGGAGTGCCCAAGACGATCGATAACGACCTCGGTGCCACCGATTACACCTTCGGCTTCGACACCGCCGTGAACATCGCGATGGAGGCCATCGACCGCCTGCACACCACGGCGGAAAGCCATCACCGGGCGCTGATCGTCGAGGTAATGGGCAGGCACGCAGGCTGGATCGCGCTGCATGCGGGCCTGGCGGGCGGCGCGAACGTCATCTTGATCCCGGAGCGGCCCTTCGACATCGAGCGGGTCTGCGCCTACGTCCAGCACCGGTTCCAGACGAGGTTCGCGCCGATCGTGGTCGTCGCCGAGGGCGCCCACCCGGTCAGCGAGGAGATGGCCCTCTCGGGCGAGCAGCTTGACTCGTTCGGTCACGTGCGGCTCGGCGGAGTAGGCCAGCTGCTGGCCGACGAGATCGAGAAGCGGACCGGCAAAGAGGCCCGCTGCACGGTCCTCGGCCACATCCAGCGCGGCGGCACCCCCACGGCCTTCGACCGGGTGCTCGCCACCAGGTTCGGCGTGCACGCGGTCCAGGCGGTTCACGACGAGGCGTTCGGCGTAATGGTGGCGCTGCGCGGCACCGACATCGTCCGCGTCCCGCTCGTCGAGGCCACCAGCCAGCTCAAGCTGGTCCCCCCACAGCGCTACGCCGAGGCCGAAGTCTTCTTCGGCTAGCCCCCGCGGCCCTTCTTCTCAACATCGCGGGCCAAAGGTTCCCTTATCAGGGCAGTAGCGACCCGCAATCATGATTTCGGCTCCTGCGGGGAGGGCGACGCGGCCTGGATATGCCCGAGCAGTCACGACAGGAGCCGCCAGTTGGTCGCCGAAGCGACGGTCTGCCTCTGATCGCCCGGGTCAGGCCAGGCCGGCCGGGTGGCCCCGGTCCGGCCGTGGCGGGCGGGGCGTGGAGGGAACTAAATTTCTAAATGATCGTGGAAGATCCGGGCCTGATCCCGGGCTGGATGCAGGCCATCGCGTCGCGCAACCCGCTGAACTGGGTGGTCCAGATCGGGGCGTTCGGCGGTATCCGCCCAGCCCGACTGGGCAGCGATCGGGGTGCGATTCTGCGGGCTGCTGGTCCTCGCCGTGGCGTGCGTGGCGGTCTCGGTGGTGACCTTCCGCTCCTACCAGAAGAACGTCTGAGCGCCAGAACGGCGGGCCGTTCAGCGTGCGACCTCGAGCTCGGCCCCGGCATCGCGGACCGGCGGGAAGTCCGCGGCATCGCTGCTGCGCCTGGTGCGGACGTCGCGGGGGATGAGGGCCAGCGCGGACGCGGCGACGATCACGGCGGCCGCGGCGTACTGCGCGGCCGAAGTTCCGATCGCGGCGCCGAGCGGGCCGGCGATCAGCGCTCCGGCGGGCATCGCCATGACCGAGCCGAGCACGTCGTAAGACGAGACCCGGGCCAGCATGCCCGGCGGGATGTTCCGCGCCATCGTCACCGTCCACTGCACCATCATCATCTCGATCACCACGCCGAGGCAGAACGACGTAGCGCACACGGCGGGCAGCGGCAGGACCATCGCCAGCGAGAGCGGGGAGATGGCGATCGAGCCCCCGGCGAGCACGACGAACCGCATGGGCTTGCGCGGCGTGATCCGCAGCGAGACAAGGCCGCCGGCGATCAGGCCGAGCGAGTCCGCCGCGGTGATCGCGCCCCAGGCGGCCGGGCCGCCGAAATGCTCCCTTGCCACCACGGGCCCGAGCACGGAGAACGCCCCGTACCAGGCCATCAGCACAACGCCGAACTGGGCCACGATCACCCACAGCCAGGTGTGCGAGCGGAACTCCGACCAGCCCTCGCGCAGCTCGCTGAGCATGCCTGCGGTACCAGCGCCGCCGGGCACGCGCTCCCGCCCGGCGCGGATGGAAAGCAGCAGCGGCACGGTGCCGACCATGCCGATCCCGCACAGCGAAAGCGCCCACCCCGGGCCCTCCGCCGCAACCAGCAGGCCGGCCAGCGCGGCGCCCGACATCATGCCGGAGTTCATCGCCAGCCTGCTGATCGCACTCGCCTCCTGTAGCAGGCCGGCCGGGACGAGCCGGGGGAGGAGCGCCTGGGAGGCCGGGTAGAAGACGGCCATGCCGGTTCCGGTCAGCGCCTCGAGCCCGATCATCGCCCACAGGGGCGGCCGGCCCGTCAGCATGAGCACGCCGAAGGTTCCCTCGCCTACCGCCATCATCAGGTTGGCCGCGATGATGACCCGCTGCGGCGGGAACCGGTCGGCCGCGACGCCGCCGATGAGCGCGAACACCAGCGAGGGCGCGATCTGCGCGGCAAGCACGTAGGACAGGTCAGCGGACGACCCGGTGAGGTTGAGCACCGCGAACGAGACGCCCACCATCGAGAATCCGGCCGACGCCGGCGCTACCAGGCGATCGGCGAGCAGTAGCCGGAAGTCCCGGATCGCGAGCACGGGAAACCGGCGGGCGAGGCCACCCCGTGACATGGCTAGATCCTTTCCGGTCGGTTCCGGCCGGTCTGGTCGGGTACCGCCGGCTTATCGACGCTAACCAGCCCGGCGACCGACTGGCAACTTGTTTTCCCAGCTGACGGCGGTCCCGCGGTCAGGGCAGCTGGTCGATCCTGGTCCAGGTGCCCGGCGGATGATCCTCCTGGGGCAGCCACAGCATCGGCTGCCTGCCCTCGTACCTGGGCTGGAAGCCGAGGTCGCCGGGGAAGCGCCCCTTCCTGTCGGGCCAGACCACCTGCAGGAAGGCCGGCCTGACGTACCCGTAGTACCGGTCCGAGACGGTGAACAGGCTGGTCATCCGCCAGCTCGCGTGCACGGGCCGGAGGCTGAGCGAACACGGGCAGATGCCGTCGATCAGATCCCCCGCCTCGATCGGCTCGCCGTCCGCGATGCGGTCCCCGATCGAGTTCAGGATGATGGTCATGTGCTCGACCGGAAGGCCGAACATGGTCAGCTCCGGGCCCTGGTGACTGAGCCACAAGCCGATCGTGTACGCCCAGGGCGGCGCGAACTCGTCGCCGAGCACGGCCGAGACGGACCAGCCCGCGGTGCAGATGTCGTCGCAGACGGCCTGCATGCAGGCCTCCGGGTCGAGGACTATCCCCTCGGCCAGCGCCTCGCACTCCGCGCACCGGCACCGTTCTCCGGCGGGGTTGCCGCGGCGTCTTCGCGATGGGTTCATGGCAGCCACATTAGGGGTGGGGTATGACATTTTCGGGCCTCCGGCGGCCGCCGCCCAGACGCCTCGTCAGACCCGCTACTCGGCGGCCGCAGACGGACCGGCCGGCTCGCCGGGATCGATCCCGTGCTCGCCGAGCACCGCCCTGAGCCGCGCGATCTCGGCCCGCAGCCCGGCGATCGTGTCCAGGTAATCCTGAACCTCTTTCCGCCGCCCCACCCCGAGCCGCGCGCCTACGTGAACAGGAGCTTCCCTGATGTCGCTGCCCAGTTCCAGGAGCGCACGCTGGCTGATCTCCTTCGGGTCCGCGCCGAGGTTGACTATCACCTGGACCGCCACGCCGTCGCCCTCGCGGATCAGCCCGAGCAGGATGTGCCCGGTGCCGATGTACTCGTGACCGAGCCGCACCGCCTCGCGCAGCGACAGCTCGAGCACCTTCTTGGCCCTGGGCGTGAACGGGATGTGCCCGGACGGCTCGTGCTGACCACGCCCGATGATCGTCTCGACCTCCAGCCGGGCGCCGTCCAGGGTCACGTTCGCCGCCGCGAGCGCCGTCGCGGCGGCGCTCTGGTCCTGGTCCTCTCTCAGCAAGCCGAGCAGGATGTGCTCGGTGCCGATGTAGTTGTGCTCCAATCGCCGCGCCTCATCCTGGGCCAGCACGACGACCCGCCGCGCTTGTTCAGTGAACCGCTCGAACATGCCGCACTCCGATTCAGGCCGCGCCTCCGCCCAACCCCGACCTATCTAGTGTGCACCCATTCCATCAGGTCAGCCGTGCCCGGAACGCGGCCGTCTTGACCCGGTTCTGGCAGGAGGTGGAGCAGTACCGCCGGGTGCCGTTGCGCGAGGTGTCCACGTAGACCCGGTCGCACCGCGGCGCGGTGCAGACGCCGAGCCGGTCATGCAGATCACCGCCGAGCACGACGGCCAGGCCGGTACCGCAGCCGGCCGCCCAGCCGTTCGGCAGCGAGTTGTCGGCGGCGTGGAAATGCAGGTGCCAGGACTGCCCGTCGTGCCGTTCGAGCGCGGGCCTGGCCCCCGTGCGGGCGAGCATGGCGTTGACCTGGCGGGCCGCGTCGTCCACCGCGCCCGCGCTGACGGCCTCGAAGACGCCGCGCAGTTCCGCCGCGACGAAGCAGAGCTCGGCGGCCTCCTCCCAGCTGGCCTCGCGGCCGCCCGCCGAACCGAGCACCGCGCCGACGGCCGCCGTGCGTTCCTCGCCCTCGGGTGGACGGTAGCGGCGTCCTCGCCTGTCGCCGGCGGTGAGCAGGTTCACCAGGGCGACCGCCACCCCGACGACGACATCTGTGTGACTGTTGAAATTCACTTGACCAGTTACACCTGTCCGGCTTACGTTGTGACTGTCGAAGCAATCTTAGCCAGTAACACAAGAGGGAGGCGGCGTGGACCGGGACACCGCACGAGGCTGGATCGAGCGCTGGGACCGTCAGCAGGAGGTAAGCCTGCCCGATCGCGAGGACAGGTTCACCGCGCTGATCGACGCGGTGCAGGAGGGCGCGGGACGCGCCGACCCGGTCGTGCTCGACATCGGCTGCGGCCCGGGATCGCTGGCCATCCGGCTGCTCGGCCGGCTGCCGCTGGCCACGGTCATCGCCATCGACGCCGACCCGGTGGCCCTGACGCTGGGCCAGGCGGCCTACTGCGACCTTCCCGGGCTCCGCTTCGTCGACCTTGACCTGCGCGTCCCCGGCTGGTCAGCCAGCCTGGGCCTGCAGCGGCCGGCGGACGCCGCGGTGAGCACGACCGCGCTGCACTGGCTCCCCGAGCCCGATCTTCGCGCCATGTACGCCGAACTCGCCGCCATCCTCCAGCCCGGCGCCCTGCTTCTCAACGGCGACCACTTCAGCCTGGACGCGAAGGAGACTCCGACCCTGGCCCGCCTCGATGTGGCCCTCCGCGAGCGCGAGGACCTGCGGCGATTCCCCGACGGGCACGCCGAGAGCTGGCAGGCCTGGTGGGAAGCCGCCGCCGCGGACCCGGCGCTAGCCGGTCCCGCCGCTGAGCGCAAGCGCCGCCGGGTCGACTCCGGCCACCACGGCTCCGAGTCGAACCTGCTCGCCACCCACGTCGAGGCGCTCAGGGCGGCCGGGTTCGCGGAGATCGGCACCCTCTGGCAGCGCGGCGACAACCGCCTGCTCTGCGGCGTCCTCGGCCGGAGCTGACGACGCCGCACGACGCCGCACGACGCCGCACGACGCCGTTACGGCCGGCGGGCGTAGCAGACGTTCACCACCCCGACGACGATCCAGATCAGCGTGATGAGTACCGCCTGGTCGGCGCTGATCTGGCTCTGGGCGGCACCGGGATGCAGCACGGCCGCGGTCCCGCCGATGGCGAGCCCCATCGAGCCCAGGGCGAGGATCACCGCGCCCGCCCCGATCCGGCCGGGCGCCGGAGCGCGCCGTGGCGGCCGTGCCGCGGGCGCCTGCGACTGAAGCTGGCCGAACAGCCGTGCGTCCACCCGCCGGTCGATCTCCTCGCCGATCCGCTCGACCAGGCCCTCGGCCACGGCGGTGTCGTAACCCGGGCCGAGGTCGCGATGCGCGGCCGCAGAGGCACGGACTTCATCCCTGATGCTCACGCTGCCAACGTAACCGCGGCGGCTCCGGCAGGCACTGGTGCTAGCACCCCACTGCGCCTTCAGGCTGGCCCCAGCGGCGCTACGCGCCGACCGCCACAGCAGGCGTTTTCTGCTGGCAGACTAGGGGGATGCCGCCAATCCCGCCGGAGCAGGCAGACCCGCAGCGCCCGGACGAGCCGTGCGTTCTGCTCAAGCTGGGCGAGATCGTGCTCAAGGGACGGAACAGGCAGCACTTCGAGCGGATCCTGCACGACAATGTCCGCGCCGCGCTGCGGGAAGTCGGCGTGCCCGTCGACATCCGGCAGCGGGGGGAGGGGGTCATCCTGTTGCGCGTCGCCGACGGCCAGCAGCGCGGCGCGGCCGGCTGGGCGGAGGCGGCAGGACTGATCGCGGACCGGGTGCGGGACGTGCCCGGCATCGTCCGGGTCTGCCAGCCGCTGCGGGTTGCCAAGACGCCCGAGGCGGTCACCGCCGCCGCGGTGGCGCTGACCAAGGACGCCTCCGGCGCCTTCGCGGTCCGGGCCAGGCGCAGGGACAAGCGCTTCCCGCTGACGTCCTCGCAGCTCGCAGTGCTGATCGGGCGGGAGATCCAGGAGGCCCACGGGCTGGCGGTCAACCTCTCCCGCCCGGAGGTCGAGGTGTTCATCGAGGTCGATTCCGACGAGGTGTTCGTGTTCACCGAGGGGCAGCCGGGACAGGGCGGCCTGCCAGTGGGCATGAGCGGCCGCGCGGTGGTGCTCATGTCAGGCGGCATCGACTCGCCGGTGGCCGCGTACCGGATGATGCGACGCGGCCTGCGCTGTTTCTTCCTGCACTTCTCCGGCATGCCGCTGACCGGACCGGAGTCGATCTACAAGGCCTACGCGCTGGTCCGCGGCCTGGACAGGTTCCAGGGCGGGTCGCGTCTTTTCGTGGTGGCGTTCGGCAAGGCGCAGCAGGCCCTGGCCTCCTCGGGCGCGGACCGGCTGCAGATCGTGGCGCAGCGCCGCCTGATGCTCAAGACCGGCGAGGCACTGGCCCGGCGGCTCGACAGCACCGCGCTGGTCACCGGCGACTCACTCGGCCAGGTGAGCAGCCAGACGCTCACCAACCTCATCGCCCTTGACGACGCGGTGAAGCTGCCGATCCTGCGCCCGCTGATCGGCTGGGACAAGACCGAGATCATGGCCGAGGCCCGCCGCATCCGCACCCTGGCCATCTCCGAACTCCCCGACCAGGACTGCTGCACCCTGCTGACCCCGCGACGGGTGGAGACCCGCGCCCGCATCGACGACCTCCGCCGCATCGAAGGCCGCCTCGGCGCAGCGGACCTAGCCGAGGAGTTGGCTCTCAGCGCCCAGGAATATCGCCAATAAAATTCCCTTTTATCCCGAACGAGCAGTGGTACCACCCGTCCCATCCGTGCGCCACCCAGGGCATGCCGTCATCGCAACGTGACATCGAGGCGGTTATAACCGCCACAGCGTCACATCGTTGCGGTTGCCGGGAGCGTTCGGGACTCAGGCGAGCGCCGGCTCGGGGGCGACGGCGGGGGCCGGGGTGAGGGTGCGGCCGTCAAGGGCGCCCCGGCCGACGCCTGCGGCCGTTCAGAAGCCGCCGGGGCCGCTGGTGAGAGTGATGGTGATCGTGCTGCCCTCGGGAGCCTGGCCGGACGGGCTGTAGCCGGACACGGCGCCAGAGCCGGACACCTGCACCGCGAACCCGTCGGCCTGGAGTTCCTGCGTCGCCTTTGCCGCGGTCAGGCCGATCGTGTCCGGCACGCTCACCTCCGGCGGTCCGGTGGACACCTCGACGGTGACGGTCTGATCCCGCCCGACGGTGGTGCCCGCGGTCGGCTGCTGGCCGATGATCGCGCCCGCGGCGGCCTCCTGGCTGCTGACGTCCTGCTGCTGCAGGCTGACCCCGTACCGAGCCGCCCACTGCTGCGCTGTCTGCAGGCTCTCCCCGATGAAGTCGGGCATCGGCGGCCCGGCGGCGACCAGGATCGTCACAGGCTTGGTCTGCGGCCAGGACGTGCCCGCGGCGGGCTTGGTCCCGATCACGGTGCCGATCTTGGCACCTGAGCCAACGTTCTCGGTCCGGACGGTCAGGTGCGCGGCGGCCAGCGCAGCCTTGGCCGCGGTGGCTGTGTCGCCTTGCACCCGGGGCACGGTTGAGGTGAACGGCCCGGCCGAGACCAGGAGCGTGACGGTGGCGCCCTTGGCCACCCGCCCGGACGGGCTGGTGCCGGTCACCGTGTCCGCCGACACGGTGTTGCTGTGCACTCGCTCTTTCCTGACCCTGAAGCCCTTGGCCCTCAGTGCCGCGGTTGCCTGAGCGGCCGAATCGCCGGTCACCACGGGCATCGGCACGAACGAGTCGACGGCCACGGCGGGCACCCGCGGGTGCCGTGCCGCGGTCAGCCACCAGCCACCGAGGCCGAGCGCTACCGCGGACACGGCCAGCGCGACGACCAGAAGCCGCAGGCTGGACTGTCGGCGGCGCGGCTGGCCACCTTCGTCAGCGGCCACCCGGACCGGCGCGTTGCTGGCCATCCGGACCGGCGGAATGCTGGTGTCCTGGGTCGGTTCGGTCTGCACGTCGTCCGGCCGCCAGGCGCCGGTCCACTGGTCGTCAGCCCGTGGAATGACCTGGGCACCGGAGTGATAGGCGGTCAGGCCGAGTGACGCGCGCAGTGCGTCGGCGAAATCCCGGCAGGTCGGATAGCGATCCGCTGGCTCTTTAGCCAATGCCCTGGCCAGCACCGCATCCACCGCGGCCCGAAGGTCCGGGCGGCGTGCGGTGAGCAACGGCGGCGGCTCGGTCATATGGGCCCAGATCACCGCCGGTGCCTCGTCCCGGCGGAACGGCGGCAGGCCCGCCAGCAATTCGAATGCCGTACACGCCAGCGCGTACTGGTCTGCCCGCCCGTCGACGGACATGCCCCTGATCTGCTCCGGGGAGCAGTAATCGGCTGTGCCGAGGAACTGCCCGGTCCCGGTCAGCCCGGCCGTATACGTGTGCCTGCTGATGCCGAAGTCGGCCAGGTAAACGTGATCGGGTCGGCCCTCGCGCACATCGAGCAGCATGTTCGCGGGCTTCACGTCCCGGTGCACCAGGCCGGCCGCGTGCGCTGCGTCGAGGGCCGATGCCACCGGCGAGACGATAGTGGCCATCCGGGTCGGCGATAGCGGGCCTTCCCGCACCAGTGACTGGACATCCCCGCCGGCCACGAACCGCATGGCAATGAACAGGGCACCGGCGGCCTCGCCGGCCTCGTACACCGGCACCAGATGCGGGTCGTCTACGGCCGCCGCGGCCCTGGATTCCCGGATGAAGCGCTCCCGGAATTCCTCATCCGCGGCCAGCTCCGGAGCCAGGATCTTCAGGGCGACCTGGCGGCCCAGCCGCTCGTCCACGGCCCTGAACACCACGGCCATCCCGCCCACGGCGACTTGCTCAGTGAGCCGGTATCCGGCGATCGGTGAGCCAACGGAAAAGCCGCCAGGGACGCCGACGACCTTCCCGGAAAGCCGCCCGCTCACACGTCACCCCCCGCCCTGAGTAAGCTGCCCGCCGTGCTTAATTTCCCTTACGCACCGAGATGAGCCGAGAATACGGCAGCGCAACGCCTCATGCGCGCAGAATCGCCATCACTACCCGACATAGAGGGTAACGGTGCTGGGTCTCAGGCCAGCGCCGGCTCCGAGGAGACCGCTGGGGCCGGGGTGAGGGTGCGGCCGACGAGCGGCGAGAGGTGCGCGGCCACGCTGGCCAGTTCGCGTAGGTCGGATTCCACCAGCGCCTGCGGGCCGTCGCACAGCGCGCTCTCCGGGTTCGGATGGACGTCCACGATGATGCCGTCCGCGCCGACCGCGATCGCGGCCCGCGACAGCGGCAGGACCAGGTCGCGGCGGCCGCCGGAATGCGACGGGTCCACGATCACCGGCAGGTGCGACAGCCGCTGCGCGACCGGCACCGCGCTGATGTCCAGGGTGTTCCTCGTCGCCTTCTCGAAGGTGCGGATGCCGCGCTCGCACAGCACGATGTCGAGGTTGCCGCGCTGGGCGATGTACTCCGCGGCCATCAGCCATTCCTCGATGGTGGCGTTCATGCCGCGCTTGAGCATGACCGGCTTGCCGACGCCGCCGACCGCCTGCAGCAGCGGGAAGTTCTGCATGTTGCGGGTGCCGACCTGGAGCATGTCCGCGTAGCTCGCGACCAGGTCCACGTCTCCCGGGTCGACGACCTCGGTCACGATGGGAAGGCCGGTCTGCTCGCGGACCTCGGCGAGGATCTTCAGCCCGGCCTCGCCCAGGCCCTGGAACGCGTACGGCGAGCTGCGCGGCTTGTACGCGCCGCCGCGCAGCAGCGACGCGCCCGCCGCACGGGCCATCAGCGCCGACGCCAGGGTCTGCTCGGCGGTCTCGACCGCGCACGGCCCGGCGATCACCGTCAGCGTGTCCGGGCCTATCGGCACCCCGGCCACCCGGATGACCGAACGCTCCCGGTGATGCTCCCTGCTCACCAGCTTGTACGGCGCGGTGATCCGCACCACGTCGCTGACTCCCGCCATGCCGCGCAGGTTCAGCGTGTCGAAGTGCTCGACATCGCCCATCAGCCCGACGATCGTCCGGGACACGCCGCGGCTGACGAAGGCGTCGCCGCCCGCGGCGCGTACCCGCTCGACCACCCCGCCGATCTCCGCCTCTGCGGCCTCCGGCGCCATCACTACGACCATCTCGTCCGCCTCCAGTCCTGTCACATAAAAAGAGCCCCGGGGCCTTGTGGCCCGGGGCTCTGGATAGGTCGCTTCCGTCAGCGCAAGGTCTGGCGGGCGACCGTCCGGGATCCGGGCCGGTAGCCAAACCAAAACCAGTACTGCCTGCGCATGGCGGCCAGCCTAGCGCATGCCGGCGCTGGTCGCAGCGACTTTGCCGCCAAGGCGGGCCGGTCAGAAGCCGCCGGCGCCCTGGCCGACTACCAGGGTGACCGTGCTGCCGCTCGGCGCCTCGCCCACCGGGTCGAAGTCGATCACCTTGTTGCCGAACATGCTGATCCTGTTCACGACGACCTGGAACCCGGCCTGCTCGAGCTTGTTCGTCGCTGCGGCCACGGTCATGCCGATCACGTCGGGGACGGGGACCTCAGCGGGACCGGACGACACGTCGACGGTGACGGTCTCGCCCTGGTGGTACGCCGATCCGGCGGCGGGCTGCTGGCCGACGATGGTGCCCTGTGCCGCGGAGCTGCTCGTGGTCTGCTGGGTCTGCAGGATCACGCCGTGCGCGTTTGCCCACTGCTCCGCCGCCTGTATGTTCTGCCCGAAGAAGTTCGGCAGCGGCATGCTGGTCGCGACCAGGATCGCGACCGGCTTCGTCTGCGGCCACCGCGTGCCCGCGACCGGGTTGGTGCCCAGCACGGTGCCGGCCGGCTCGGGCGAGCCGACCTGCTGCTCCCTGCCGGTCAGGTGCGCGCGCGCGAGGGCAGCCTGCGCCTGCGCCAGCGTGTCGTTCTTCACCACGGGCACGATGGAGGTGAACGGCCCGGCCGAAACCAGCAGTGCGATCCTCGACCCCTTCGCCGCGCGTCCGGTAGGCCTGGTGCCGATCACTGTGCCCTTCGGCACGACGTTGCTGTGCACCGGAGTTTCCCCGCTCGCGGAGAAGCCGTCAGCCTTCAGCGCCGCGGTGGCCGCCGCCACCGAATCGCCGGCCACCGAAGGCACCTGCGCGTACCGGCCGGCGGTCATCCACCAGCCGCCGACGCCGAGCCCCACGCCCAGCACCAGGATCAGCGCGATCAGGCCAAGCCGCGGGCTGAACAGCCACCGCTGCAGGAACGGCTCCCGGGTGCCCGGGTACCGTCCGTCGTCCTCGCGGCGCACGACGAGCGTGTGCGACCCCGCCGCGGCGATGGCCGGCGGTGCCGTCGAGGGGTCGCGAGCCCACCACCCGTTCGTTGCGGCCTGTGTCTGGAGGTCCAGCCACGGCGCCTCGGCCAGGCCCTGAACCCCGACTCCCATGATGCCGCTGAGCCCCCCCGGCGCGCCGAGCCCGCCCGGCGCGCCGCCGGTGACCCTGCGGACCGCGCGCGCGAACTCCCCGGCGTCGGCCGGACGCTGCGCCGGATCCCTGCTGGTGGCCGCGAGAACGAGCTGGTCGGCCGCTGGGGGAATGCCGGGCACCAGCGCCGACGGCGCCGGGACGTCCCTGTTGACGTGCTGGTAGGCAATCGAGAGCGGGTTGTCGCCGGTGAACGGCTGGCGGCCGGTGAGCAGCTCGAATGCCATGACGCCCGCTGAGTATACGTCGCCGCGCGGCCCGGTGACGTCGCCGGTCACCTGCTCGGGGGGCAGGTAGGCGACCGTGCCTATCAGCAGGCCCCGCTGGGTATGCCCGGCCGCCGCGTGCGCCCTGGCCAGGCCGAAGTCGGCCACCTTGACCCTGCCGTCGGCGGTCAGCAGCACGTTCTCCGGCTTGACGTCGCGGTGCGTGATCCCGGACGAGTGCGCGGCGGCGAGCCCGTCGAGCACGCCGCTCATGATCTCCAGTGCCTCCGCCGGAGAGAACCGCCCGCGCTCACGCAGCAAGTCCTTGAGGGTGCGTCCGGGCACGTACTCCATCACCAGATACAGCAGCGGGCCGTCCGCGCCCTGATCGTAGACTCCGACCACGTTCGGATGCGACAGCCGCGCGACGGACTTTGCCTCGCCGATGAACCTGCGGACGAAATCGTCGTCCCTGGCCAGCTCGGCGTGCATCACCTTCAGCGCCACCTGCCGCTCCAGCCGGGTGTCGGTGGCGACGTAGACGGTGGCCATGCCGCCGTGCGCGATCCGCGCGGTCACGGCGTAACGCCCGTCGAGCAGGCGTCCGGTGAGCGGGTCGGCCAGCGTATCGTCCATCGCGTAGAGTTTACGGTCGTTCGGCCAGTCCGGGTGCCCCGAATGCTCTGGTCCGGCCACGGGTGCCTCACGGCGTGCAGGCGGAACGCGCCGGTGCGCCCGGCCAAGGCCGGCGTACCGTGGGTCGGTATGAACGATGCTGGCCGGGTCGTGGTAGCCGGCGCCGGCCTGGCCGGCCTGCGTACGGCAGAGGAACTGCGCGCACTGAGTTACACCGGCCGGATTACCCTTATCGGCGCGGAGCCGCGCCCGCCGTACGATCGGCCGCCGCTGTCCAAGAAGGTGCTGACCGAGGCCGGACCGCCCGCCGATCCGCTCGACCCGTCGCTGCGCGCCGATTTCGTCGCGCTCGACGTGGACTTTCACCCTGACGAGAGCGCCACCGCGCTGGACCTCGCCGACGGCCCCGCCCTGCGCGGCGCCCTGGTGACGGATCGCGACAAGTACTCCTTCGATCATGTCGTGCTGGCGACGGGAGCGCTCCCGTCGCGGCTCCCCTGTGACGGACCGCAGCGGTTCCTGCGCAGCTACGACGACGCGCTGGCGCTGCGCGCCTTGCTGCGGCCCGGGCTCCGCCTGGCCATCGTCGGAGCGGGTTGGATAGGCGCCGAACTGGCCACCGCGGCGGTCGGCCACGGCTGCCAGGTCACGGTGGTGGAGGCCGGGCCCGCGCCGCTCGCCTCCGCCGTGGGAGCCCCTGTCGGAGCCCAGACCGCGCGCTGGTATGCGGCTGCCGGCGTCGAACTGCTGGTCGGCGCGGCCGTGGAGTCCGTCAGGCCCGGCGGGCTCGCCCTCGTCGGCGGCGATCAGATCGCGGCGGACGAGATCGTCACCGCCGTGGGCGTGCGTCCCGCCACCGGCTGGCTGGAGGGCTCGGGGATCCGGCTGGATAACGGCGTGGCCGTCGACGCCGGGCTGCATGCGTCTGTGCCCGGCGTCTACGCGGTGGGGGACTGCGCCGCGTTCGAGTCGCTGCGGTTCGGGCGGCGGCTGCGTTTCGAGCACTGGGACGTGGCGCTGCACGCGCCCGAGGTGGTTGCCGCCAACATCCTCGGCGGAGAGGCGGTGTACGACCCGGTGCCGTACTTCTGGTCCGAGCAGTTCGGCCGCATGGTCCAGTACGCGGGCTACCACGGCGACGCCGAGCGCCTGCTGTGGCGCGGCGACCCCGCCGCCCCGACCTGGGCGGCATGCTGGCTGGCATCCGGCCGACTGGTCGCTATCCTGACCGTGAACCGTCCCCGTG
Organism: Streptosporangiaceae bacterium; assembly: GCA_050698735.1. Taxonomy (GTDB): domain Bacteria; phylum Actinomycetota; class Actinomycetes; order Streptosporangiales; family Streptosporangiaceae; genus Palsa-504. Next base: position 2,420 of record JBOHCG010000098.1, on the reverse strand, counting down.
ACCTGATCCAGGCCCGCCGCCTGATCGCCTCCGGCGCTCCCGTCGACCCCGCCCGCATCACCGACCCCGCCATCCCCATAAAAGACGTCCCAGCCGCCTAACGACATCGGCTCGAGACCCTCAACAGGAAGCAAAGTTCGGAACGCGAGCAGAACATGGGGACGCGGGCCGGAGAACGCACGGTAACCCGCGTGTTTGGGGATCGCCCGGACGTGGGACATTTGGATTCGTGACCCAGATTGACCCCGCGACCGACGCACTCGTCGGCGCATGGCTGTCACTCCCCGATGTAGCCGGCCAGCTTGGCATGCCGGCAGGGCGAGTGAAGCAGCTCCTCCGTGACCGGAAGCTCCTCGCCGTGACCCGTCCCGAGGGGACGCTCGCGGTTCCGGCCGCCTTCCTCGACGGTCACCAGATCGTCAAGGGCCTGTATGGCACCCTGACCCTGCTTTTCGACTGCGGATTCGACGAGATGGAGGCGCTCCGGTGGCTGTTCACGGCGGACGAGACGCTCCCTGGAACGCCGATCGACGCGATCGTCAGGCACCGGGGGACGGAAGTCAACCGCCGCGCTCAGGCCATGGCGTTCTAGAACCGACTACGCTGGGCGTATGCCGCCAAGCCCACCGCGCATGCGCCGCCCAACGGCCGAGAGCGGCAGGCCCGCCGCGGGCCAGCCGCATGCACCGCTGATCCGCGAGCTGCTCGCGTCCGGCCGCCAGGCCTTCTCGTTCGAGTTCATGCCGCCCAAAACCGAGGCGGAAGAGCAGCAGCTGTGGCGGGCGATCAGGCAGCTCGAGCCGTTGCGGCCCACGTTCGTCTCGGTGACCTACGGGGCCGGCGGGTCGACAAGGGACCGCACGGTCAGGGTCACCGGCCGGATCGCCGCGGAGACGACGCTGACCCCGGTCGGCCACTTCACCGCGGTGAACCACTCGGTGGCCGAGCTCAGGCAGGTGATCGGGTCGTACGCGGCGGTCGGGGTGCGCAACGTCCTGGCGCTGCGCGGTGACCCTCCCGGCGATCCGAACGCCGACTGGATCCCCCACCCGGACGGCCTCACCTACGCGGCCGAGCTCGTCAGCCTGATCAGGTCGGTCGGCGATTTCTGCGTCGGGGTGGCGGCCTTCCCCGAGAAGCACCCGCGGTCGCCCGACCCGGAGACGGACGTGCGGTACTTCGTCGCCAAGTGCCGGGCCGGGGCCGACTTCGCGATCACCAACATGTTCTTCTACCCGGAGGACTACCTGCGGCTGCGGGACCGGGTGGCGGCGCAGGGCTGCGACGTGCCGATCATCCCGGGCATCATGCCGATCACCAGCCTGCGCGTGATCGAGCACGCGCTCGAGCTGGGCGGCTGCCGGGTGCCGACCGGGCTGTGGCAGCGGCTGCAGGCGGTGGCCGACGACAAGGCGGCGGTCCGCCAGATAGGCATCGAGTACGCGGCGGGAATGTGCGAGCGGCTGCTCGCCGATGGCGTGCCAGGACTGCACTTCTACACGCTGAACTGGTCGCGAGCGACCAGGGAGATCTATCAGTGGCTCGGCCTGGGGGAGCGGGACCCCGGCGCACGCAGCGGGAGCTCGGCGCCCATCACGGCGTAGGGCGGATCGCCGCCGGGGAACAGGAAGCCGGTCAGCAGGTCGGTGAAGCCAGACGTGCGGTACAGGCGGCGGGCGGGGGAGTCGGTATCCGGCGTGGACAGCAGCGCGGTGCGCTCGGGGCGCCCCGCGGCCAGCCGGTGCAGCACGTCGGTGCCGATGCCCCGGCCCTGATACTCGGGCGCCACGTGCAGCTCGGCCACCTCGAACGAGGCGTCCAGCCACGCCGCGGCGGCCCGCTCGCCGCGTGAGGCGGCCAGCGCGCGAGAGACGGTGTCGTGCCACCACTGGCCGGCTGCCCCGCGGAAGCCGTAGCCGAACCCGACCGGCTCGCCGGACCTGTCATCGATCACGGCGAGGGCGCGGAACCCCGGGTTGGCGGCGTGCCCGGCCATGACAGCCCTGCGGCCGGTGAGCAGTTCCGCCGCCGGCCGCATCGCCGCCGTGTATACCGCGATCAGCTGATCAAGCCGCCAGGCGAAGTCGCTGGGGCTGAGCTCGGTGACCAAGGGCGCTCGCCGCACCCTAGCTAGCTTAGAAGAATTAGCAGAACGGGCCGTGGTATCAGTCCCGGTACGCAGCCTCGGCCCGGGGGTCATGCCAGCACGCCGGCCTGGCTCACCTGCTGGGCGCGCACCTTTATCTGGGCGTGGCCGAGCAGCGGGTGGGCGGCGGTCAGCGTGATCGTGCCCTGCTGGCCGGCCAGCGAGCGGACCCACACCGCGCCGAGGCCGCCGTATTCGCCGAAGGCGAACGGGTTATCGCCGACGAGCACGGCCGGACCCGACAGGTTCATCGTCACGTTGCCCGCCATGTACC
>JBOHCG010000097.1:0-17538 GCA_050698735.1 Streptosporangiaceae bacterium | reverse complement strand
GTCCGGGGCCACCCCGGATCCCGGCATCCCGGCGCCCGCGACCGACCTGGCCGAGGCGGCGGCCCTGCTGCGCGCCGCCGCGCGGCTGCGCGCGGAGGTTCTCGGGGAGGCGGTGTGAGCACATTGACCTCGCTGGCACGCGCCATCGCGGCCGATAGCGGCAGAGCCCAGCCCAGCTGCACCGTCCGCCACGTGCACGTCAGCGAGCGTCCGCTGGTCTTCATCCCCCTCGCCCTGGCCGGCGAGGCCAACGCCCCGCTGGCCGCCCTGGTGGGCGACGACCCCGCCACGCCCACCCTGCTGATCGTCCCCGAACCCCGCGACCGCGACCAGCGCTTCGCCTTCGCCGCCGACCTCGCGGCCGTGGTTCTCCGCTACATCCGGACCTACCTCGCCGCCGAGGAGCCCGTCGGCGCCAGGAAAACCAAAGAAGAAGAGGACACCCGCTACGCCGATGCGCCTCAGCTCCTGGTGCCTAACCCCGCCGGGATCGCCTTCACCCGCCTGCTCGGCCGGTCCACCCGCTTCCGCCGGGCCGAGGGGGAGTACGCCGTCGCCGAATCGGTCCCCGTCCTGGGCCGGTGGCTGACCTTCTTCGCCGAACGCGCCGAGCATCCCGCCTCATCCCTCATGCTGGCCGTGACCGAGGCACTGGCGATGCACTGGGCTACTGGCCAGAGTCCGGTCGAGGACCTCAACCTTGGCGCGCTGCTCGGCTGGATCGACCCGCCGCCCGGCCTGTCCGGCGCCCAGGCGGCCGCCCTGGCCGAGGATCCGGTGCGCTGCCCGCCGGCCGGTCCCGCGACCGATCCCACGTTCGACAACGAGATCCTCGAGGCCAGGATCATCGCCGTCCGGACCGGCAGGCTCACCGGCGGCGGCCGGGCGTACGACCGCGCGAAGACCGCGCTCACCGACGCCCTCGCCACCCAGCTCGAGCCCACCTGGACGCTGATGTGGCGAGCCGTCGCCCTGCTGGGACGCCTCCCGGCAGGCGCCCACGTCCAGACCCGCTGGGACACCGACAAGGCCGCCTTCACCTGGCACGCGCGGCACCTCCGGGATGGCGGCCCGCCGCAGCCGCGCCGCGACGGCGCGGTCGCCGCCGCCCGCCGCCTCGCCAACGCCGAACGCATCCAGGACATGGTCGCCGCGCAGCGCGCCTTCGACGACCCGCTGGTCATGGCCGAGCACCGGATGACCGGCGAGGCGTTCGCCGGCCGGGTGGCCGCCGCCGAGCCGGACCGCCTCGACGCCACCGGCCGCAGGCGCGTGCTCCGCCCCCGGATCACCGTCGAGACCGCCGACCTGGACTTCGCCGCCCAGGACGCCGAGCTCACCTCCCCGGCCCGCCCGGCCCAGAAGGCCCGGGTCATCGCCATCACCGCGGCCGGCCCGCGGAACGCGATCGTCCTTGAGCTCAAGGGCGGCATGGGCCGCGCGCTCACCCCCGAGCCCGGCACCGTGCCCGCCGTCGGCGAGTGCGTCAGCTACGCCGCGTTCAGCGACGGCTACCAGCCTCCTCCCGCGTTCCCCGACCCCGAGGACACCCCGTGGACGCACGGCGGCCCGCCGCCCCCGTACGTCCCGGCCGACGAAGACGCGAGGGAGGACTGGTCATGACCGACCGCGCCGACCCGCCCCGGCCCCGCGACCGGGCCCAGCCCCCCGGGCTCCCCGACCCGGCCGAACTCGCCGAGCAGGCCACCGCCCGCATCCTCGCCGACCTCGGCGGCCCGCACCGCGGCGTCGTGGTCGACTCCCCGCCCGGCGCCGGCAAGTCAACGCTGGTCGTCCGCGCGGCCGCCGAGCTCGCCGATGCCCACGAGACGGTCATGCTCATCGCCCAGACCAACGAGCAGGTCGACGACCTCACCGACCGGCTGGCCGCAGCCCGTCCCCGGCTGCCCGTCGGCCGCCTAGCCGCCCACGACTACATCCCGCCGCCGCGCGTGGTCGGCCACCCGAACGTCGCCCTCTCGACGCGAACTGACGACCTGGCCGCCTGCCCGGTGGTGCTGAGCACGGCGCACAAGTGGGCCACCGTCCGGGCCGAGGCGACCTGGCCCTGGGCGATCGTCGACGAGGCCTACCAGATGCGCTCGGACCTGCTGCTGCGCGTGGCCGGCCGGTTCGACCGCGCCCTGTTCGTCGGCGACCCCGGCCAGCTCGACCCGTTCAGCACCATGCACACCGAACGCTGGACCGGCCTGACCTGGGACCCGATGCAGAGCGCGGTCTCGGTCCTGCTGCGCCACAACCCGGACATCCCGGTGCACGCGCTACCGGTCTCCTGGCGCCTGCCCGCCTCCGCCGCCCCGGTCGTCGCCGAGGCCTTCTACCCGTTCACCGGCTTCCGCGCCGCCGCCGCCCCCGGCCAGCGCCGCCTGGAGTTCAGCACCGCCCCGTTCGGCGGCAATGCCTTCGACCGCACCCTCCAGATCGCCGCCGCCTCCGGCTGGGCCCTCTACGAGCTGCCCGCCCGGCACACCCTCCGCACCGACACGGACGCCGTCACCGCCTGCGCCGCCGTAGCCGCGCGCGCCCTCCAGCGCGGGCCCGTCTCTCTTTCTTTTTATCCAGAACGAGCAGTGGCGGGCGTCCCGGTCACCGCGACTCGTATCGCGGTCGGCACCGCACACCGCGACCAGGCCCAGGCCATCCGCGCCATCCTGGCCGCCAGCAACCTCCAGGCCATCACCGTCGACACCGCCAACCGCCTCCAGGGCCGCGAGTTCGACCTGGTGATAGTGCTCCACCCCCTGTCAGGCCGCCGCGACGCCACCGCCTTCCACCTGGAATCCGGCCGCCTCTGCGTCCTGACCACCAGACACCGCCACGCCTGCATAGTCATAGCCCGGGCCGGCATCCCCGAACTCCTGGACGCCCACCCCTCCACCGACCCCGTCCACCTCAACGTCCCGGTCAAGTTCCCCGACGGCTGGGCAGCCCACCAGTCCCTCCTGTCCCACCTCCAGCACCACAAGGTCCGCGCCCCATGACAACCTCACGCGTACAGCAGCCGCAGTGCTCCCGCGTCGGCCACATTACTAAACCACAGATTACTAAACCATGGTTTAGCATCGCTCGGTGCCGACAGCGGCAAGGGCGCCATTTCGTAATCCATTACGTCGTAATCGAGTACGTCTGGTCCAACACCGCCCAAAAGAAGACCCGGCCCACAAGGAGCCGGGTGGTCTGCGACCTGCACTGTACCTCGTCACCTGTCTCCCGGTGTGGCGGCCGCGGTTTCGCCGAGCAGCGTGTCGGCGGGAACGTTCCAGCGGCGTGCGACCGGCTCCAGTGCTCGTTCCGCCCGGCGGGGGTCGACGAGTCCCGTGGCGATGGCCTCCCGCATGAGCTGGCCAATGTGCGCCGGATCACCCTCGCCATGATCGAGAATCCAGGCGGCGGCGTCGGCTGGTTCCTGGACCGGCAGGTCGTCGGCCACCCGCCATCGCTGCGCGCCGATGTCATGGCGCAGGTGCAGCCGGACGTCTGGGTCCCTGGTTTGGGTCCGGCGGAACACGATGAGCTCGTGCACGCGCTCGGGCACGTCCCCGATCCCGTACACCGCCGCCGCGCTCGCGCCCGCGACGATCGCGTCCGGTTCGGCGAGCCGTTCCCATCCGTACCGGCCCGGCGCAAGCCGCAGCCACGCGGCGTAGAGGTCATCGTTCGCCCGCACCCCGGCCCCGGCCACCCGGTAGAGACCATGCCCGGCCCGCACAAGCCAGCCGCCGCGCACCACACGGCGCAGACCGTCGTCATCCCCGCCGGCCGCGACGACCTGGCCTCGCATAATAAACCCCCGCTGCCCAGCGGCGATGTCCGCGAGGGTAGCGATAAACACAGGTCGCTGCACGAGCCAATCCTACTTCAAAACTGGCCGAATAGACCATGTTTGCAGTGTCAGCATAAAGACGCTGTCACGAAACCGGATCATCTGTCACGGTATGTAGCATGACTACTCTGGGCAGCGCCAGAGCGCACCATCAGTCGCTACGCGCTCATGCACGCAACGCGGCAGCGCAAGACCCTGCTTACAGCGCCCAGGAGAGACTTCGCTTCTTCGCCTTCTCGCGTTTCCTGGCCAGGGTCTTCGCTGATCAGCCCGATGACTGGGCACTCAAGGGTGCGGGGGCACTGCTGGCGCGGATTCCGGTTGCCCGGGCGAGTAATGACCTCGACCTTGTCGCCAGGTCGAGCCTGGATCTGGTCGAAGACCGACTGCGGCAAGCTGCCGCAGTTGATCTGGAGGACGGCTTCACCTTCGCAATCATGTCCGGGTCGCGCCCGATCACCGGGAACAATCGCGGCCTTCGGTTCACTGCCGAGACGCGGATCGGCCCTTACCGCCTCGCTACATTCAGGGTGGACGTCGTAATCGACTGGACGAACACCCGGCCGATCGAGACCGTTCCTCCCGCCGCGCCGATCCCGACAGCGGCATCTCCGGGACCGCCATGGCGCGTCTATCCGATCGCGGACCACCTCGCCGACAAGGTGTGTGCTACCTACGAGCATGCCGACCCCGTACGGAGCACCCGGTTCCACGACCTTGTTGACATCGCCCTCATCGCGTGCAACCTGGCCGTCCGCGCCGCTGATCTCGTCACTGCTCTGGAGAGCGAGAGCCGACGCCGCGGGATCGCGCTGCCGGGAGGGTACCTACCCCCAGACCAGGCAATGTGGGAGAGAGGCTTCACCAAACTGCGGCGGGCAGCCGGCCCTTTCGGCGCCAGGTGGCCTTCTTACCCGGAAGCCGTGACCATAGCGCAGGCTCTGCTCGATCCGGTCCTGGCCACCGAACGCCTTGACGGCACCTGGGACCCAGCGAAACGCCAGTGGACCGACGAGCAGTCCAGGCCAGGTGCACGATGAAGTCGACGGAGGGGAACCACTCCGGGGCCAGCCCCCGGCAGAGGCCGACCCCGGAGGGTAGCGGAGCTGCGGTCAAAGCCGCAGAACGTGCTGCAGGCGTCGGGCAAGGCGCCGCTACTGCTCATTCCGCAATGGAGCCCGCCGTCTACCGGCGGGAGGCAGGCACCGCCGACGACAGCGCTCCCATCCGCAACAGCAGGATACATCCATGCACAGCGACAGACAACTTGATGAGTAGTAGAAATTCTCATGATTGACTTCATGAGAAGTAGAGGGCTAACCTCAGCCCATGCCTCGGCGCACAAGGGTCGTCGCTGGGCGATCGTCGAGAGCCGCCGGGCGACTCCCAACTGCCGCCAGGAGGTCAGATGCCTTGCCCTGCAATCGATGGGAGTTCCTGGCGTGGATGTGCGGTCGCTGGGACAGGTGGTTTCGCGTTGTCCTGTTCGTACTCATCCTCATCGTCGCAGCTCGCTATGCATATGGCCGGGAAATCGTGGCCGTTATCAGCCGTCTGCATTGATGCTCGCGCGTCCGGAGCGCGCCGAGGCCGTAACCGCCATTGATATGTGAAGAGGCAAGTGATGACGACATTCGATGAGTTCTTTCGCATGGCAACCGCAGCCGAGGCTGGGCCGAACGGGTATGAGCCGCACGGGTACCAACGGCGGGTCGCGCACGACGGGCTGCCCGACGTAGTACAAGCCGCGACCGGGACAGGGAAGACGAGCGTGATCCTGGCCTGGCTGTGGCGGCGGCTGGAAGGGCCGGATCGTGACGGCACGCCGCGTCGGCTGGTGTACGCGCTGCCGCAGCGGAGCCTCGTGGAGCAGGTGGCGGGGGAGGCCGGGCGGTGGCTAAAGAACCTGGGGCTTGGTGATCAGGTCGCGCTGCACGTGGTGATGGGCGGGGCAGGGAAGTCGCAGCGGCAGTGGCGGCTGGACATGCACAAGCCCGCGATCGTGGTCGGCACGGTGGACTCGCTGGTGAGCAAGGCGCTGAACCGGGGGTACGGGATCGCGCGGGCCACCTACCCGATCGACTTCGCGCTGGTCACCAACGGCGCGCACTGGGTGATCGACGAGATACAGCTGTGCCCGGAGTCGACTACCACACTGCGTCAGCTTGCCGCTTTCGCGAAGACGCTGCGCACAGCGGAGCCGTTCGGGCTGACCTGCATGTCGGCCACCGTGCCGAAGGCGCTACTCGAGACTGTCGACAACCCCGCGGTGGGCGACGTGCTCGGAATCGAGCCGGAGGAGCGCACCGGGGAACTCGCGGTCCGGCTAAACGCGGCGCGGACCATCAGGCGGCTCGCCGCCGAGCCGGGCGACTACAAAGCGATCGCGGCGGCAGCCCGAGACCTGCACAGGCCTGGGACGCTGACGCTCGTGGTGCTCAACACCGTCGATGCCGCGCGGAATGTCTACAAGCATCTGCGCGGTGGGTCGTTCGAACGAACGCTGCTGCATTCCCGGTTCCGCGGTATGGACCGGGTCCAGCTCATGGACGCGATCACCGGACGGTCCGCGGATCGCATCGTGGTGGCCACTCAGGTGGTGGAGGCCGGGATAGATCTAAACGCGGCGGTCCTTATCAGCGAGGCAGCGCCGTGGCCGTCGCTGGTTCAGCGGGCCGGCCGGTGCAACCGCACCGGCCGGGTGAGTGATGCGGAACTGTGGTGGGTTCCTCCGGTCAAGCCGAATCCGTACCCGCAACCAGATATCGAAGCAGCCAGCGCCGAGCTTGACCGCCTCGACGGCGAGACCGTCACCGGCGAGGATCTGCTGTCCCATAACGTGCTGACTACCGAGACGCAAGTCGCGGTGCTGCGGAGGAGCGACTTCATCGCGCTGTTCGATACCGCGCCGGACCTGAGCGGCGCGGACATCGACATTGCCCCATATGTCCGGGATGCCGACGACCTGGACGTTCAGCTTGCCTGGGCCTCGTGGGCCGATGGCGACTCAGCGGCGGCCGGGAAGGCTCCGCCACCCGAAGCCAAGGCCCCGTCGGCGGAGTACCGCTGCCGGATTCCGCTCTATGAGCTGAACGCGTTCCTGAAGCGCGACAGTGTCACCGTGTGGCGGCTGGACCAGGTGCTCGGCCACTGGACCAGGGTCACCTCCCAGGCCAGGGCGCGGCCGGGAGAAGTTCTGCTGGTCAACGCGGCTGATGGCGGGTACGACCCCGAGACCGGCTTCGACCCGGCAGCACGCGGACTGGTACCGGACAGTCCCGAGCTGGTGCATGCTGCAGACCCTGTGACGGGAGCAGAAGACGCTTATGGGGCGGACTCGGCCAGCGTGGCGCAGCCCGAGTGGATTCTGCTGGACCGGCATAGCAGGGATACCCGCGATCACGCCGAGGCCCTACTGTCGGCGACCCAGCCCGATCTTGCAGCGGCCGTCGCGCGAAGCGCGGTGATGGCCGCCTTTCTGCACGATGTCGGCAAGGCCCACAAGATCTGGCAGGACGCCCTGTGCGCTCTGGCGCCGACGGAGCGGAAGGACGAGATCGGTGCGCACCGGCCATGGGCGAAGTCGGACAGCAGCAAGCCCCTGCGGTTCGACGGTAGCGTCTCCTTCCGGCATGAGTTCGCCTCCCTGCTCATGCTCGACGGGCCGCTGCGCGACCTGCTGGCTGCTGCGCCGGACCCCGACCTTACGCGGTACCTGGTCCTCGCCCACCACGGCAAACTCCGTGTCCAGGTCCGCGACCCCGGTGACCTCGCCGTGCTGGTGCCTGGCGAAGCGTCCGAGAGCAAGCTGCTCGGGCTCAAAGAGGGCTCAAAGGTAGACATTCCGCCATTGCTCGGCCAGCCAGCGACCGAGCTGACCGTGGACCTGGACCAGTTCAGGCTCGGCGGCGAGCGTTCGTGGACTCGTACCGTGCTCGCGCTGCGTGACCGATACGGACCGTTCGTCCTCGCGTATCTGGAGTCTGTCGTGCGGATCGCGGACTGGCGCGCCAGCGACCCACGTACGGTAAAGGAGCTGGCCCCATGACAAGCCCGGCGATCACGCGGCACGTTCTCCCCGGGCTGCGGCCCGAGCCGCTCGCCAGCTACCTGGCTGGTCTTGGGCTCATCCGCGTGCTGGGCGAGCAAGCCGACCCGGCCGCGACCGCCAAATGGACTCCTGATGGCCTGGTCATCGGCACGACAGTGCCGGACATCGCCGCGTGGCTGGCCGAGGAATATGTGCCGACCCCGATCTTGAGCCCATGGAACAACGGCAGCGGATTCGGCGCCAGGGACAAGGAGCCCCTGCGGGCTCTTGAGGCCCTGCTCGTGCACCCATCGACACGGCTCACGCCGATGAAGGACGCCATCGCGCGAGCACGGGAGGTCACCCGGAAGGCGAGGGCCGAAGGCTGGATCACAGATGTCGGACTGGTGGCGGACAAGCGCCGGATCGTGCAAGAGTTCCGTAACCGCTGCCCGGATGCCGTGGTGGGCTGGATCGACGTGGCGGTCGTGCTCGCTGGCGAGGACACTGTGTTCCCTCCGCTGCTCGGCACCGGCGGGAACGACGGTCGCCTAGACTTCTCCACCAACTTCCACCAGCGCCTGCTGGAGGTGCTCGGTACCTCTGATCAGCAGCGGGCCAGATCGCTCGGCTGCGCCCGTGACCTGCTCGCCGATACCGAGGCCGAACAGCTGTCGAACGCCGGGATCGGCCAGTTCGATCCAAGCGGCGCGGGCGGTCCTGGTTCATCTCGGTTCGGTGCCGCCTACTCGCTGGTTAACCCGTGGTGCTATGTCTTGCTGGTCGAAGGCGCGCTGCTGTTCGCGGCCAGTACGATCCGGCGCAACCAGCACTACCGGCCCCGTGAGGAACGGGCCGCCATGCCGTTCACGGTGAATCCGTCCCCTGCTGGCTCGGCCAGCGGAGCTGTCGGCGAGGAGTCACGTGGCGAAGTCTGGGCACCCGTGTGGACGCGGGAGTTCACGCCCGCTGAGATCCAGCAGCTGTTCGCCGAGGCTCGTGCGTCGTGGCGTGGTCGTCCCGCCCGGCGCGCGGTCGACTTCTACGCTGCGACCCGCACCCTGGGGGTGGCCAGAGGAATTGACGAGTTCACCCGCTACGGCCTGCAGCGCCGCAACGGCCTCGCGTTCGTTGCCGTTCCCGTCGACAGGATCGTCGTCCGCGAGAAGGCCGAGGTACGGCTGGCGGCCGACGTGGAGGACTGGGCGTCTCGGTTCAGCGGCGGCGATACGTCTGCGGCGGTTGGCCAGGCGGTGCGGCTCTTCGACAAGGCGCATCTCGAGTACGCGCGGGACGGAGGAGCGCTGCCGCTGGCTCGGATGCTTGCCGCGCTAACCTCGCTGGAGCAGGCGGTTGGCCGCAGCAGGATCAGGGAGGCGGTTCCGGTACGCCGTCCGCCGTCTGCCCAGGAATTTCTCCAAGTCCTGGCGGGGCACGACTCCGTGCCGCCAGGGTTGCGTATTGCTGTCGGGCTCGCCTCCTGTGCCACCCGGCCGGGCGCCGATGCGGCGAGCGAGCCTTCGCGGACCATGCGGCACATCCTGTTGCCGATTGATCCCCCTGTTCCGGCTGAACGACGTCGCATCGGCGGCCATTGGCGGAAGTCTCCCGTCGTGCCCGGGTTTGGGCTGCGGTCGCTGTCAGATGTGCTGGCCGACGTGCTGATCTGGCGGTCCCGCACTGCCGCTGCCGAGCACGACCCGGAACAGAAGTTCCGCGGCGTGCCGACATTCCGTATGGGTATTCCAGTGCCGGCATCCGACCTGCACGCGCTCGCCAGGAGGCTGGTTGACGAGCGATCCCTTGATCTGTGGCTGCGAGCGTGCCTGGCGCTGGACTGGCACGGAGTGCGTCGCACCTGGGAAGCCGGTGAATCAGTGATCCCTGTGGCGACACTAGGCCTGCTCCATCCGCTTGCCTGGGGCCTAGCGCCAGATGAGACAAGGAATCCCGGCCGCGCCATGTCGCGTAAGGCCGTCCGACAGGGAGTTCGGGGCGTGCCGAGCGGCGACGAGCCGAGATTCGCCCTGCGCCCGGAGTGGGCTGCCCGACTAGCGGCCGGGCAAGTGCGTGCCGTACACGAAGAAGCCGTGGCCAGGCTCCGGCAGGTCGGCTGGGATGCGGTTTCCTTTCCGCCGGAGGGTGCTGCTGCAACTGGCGCCCACATTGCAGCTGCCCTGGTTCCCCGCTGCCGTGGGACCGGATCTGTGCTCCGGAAACTTGCCTCGCCGATCCGTCCGTCCGACGTCCCCGAAACATCCGAATCCGCCGAACTAGCAGACTCAGAGGAGCTGTTATGAATGCTTACCGTACCGTGCTCGAAGCCGACCTGAAGCCGATAGCGGGGTCGCTGATCCAGCCAACAGGGTTCCCCGACCTGGGCGCGGCGGAATTTAAGAGACCTTCCGACAACGGAACGGCCGACGACATCGATGCCTTGCTGGTCGAGTCGGCGCAGAGCATGGCGAACTGGCTTGAGGGCACCACCTGGGACAATGCCCGTGCTGACCAGGTCACGGAGCTCGCTGCGCTTCCCTATGTCCGCATCGTCACTCCCGACGATGTCTTCCTCTCGGCCAGTCGGCTGGAGGCACACCGGCTGGCATCGGCGTACGTGATGGACGGCAAGATCGATGGCGTCGAGGGCCGCGAGTGGCTGGCGGAACGGCTAGGACTGGCCAAGGGCCGACCGCTCGACTACCGTGCGGTGGCACGGGCGTGCTTCGGGCTGGACCCGGTGTCCCTGATTCACGGCGTGTTCTTCGCCCAGCAGAAGTGGCCGTGGCAACCAAAAATCGCCCGCGCCGTGACCAGCTTCATCGAGGCATCCGGCGTGCGCCCTGCCGTCAGTGGCGGCGTCAAGCGGGACGTGGTTATCAACGAGGCCGAACCCGGCGCCACCGCGAAGGGATATGGCACGGTCCCGCATCACCGGGTGGAGTACACCGCTGAGAAGATCACGGCATACTTCACGGTGGACCACGCACAGTTCCGCTCCTACGGGCTGTCGGAGCCGGCCACCGCGCTGCTTGAGGCGCTGGCCGACTTCGAGATCGCGACGCTGCTCGATCACGGCCTGCGGCTGCGCACCCGCTGTGACCTGGTGGTCCGCGAGGTTCGCGGGGAGCGGCCCGAGGCGAACGAGGCCGCCCGGCGGGTTGCGAAGTTCGCCGCCGACTGCGCGGCCGAGCTTGGCCCGGTGACCGAGGTCGTGTGGTCCGAGAAGGCCAGGAGCAAGTGAGATGGCCACGACCCTGGCGATCCGGTTTCCGCTCCGGCGGTATCACGCGAACCCCTGGGACCGAGCCGTCAACGAGGGCGCGTCGGAGTGGCCGCCGTCTCCGTGGCGGCTGCTGCGCGCCCTGGTAGCGACGCGGCATACCCGCTGGCCGGACCTGCCCGCTCCGGTGCTTGAGAGGTTGCTCGAATCGCTGGCCGACCCGCCGTCCTACCTCACCCCGCATACGCTGCCCGGCCACACCCGGCACTACCTTCCCGACCTGGAGCATCGCAAGGGGGAGCCCGGCCGCACCGACCTGACCTTGGACCCGTTCCTGTCGGTCAGGCGAGAAGACGAACTGCTCGTCCGCTGGGAGGCCGACCTGCATGGCGAGCAACGGCAGGCCCTGGCCAAGCTCGCCGAACTGCTGCCGTACCTGGGACGGTCCGAGTCCGTGTGCGAGGCCCGGCTCGCGGACGGCGATCAGGTGCCCGATGAGGACTGGTGGCACCCCGGCGGTACCGGCCCGTGCCGGACCAGGCTGCTCGCCGCCGCGCGGCCGATCAGCCTGCCGGCCCTGGAGACGAGCACGGCAGACGTCCGCGGGCGGCGGCGGACGCTCCCCCCGGGCACCAGATGGGTCAGCTATGCGGCCGAGGATCCGGGCACGCCACCGGCGCCTGCCGGGTTGGCGGCGGCCACCGCGGAGCCGGTCACCGCGATCCGGTTCGCGGTGACCGGGCGGGTTCCGCTGATGGCGACGCATGGCATCCTGCTCGCCGACGAGGCGCACCGGCAGGCTGGTCACGAGCTGACCGAGGCGGGGCTGACCAACGACGAGCGGAAGGAGATCCTCGGCAGTAACGGTGCCGCCACCGATCACGGGCATACCCATTGGATCCCGCTCGCTGCCCCGGGCGAGAAACCACAGCCCGTTCGGCATCTTCTTGTCTGGGTGCCGCATGGGCTACGGACGCGAGAGGTCCGCGCGGTCCTCGGCCTGCGCGGGATGTCCGGGCGGCGGGGGAGCGGCGAAGACGGGTATGAGGTACGCGGCTTCCCCCCAGTCGAGCTGCTGTTCCAGGCGGCCGGGCCGATCGAGCAGGTCGCGCCCGAGCTGTGCGAGCCGGCCCGCCGGTGGCGGAGCCTCACGCCCTACCTTCCGGTACGGCACAGGAAGCGGGAGTCGCTTGAGGCCTACCAGACGTCCGACGTGCGCACCGAGCTCGGGTACCGGGGCCTGCCGCCAGCGTCGGTTATCCCTATCGATCCGGAACAGCGGCTGCCGGACCGGTGGGCGCTGGAGTTCCGGCGTTACCGGATGACGGAGAACATGTCCCGGTCTCGGCCTGGCATGCGGCTGCGCCTGGAGTTCGCCGAGCCGGTCTCCGGGCCGTTGCTGCTCGGGCAGCTCAGCCACTTCGGGTACGGCATCTTCGTCCCGGACGAAGACAGGTGACGCCGCTGGACGGGTCGGCTCCAGCGGGCATCCCCACGCTCTGCGCGATGGCCTAACCGGTGCAACCGGTGCGGCGCCGCCAGCGGCGCGCTGGCGTCAGTGGTCCGCATCCGCCGTCCCGCGAGGCACAACCCACTCGGCCGGCTGGCCGGTTACTTCAGCGATGCGGTCGAAGTCGGCGTCGTAGTGCAGGACGACGAGCGAGAAGCGTTCCGCGGTTGCCGCCACGATCAGATCCGGTATCGATACCGACCGGTGCTGGCCTCGGTGGGCGAGTTCTCCCTGGACCTGGATCGCCCGGCGGGCAATCTCGTCGGTCAACGGGAAATACTCAAATGCCTCGCGCTGGGCGCGGAAATGGTCGTGCTCCTCACCGTTGCGCGTGCTGTACAGGATTTCCAGGTCGATGATCGGGCATGTCCCGATCAGGCCGCGATCGACGTATGGTGCGACGACCGCCTGCACCGCCGGCTTTGTGAGCCTGGCCCATACGCTCTTGTCGACCAGATAGCGTGCTACCGCCACGCGGAGTCCATGACCAGCGGATCAGCGAGGTCGGGGAGCGCGCCGCCGGTCAACTCGTCGAGATGCCTACGGCGCAACTCAGCGGCTACGACTCGTCGCAGCGCCTCGTTGACGGTCGCCTTCTTCGTGGTCGTGCCCAGGATCGCCGCCGCCTGAGCCAGCAGTTCCCGGTCGAGTTCAAGCTGCGTGGTGGACATCCGACAGTCCTCTCAGTGTCCATGGAACATTACCATCATAGTACATTCTGAGTGCTGCTCAATGGATAACGAGTCGTTGCCCTACTCCGCCCCCGAGGCACCGCACCGCCCCGGCAGCGCGCTGAGGGCGCGGAGCAATCGCGCCTGGACGGCGTCGAGCTATCGAACGGTCCTGGGATGAGCCCCGAGGCGTTCGCCGCGCTGTAGGACCGGCACGCCGCCCATCCACCGCTACCACGGCCCGTTCGGCATCTGGTTATCTGGGTGCCGCATGGGCACCGACGCGAGAGGTCCGCGCGGTCCTCGGCCTGCGCGGGATGTCCGGGCGGCGGGGGAGCGGCGAAAAGGGTTCTACCTGCTCTCCACGCGCGCTAACGCTCCAGTATAGTGGGATTTACTGGAAGTCAGCGGAAACAATGGGAGGGAATATGACGCTTACCGAGGTGCCTGAGCTGGTGCCCGCAAGGATGCTGAACGAGTACGCGTTCTGCCCGCGGCTGTTCTTCCTGGAGTGGGTCGATCAGCTGTGGGCCGCCAGCAGCGACACGGCCGAGGGCGACCGGCTGCACGGCCGGGTCGACGCCGGCGGCGGCGCCGCCCCGCTGCCCGGCGAGGGCGAGGTGAAGGCCGCGCGGTCGGTCGAGCTGGCCAGCGAACGGCTCGGCATCACCGCCAAGCTGGACCTGCTCGAGGGAGACGGCGGGGGAGTGGTACCGGTCGACACCAAGAAGGGGCGGCCCGCGCCGGACGGAACGCCGTGGGAAGCCGACGCCGTACAGGTCTGCGCTCAGGTCCTGCTGCTCCGCGAGCACGGGTACACCGCCGAGCGCGGAGAGATCTTCTACGCCGAGACCAGGCAGCGGGTCCCGGTCGAGATGACGCCCGGCCTGATCGCCCGCACCCTGGAGATCGTCGGCGAGGCGCGGGAGGTCGCGACCCGGCTGGCCCCGCCTCCGCCGCTGCGGTCCAGCCCGAAGTGCGCGCGCTGCTCGCTGGTGGGCATCTGCCTTCCTGACGAGGTGAACGTGCTCGCCGCGCGGCAGGGCGGCCAGCCGCGGCGGCTGATGGCCGCCGACCCCGACGCGGTTCCGCTGTACGTGATGGAGCAGGGATCGGTCGTGGGCATCGACGGCGGGCGGCTGACCGTGTCGAAGTACCGTGAGCTGCTGGCCAGCGTCCGGCTGATCGATGTCATGCATGTCTGCGCGTACGGGAACGTGCAGATCACCGCCCAGGCGATGCGGGAGCTTTTCTCGCGTGACGTGGACATCTACCACTTCTCATACGGCGGCTGGCTGCTCGGCCTGACCACCGGCCTGCCGAGCAAGAACGTGATGCTCCGTATCCGGCAGACCACCGCTGCGGCGCGCGGGCAGCTGGACGAGGCGCGGCTGATGATCGCGGGCAAGATCCGGAACTGCCGCGTGCTGCTCCGCCGTCACGGCGGAGACGCGGCGGTGCGCCGCGTGGCCCAGCTCGCGGCGCTCGCAAATCAGGCCGAGCAGGCCCGGGACGCGGCCTCGCTGCTGGGCATCGAGGGGACCGCGGCGCGGCTGTACTTCGAGGCGTTCCCCTCGCTGCTTTCCGCCGCCGACCGCCTGCCCGGCCCGGGATTCACCGGCCTGCGGAACCGCCGCCCGCCGACGGACGCGGTGAACTGCCTGCTCTCGTTCTGCTACGGCTTGCTGACCAAGGAACTGCTGGCGGCGTGCCTCGCGGTCGGCTTCGACCCGTACATCGGCCTGTATCACCGGCCGCGTTTCGGCCGCCCGGCCCTCGCGCTGGACCTGGCCGAGGAGTTCCGGCCGCTGCTCGCCGACTCCACGGTGCTGACCTGCGTGAACAACCGGGAGGTCGGCCGGTCGGACTTCCTGGTCCGCGCGGGCGCGGTGACCCTGACCGACAGCGGTCGCAGGACGGTCATCAGGGCCTGGGAGCGGCGGATGACCACGGAGGTACGGCACCCGGTGTTCGGTTACCAGGTCAGCTACCGCCGCGCGGTCGAACTGCAGGCCCGGATCCTGGCCGCCCGGCTGACCGGGGAACTGCCCGCCTACACCCCGCTGGTCACCAGGTAGGCCTCGTCATGGCCCGGCGCCGGTACCTGGTCGCCTACGACATCCGGGACGACCGCAGGCTGCGCAGCGTCGCCGGATGCTGCGAGGGCTACGGCACCCGCATCCAGTACTCGGTATTCGTCTGTGACCTGTCCGAACGGGAGAAGATCCTCATGCGCGGCGACATCGAGGCCCTCATCAAGGCATCCGAGGACAGCGTGATGGTGATCGACCTCGGCCAGACCGGCGATTCGTCCCGTTTCCTCTTCCTCGGCCACCATGAGAAACTACCCTCCTCAAGTGCGGTCATCATCTGACCCGCGAGCGCCGAGGTGGTGACTCCCAACCCGGGGAGCGCTCGCACCCAGCTCAGCGCCCGTTCCCGCACCTTGACAAGTCCACAGAGCAGTTCCCAGAACCACGCCTCCGCCGACCGCTCGCACGGCGTACCATCGATGCAGCTCACACCCCCCAAATCCCGCGAGCCCTCTTCCCGCCCATTCCAGGCGGGCTCCATTGCGGCTGGCCGCCGCACGCCGCGGTCCGCGGGTACCCGTCGGCTCTTCCCGCCCATTCCAGGCGGGCTCCATTGCGGCAGCCCGAACAACACGGCAGGCGCCTATTACCCGAACTCTTCCCGCCCATTCCAGGCGGGCTCCATTGCGGCGGCCATGCTCTTGCGAGGGCCGAACGCCCACCGCAGCTCTTCCCGCCCATTCCAGGCGGGCTCCATTGCGGCCCTCCTTGTTGTGCGTGGTGGGTTTCCGTCGTGCAAGCTCTTCCCGCCCATTCCAGGCGGGCTCCATTGCGGCAGCTCGGTGCCGGCACCGGTCACCATGCCCCGCAGACTCTTCCCGCCCATTCCAGGCGGGCTCCATTGCGGCCCGAACATGGCCTTGCTCTGCGACGACGCGGCCCGCCTCTTCCCGCCCATTCCAGGCGGGCTCCATTGCGGCCACGAACAGTGACGTAATCCGCGCGCTAATGCACGGCTCTTCCCGCCCATTCCAGGCGGGCTCCATTGCGGCCTGACCGTTTATCGGGTACGCGGCCCCGTTCCGCGTACTCTTCCCGCCCATTCCAGGCGGGCTCCATTGCGGCAGAATCGGCTTAACGTCATCCGCGTATGCTTTCAGAGCTCTTCCCGCCCATTCCAGGCGGGCTCCATTGCGGCTGTCATCTAAGCGCATTCCGGAGCTTGACGCTAACCTCTTCCCGCCCATTCCAGGCGGGCTCCATTGCGGCCGGTAGCTTCCGCGAGCGCTACCGGGCCGACTCTGACTCTTCCCGCCCATTCCAGGCGGGCTCCATTGCGGCCGCCAATTGTACCGCAGACATTACACGGGCCGTATCTGCTCTTCCCGCCCATTCCAGGCGGGCTCCATTGCGGCGGGGTGCCCTGGCAGCAGCACTGGTCCGCCGAGGTCCTCTTCCCGCCCATTCCAGGCGGGCTCCATTGCGGCAGCAGCCGCTGCGGGGTCAGCGCCCACTTGATGTCGGCTCTTCCCGCCCATTCCAGGCGGGCTCCATTGCGGCGCCATGAGGCGACGCCAATACCAGATGCATTCCAGCTCTTCCCGCCCATTCCAGGCGGGCTCCATTGCGGCGACGTGCCCGCCGAGCCGGGGTCGCCGGTGTGCAGCCTCTTCCCGCCCATTCCAGGCGGGCTCCATTGCGGCACCCTGACCTGCCCGATCGAGAGCACTCCCCGGGTCTCTTCCCGCCCATTCCAGGCGGGCTCCATTGCGGCTCGTGAGCGACGTGACCCGCCCCCGCTACCAGGTGACCTCTTCCCGCCCATTCCAGGCGGGCTCCATTGCGGCGCCAGCGGCCAGCCCTATAGCGGCGGCATCACCAACTCTTCCCGCCCATTCCAGGCGGGCTCCATTGCGGCATCGTCCCCGCCGCCGAGGAGCTGCGACGGGTCCGTCTCTTCCCGCCCATTCCAGGCGGGCTCCATTGCGGCTGCCTGACTGCCTCCCCGATGGCGGCGGTCTGCACGCTCTTCCCGCCCATTCCAGGCGGGCTCCATTGCGGCATGCAGCTTGAGTACGCCCGGCTGTCGGGTGCGCGGCTCTTCCCCAATGCCATGGGCTTTAGGCGTTTGACTGGTTGTGGGTAGTTCTCGTTTTTGGTTACTGCGGGTAGTTTCCTTCCGGTGGGCATGCCGGAGGCCGGGGTGTCGCGCCGGCGGCGGCCGGGTCCA
>JBOHCG010000096.1:0-17567 GCA_050698735.1 Streptosporangiaceae bacterium | reverse complement strand
CGGGAAGCTGCCAGCCCGCTGGTCCTTGGTCGTGGCTGGCCGCAGCCCCGAGAGCACCGCCATATTGGTGACGAGGGACAGCATCGCCTCGGGAGCGTTGTCGGCCTGCGTCCGGCCGTTGCGCCCCGCGAACCCATAGCTGGCCGGCGTCCCCACCACATAGGACAGCACGTCGGGGAACAGGTCCCCGGCCGCGGCCTGCCCGTAGCCGACCGGGTCGTCGCTGGTCCCGGCCGCCGCCACCACGGCGGCGATCTGGTCGCCGATGTACTTGGCCGCGGCGTCCACGTCCTGCGAGGGGTGCCTGGTGTTGGCGGGGTTGGTGAAATCGGTGTCGTTCGGCCAGAAGATGGGCCACATCATCGGGTGCCCGGCCCGGTTGATCTGCCGCCAGCCGCCCGCGTCGGTGGCCAGCTTGGTGGCCGCCCACACGCCAATCCGGGCGCCGGGCCGAAGCTGCGGGTGGGCGTGCGGGACCTCGAGCACGATCGAGTAGACCAGGCTGCCGGCGAAGCTGTTCTTCGCGTCCTGCGGCCGCCACCCGGACAGGTCAGGCGCGGTCCCGCTCGCCACCGCGCCGTTGATGATGGCAAGCAGCGACAGGTCGATGTAGAACGAGTCGGCGATCCGCCCGGCCCACAGCCGGGCGCCGCTCCCGGTGGCCGTCTCGCCGGTCCGGCCTTCCAGCACAAGGTCGCCGGCCGCGGCGTCGTCGCGCGCCTGGTCGCCGGTCAGGACGTGCAGCGCAACGGCCTGCCGCCCGTCGGAGCCTGGTTCGCCGAAGGAGGCCCGATAGGTCAGCACCTCGAAGTCGGCGCCGTCGAAGTGCACCTTGAACTCATAGCGCGCCTCGGGGTGGAAGCCGGGCTCGGAGTGCAGGCCGTTGACGTTGGAGTTGACGTCCATGACGAGCACCGTGCTGTCCTCGCCTCCAAACACGTACAGGTCGTCGAGGTACAGCTGGCCGGTCTTGGCCGCCAGCGGCGTATCGAGGTGGTGGGACATGGCAGGGTTTCCTTAGGTTCGGAGCGAGCAGCGTGCCCTGAGCATGCACAGCGGACCACCGCCGCAGGTATCAGCATGCCTACTGCACTTGGCGGCCTGCGATTCGGATCACTCGCCGGGATCGGCCTGGTCGACTTCGGCGACTAGGTCATGGAGTTGGCGACGGCCCGCGATGCCGAGCTTGGGATAGGAGCGGTAGAGGTGCGAGGCGACGGTGTGGGTGGACAGGAAGAGCCGCTCGGCGATCTCCGCGTTGGTCAGCCCGCGGCCGGCCAGCAGGATGACCTCGCGCTGCTGCGCGGTGAGTTCCGCGAGCGCGTCGGCGCCCTTCGGCGGCGCCGCCGAGGTCACGCCGCAGGCGCGCAGTTCCGCCTCGGCGCGGCGGGTCCAGGGCGCGGCACCGAGGCGGCGAAACGTGTCAAGGGCGGCCGCGAGGGCGGGCCGTGCGTCATTGATGCGCCGCTGCCGCCGCAGCCACTCCCCGTAATCCAGCCGCAGCTGTGCCCGTTCGAACGGCCATGCGTCTCCTTCGGGCTCTGACAGGGCCTTGCCGAAGTGCGCCTCCGCGTCGGCGGGCTCGGCGAGGAGGCCTGCGGCCCGCGCGGCGAGCTGCTCGAACCGCGGGCCGGGCGCTGCATTTACCCGGGCCAGCACGCGATCCATCAGCGTCCGCGCCTCGAGCTGGCGCTCCGCGCGCACCGCAGCGGCGGCAAGGTCCGCGATGCCCAGGTAGGAGACGTAACGCCCGGCACGTGGTCATACCCGATGGCCCGCACGCGATCATCTGGACCCACGCGGATCAGGTGAACCAGGCGCTTCTCAGCTTCATCGGCGCACTGTTACCAGCCAGAATGGAGTAATGCGAGACCCCGATTCCCTCCCGGTAGTCGACGTGGCCCCGCTGCTCGTCGGCACCGACATCGCGCCGGCACGACAGGCAGAGGTCGCCCGCCAGATCGAGGTGGCGTGCCGCGAACACGGCTTCTTCTACGTCACCGGTCACGGCGTCCCGCCGGAGCTGCTCGACCGGCTGGCCGCCACCAGCGCCAGGTTCTTCGACCTGCCGCCGGCGGCCAAGATGCAGATCGCCATGGCCCGAGGCGGCATCGCCTGGCGCGGCTACTTCCCGGTAGGCGCCGAACTCACCTCGGGTCAGCCCGACCTGAAAGAGGGCCTCTACTTCGGCGCCGAACTCCCCGATGCCGATCCTCGAGTCAAGGCCGGCCTCCCGCTGCACGGCGGCAACCTGTTTCCCAGCCAGGTCCCCGAACTCCGCGCCGCAGTCCTCGCCTACCTCGACGCGCTGACCAGCCTAGGCCAGACGGTACTGCGCGGCATCGCGCTGAGCCTAGGCCTGGACGCCGACTACTTCGCCGCCGGGTACACGGCCGACCCGACGATCTTGTTCCGGGTCTTCCGCTACCCCGCGCCGCCGCCCGCCGACAGGGGCTGGGGCGTTGGCGAGCACACCGACTATGGCCTGCTGACCCTGCTTGCCCAGGACAGCACGGGCGGTCTGCAGGTCCGCACCCGGGCAGGCTGGATCGACGCGCCGCCGCTAGCCGGAACCTTCGTCGCCAACATCGGCGACATGCTCGATCGCCTGACCAGCGGCTGGTACCGGTCCACCCCGCACCGCGTCCGCAACCCCAGCGGCCACGCCCGCCTCTCGTTCCCGTTCTTCCTCGACCCCGCCTTCACCGCCGAGATCCCCCCGCTCCCAGGCCGCGCAGCCGTCACCGAAGACGGCCACCCCCGCTGGGACGGGCAGAACCCGCAAGCCTTCACCGGCACCTACGGCGATTACCTCCTCAACAAGGTCGCCAAGGTCTTCCCCCACCTCCGCCGCGAAGTCCTGCCCCGCCCATGACACTCCCCACGTCCCTAGCCTCCCTCCGCAAAGGCCGCTGCCCCCAAGCTTCCTGACCCCTTCAACCCTGCTGCGAGCTGGCTCCCCGGGTCCAGTGACTGGCCGTCCGTACTTCGCTCGGCCTTCCCTATCTCCCGAACGGCGAGTGGTATACCCCAGTCTCTCTTTCTTCCGCCGCATCCTCGGCGTGTCGAATCGCGCCGGAGAGGCATATTAGCTATTATGTTTGACAAGCAAGAAGAGGTAATCCGGGGAGTCAATCACCTGAACGGATGGTGACACATGTCCGCAGAGCCGGCTCGCGGGCCAGGACGGGATGAGGATCCCGCCCGGCACGCCTGCGACCGGCCGGACACCCCACCCGCCCCGCAGGCCCCCGGTCCGGCTGCGGACGTCCCGTCTCCTTTCTCCACTCCCGACTGGCTCGACCACGACGAATGGGTCGCGATGGTGGCCACCCGGGTGGATGAGGAGCCAGCCGATCCGGACCTGGAGGAGGACCCGCCCGATTGGGAGGGGCTGGCCGCGGTGATCGCGGAGGCCCGGGAGATCACGGCGGCGGAGGTCCGGGACGCCGCGTACGCGGCCCAGATCGTGTTCGACGGCGGGTTCGGCGCGGCCGGCGCGGCGCCCGGTCCTCGCGGCCCGGGGAACCCCGGGTCGGCGGCGTCGTTCCCGGGTGAGCATGGCAGTCCGGCGGCGGGGTTCGGGTCCGGGTTCGCGCTGGATACCGCGCCGGGCTGCCTGGCGCTGGGCGAGTTCGCCGCGACGGTGGCCGGGGAGGATGACCGGTACCCGGGTGCAGCCGACGACGAGGTCATGGGCGTGATCTGCGCCTGGGACCGGGTCGAGGCGCACGTGGTGGCCCGCAAGCTGGCCGCCGTCGCGGAGTTCATCCGCCGCCGCCCCGGCGAAGACGACGCCCCGCAGGACTCCGGGCAGGACGGGGCGCACGGCGCGGGGAAGGCCGCCCCCAAAGGCGGGGGGAAGGGCGCCCCGCAGAAGGACGCCCCGCAGAGTCCGCCCGAAGTCTCGGGGAAGGCGACCGCGCAGGACCGGGGGAAGGCCGGCGCGGCAGGCGGGCGGGAGAAGAGCGCTGCGCAAGACCCGGCAAAGGGCGCAGGCCCGGAGAAGGTCGCCGGAGGGATGCCGCCGCAGGGGTGGGATGACTTCGCTGTCAAGGAGCTGGCCTGGGCGCTAGCCGAATCGCTGGACGCGGCCGAGCACCTGATGGCGGCGGCGTATCAACTGGAGGCCCGGCTGCCGGGCACGAAGGCGGCGCTGCGGGACGGCCGGATCCGAGCGTCCAAGGCCACGGCGATCACCCGGGCCACCCAGGTCCTGGACGCGAAGGAAGCGGCCGCGGCCGAGGAGAAGGTGCTGGGCCGGGCGAGTCGGCTGACCACGCCCGGGCTGCGGGACGCGATCGGCCGGGCGGTGATGGAGGTCGCGCCGGACAAGGCCCGCAAGCGCCGCGAGGAGGCCGCGAAGCAGACACGCGTGGAGCGGTGGGTCGAGGACTCCGGCAACGCCGGGCTGGCCGGGCGGGAGCTGCCGTCCGCGCAGGTGCTGGCTGCGGACCAGCGGGTCAACGCGTGGGCGAAACAGCTGCGGGCGGCCGGGCTGGATGGCGACATGGACGTGCTGCGCGCCCGCGCGTTCCTCGACATTCTGCTGGGCATGGACTCCCGGCTCGCTGCGGGCGACGCGGCCGGGCCGGGTGGCCCAGCGGACGGCGGTGGGCCCGATCCGGCCGGCCCGCCCGACGGCGATGAGCCCTATCCGTTCGGCCTGTTCGGGCCGCCTGTTCCCCCGGGCGCGGCGGTGCTGCCGCCGGGGTTCTGCGGGAGCATCAACCTGACCGTCCCGCTGGTCACCGCGCTCGGCCTGGCCGACCGGCCCGGACAGGCCGGCACGCTCGGCCCGATCGACCCGTGGCAGGCCCGCGACCTGGTCCGCTCCGCCGCCGGCAACCCCCGCACGACGTGGTGCCTCACCGTGACCGACGAGGACGGCCGCGCGATCGGCCACGGCTGCGCCCGCCCCGAACCGCGGAAACGCACTCCACGCCGCGCTGGAGGCGGAGGTCCAGGCCCTCCCGGCGGCCACGACCCGCCCGTCCCGGCCGATGAGCAGGACCTGCATGGCCCGCGGTTCTCCTTTACCGCAGCCGGTCAGGTCGGCCCGCCTGGCGGTTACGGTGCCTGGCGGCTGTCCACCGGGATACCCGGCCAGCCGGACCTGATCATCGCGGTGCACCCGATCGCCACCGACGAATGCGACCACCGATTCCAGGCGGCCGGCCACGACCCGGGGGTCATGCTGCGGCACCTGTCCCAGATCCGGCACGCCAGGTGTACCGCCCCGACCTGCCGGAGACCCGCCGCCAGCTGCGACTTCGAACATAATGTCCCGTACGAGGCGGGCGGAAGAACCTGCCTGTGCAACGGCGGCCCCAAATGCCGCACGGACCACAGGCTCAAGCAAGACCCACGCTGGAGGGTCGAACAGCCGAGACCTGCGACCTTCCGATGGACCACGCCAGCTGGCCGCCAGTACACGACCGAAGCCACGCAGTACCCGATCTAGTGCCCGGGGATTCCGTGATCCTTGCCCCAAGCACGGGCTCAGGAAAGCTCAGAGCCAGCAGCTCGTACCCCGAGCCTTGCAGCGGGGGCAGGCCCGCCTGTGAACTGGACTGCCCACTGCTCAAGATGATCAAGGGATGTCGAGCAGAGCTTGACGGACGGCCCTATGAACGGCGGCCACTTGCGCACGAGGTTGCACGTGGCGCGGTGGAGCATTACGTACCCGCGCGCGCCCCGTCCGGTATTGACCACGTAGCCGTTCGGGTTGGCGTCGAGCCAGGCGATGAACGCATCGTCGTCGCGGGGCTGGAAGATGGCCATGAACCATCATCCAGCAGACACGGGCAGCCAGGACCGCAATGGTCTGGGTGCTCAGCGGGCCGGATCCTGCTGACCGGCCGTGCCGGTGTCCTGGTCCGGCTCGGGCAGGGTGGGGTAGTCGGTCGGGTAGAGCCCGGCGACGAATCCGTAGACGGTCTCGCCGGAGCGCGGCAGGCGCGTGAACTCGTGGGTCAGCTCGAAGACGCGTTCCCAGAACTCCGCGGCGAGCTCCCTGGGGATCCTGGCGTGCCGGATGATGGCCCGCAGGTCGTCGGCCTGGTGCGCCGGCCCGGACTCCGCGGCCGCCACGGACAGGTTGTTGGTGAGCATTCGCGCCTGCTCGGGGCGGATGACGCCGACGTAGAAGATGCGGGCGGTCCGGCCGTAGAACCGCTCCTCGATGGCGCGGACTCGCCTGGTGCGTACCACCTTCAGCATCCCCGCGCCCGCGAGCACGCCCACGTGGTGGGCGACCGTGCCGGGCGGCCGGCCGACCGCGGCGGCGAGTTCGCCAACCGTCGCGGCCCGCTCCAGGAGCAGGTCGAGGATGGTGGCCCGGAGCGGATGGGCCATCGCCCGCAGTTCCCGCGGCGACGACACGACGCGCAGGTCCTCGAGCTCGTAGTCGGGGACGCGCATAATGCTCGACATTTTTCAATCGTTCCGTTAATCTCGACTGATTGAGAATCCCAGATCATAGCCTGTCATGGAGAGTAAGAGATGGCCGAGGTAGTACTCTTCCACCACGCCCTCGGGCTGACCCCGGGCGTCGTCGCCTTCGCCGATGAACTGCGCGGCGCCGGGCACACCGTGCACACCCCAGACCTGTTCGACGGCCGCACCTTCGGCACCCTCGAGGAGGGGCTGGGCTACGCGGAGAAGATCGGCTTCCCCGGCGAGGTGGTCGATCGCGGCGAGCGTGCGGTCAGCGGCCTGCCCGAGGGGCTTGTCTACGCCGGCTTCTCGCTCGGCGTTCTTCCCGCCCAGAAGCTCGCGCAGACGCGGCCGGGAGCGCGCGGCGCGCTGCTGTTCTACTCCTGCGTCCCGGTCGACGCGTTCGGCTCCGCCTGGCCGCACGCGGTGCCGGTGCAGGTGCACGGGATGGACGCGGACCCGTTGTTCGTCGACGAGGGCGACATCGACGCCGCCCGCGCGCTCGTCGCCGAGGCGGACGACGCGGAACTCTTCCTCTACCCCGGCGACCAGCACTACTTCGCCGACAGCACGCTGCCCTCGTACGATCAGGCCGCCGCCGCGCTGCTCACAGAGCGCGTGCTCGACTTCCTCGGACACCGAAGCTAAGGCCCGCAGGCCCGCAGGCCGGCCGGCTCGCCAAGGATGCCGACCGCCATGATGTCGGTCCGTAAGTCGTTCAAAGGCGCCCTAGGCGGTAAGGGGTACGTCGCGCTCGCCTTGCTTGCGCTCGTGCTCGCCGCGTGCGGCGGCAGCAGCAAACCGGCCACCACCACCACCACCACCACCTCGTCGGCGGCCCCGTCCTCGGCGGGTACCTCGTCGGCCGCGCCGTCGTCTGCGGGCACCTCGTCGGCCGGCGCTCCGCTGGCCGACAATGCGCTACCAGGGACCGGTCGGCTGTGTCTCACCTCCAGCCCGACCGGGATCTGCGGCCCGTACCGTTACGCGGCGGACACCAATTCCAACGGATACAACACCTACGTCGGGAACAACTGCTGGGGCGATCCGTCCTGCGTGCAGACGGCCGTCGTCCGCAGTCCCGGTAACTGGCAGGTCACCGCCACCCAGCCGGCCCGGAATGGCTCGGTCCGCACGGCTCCGGAGATAGGCCAGCAGTTCAACAACTGGTGCGGCGGCGGCAAGGACACATGGTCGAATTTCGTGCCGAACGGCTGCGGTGCCAGCGCCGACACCCTGATCTCGGCACTATCCGAGCTGACCAGCAGGTACGCCGAATCCACCCCGCACAACTCCCGGACCATCGCCCAGTGGGCATGGGACAACTGGCTGAGCAACGACGCGGGCTATGCCAGCGAGGTCATGGTCTGGGTAGACGTCAGCGGCCGCTGCAACAGCGGATCCTTTGGCACCCAGGTGCACTCGCCGGTCAAGATCGCCGGCCAGGTATGGACGCCGCACCGTACCCCCATAGCACCGAGTTCATCTGGACGCTGGACGGCCGCGGCGGCGTCCGTACCTGCGCCCAGCAGGCATCCGGCACCGTCAACCTGCTGGCGCTGCTGAAATGGATGCAGGCCAACGGCTTCGCCGCACCCGGTGCCACGATCGGGCTGATCGACGGGGTGTGGGAGATCTGCTCCACCGGAGGCGTCCCGGAGACATTCCGGGTGTCTCGCTACTCGCTTACCGCCAGGGCCGCGAGCCGGTAAGCCGGCCTGAGGATTGACGTGGATCTTCGTTCCCGATCCCGTGCCGACCCGCCCGGCCAGCGCCTCGGCCGCGCGGTCGAGACCCACGGTCACCGCTGCAATCCCGGCCGGATCCACCAACCCGGACGCGTAATGCTCGATCGCGGGCGCGAGGCCGGCCGACGCGCCGAGGATGCCGACGGCGGTGATGTCGCCGAAGACCAGATTCCGGCTGTCGACCAGGCTCGGCGTGCCAGAAATCCCGATGCAGACCAGCCGCCCGCCCGGCTCGGTCGCGGCCAGCGCCAGGGCAGGCGTCCGGGGATCGTCGGTGGCGTCGATCACCGCCTCGTAGGTCATCGGCGGCGGGTGCTCAATGGTCCAGTACGCGCCCGCCCCGAACGAGTACGCGAGTTCCTCGCGCGCGCGATCAAGTGCGAGCACATCTACCAGGGCGCCGGCCGCCGCGGCGAACGCGGCACTCAGCAGTCCGATCGTGCCAGGCCCGCAGACCAGGACTCGCCGCCCCGGCCCGGCCAAGGCGGCCGAGGCGGCCCGCCAGGCGTTGCCTCCTGGCTCGACGAGAGCGCCGGCTGCGTCGTCGATCCTGGACGGTAGCCGGTACAAGCTGGAGGCGGGCACCATCACCTGCTCGGCCAGCGCCCCCGGCCAGTCCATGACCCCGACCTCATGCCTGTCCGCGCAGATGTGCCCGCGCCCCGCCAGGCACCGGGAGCACCGCCCGCAGCCGAGCATCGTGTCCCCGGTTACCCGGGCGCCCAGCCATCCCTCGGGCACCCCGGCCCCGACCGCCGACACCACGCCGCACCACTCGTGCCCCGGCCGCACCGGGAACCGCGTCTTCCCCTGCCCGAAATAGGCCATCTCCCCGGTGAACAGCTCGATGTCGGTCCCGCAGATCCCGGCCCGCCGAACGTCGACGACCACCTGCCCCGCCCCGGCTACCGGCGGCTCGACCTCATCGACCAGGGCCGCTCCCGGCCCGGTGATCACCAGCGCGCGCAACGGCGCTAGCGCGCGACCAGCGGCTCGTCGGCGGGCTCAGGAATCACGCCGCGCGCGCCCGCGAGCACCCGCAAGGCGTCCGATGGCAGGTAGCAGTGCACCGGGGTGCCCTGCGCCAGTTCCTGGTGCTCGCCGTCGTTCTGCACAAGGGCCTGCAGCGGGATGCCGGGCGCGAGGCGCAGCATCACCTGGGTGGCGGCGCCGAGGAAGACCACGCGCTCCACCATGGCGGGGATCCGGTTGTCGCCTGCGGAGCCGTGCGCCTCGATGCGCACCCGTTCCGGCCTGATCACGGCGTGCGCGGTGCCTGTCGAGGTCGTCTCGCACCGCTGCGAGGTCAGCGACCAGTCGCCGAGGCGCAGCGCGGCGGGCGGGCCGGCGGTCTCGACCGAGATCTCCATCAGGTTGGCGGCGCCGAGGAAGTCGGCCACGTAGGTGTCGGCGGGCTCCTCGTAGACCTGGCGCGGGGTGCCGATCTGCACGATCTTGCCGGCGTTCATCACGGCCAGCCGGTCGGACATGGTCAGCGCCTCCTCCTGGTCGTGGGTGACGTAGAGGAAGGTGATTCCGACACGCTCCTGCAGCGCCTTGAGCTCGACCTTGAGAGACCTGCGGAGCTTGGCGTCCAGCGCGCCGAGCGGCTCGTCGAGCAGCAGCACCGCGGGGTTGAGGACGAGCGCCCTGGCCAGCGCGATGCGCTGCTGCTGGCCGCCGGACAGCTGGCCGGGGCGCCGGTTCGCGTACGACGTCATCTTCACCAGGTCAAGCGCCTCGTTGACGCGGCGCTTGAGGTCCGCCTTGGTAACCGACCGGTGCCGCAGCCCGAACGCCACGTTGTCGAACGCCGTCAGGAACGGGAACAGCGCGTAGCTCTGGAACACCGTGTTCACGTTGCGGCGGTGCGGCGGCACCTGGGAGACGTCCACGCCGTCGAGCAGGATCTGGCCCGCGGTCGGCTGCTCGAAGCCGGCTATCAGCCGCAGGGTGGTCGTCTTGCCGCAACCGGAGGGGCCGAGCAGGGAGAAAAACTCGCCGCCGGCCACCGAGAGATCGATGTGGTCCACCGCGATCTCGTGGAACTTCTTGGTCAGCCCGGTCAGCACAATGCTGGCCTGGGGGGACGACCCCCCCTGTCCCCCCCGCGAGGGCATTCCTCCGGCCACGGCCACCTCCAGTTACATACCGCGTTTGCGTGCCTGCCCGGGAGCGGGAGGCTTCCAGTCGAACCCTAGCTGTCCGGACGCGAAACGCATCGCCAGTTCGTATGTGCGTTGCGGGGGGACCTCGGGGTCTTCGAGCGCGATCTGCACCGTCAGCCCGTCAAGCAGGGCGGACAGCGTGATCGTGAAGTCGCCGGAGTCAACCGGCGCGAACTCGCCGGCCTCCTGGCCGGCCAGCACGATGGAGCGGATGCTCTCGCGCCACCGCTCGTCGGACTTCTGCCGCACCGCCGCGACCCCCGCGCTGCGCGGCGCCTGTGCCCACAGGTCCAGCCACAGCAGCCAGTAGCTCAGCGGCTCGGGGTTCCCCGGCAGGCAGATCATGGCGATGTGGTCTTCGAGCCGCCCCGCAGCGGTGGGGATTTCCGCCATCCGCTGCTGGTTCTCCGCGTACCAGATGTCCTCGGAGAACCTGATCGCCTCGGTGAGCAGCTGATCGCGGGTCTTGAAGTAGTAGATGACGAGCGCCGGGCTCGTCCCGGTGCGCTCGGCGACGTCGGCGATCCTGGTGTCCGCGTAGCCCCGCTCCACGATGACCTCGAGCGCGGCCCTCATCATCTGCTCCCGCCGCTCGGCCTCCCGCTCGCTGCCCCCGCCACCACGGGCGCCACGGGTTCCGCGGGAAACTCCGCGGACGCCGCTCACCTGCTCCTTCATCTGCCGATCCTCGCCTAGATACCGGGCCGCTCCCTCGTCAGCGGTCTTGTGGGTAATCGTAGCAG
This sequence comes from Streptosporangiaceae bacterium, assembly GCA_050698735.1. Classification (GTDB taxonomy): domain Bacteria; phylum Actinomycetota; class Actinomycetes; order Streptosporangiales; family Streptosporangiaceae; genus Palsa-504. Next base: position 6,470 of record JBOHCG010000096.1, on the reverse strand, counting down.
CTTCTAGACTGAATGTTCAGTCAGTCTTTCGACCGTCTCGTTAGGACTCCGGTTTCATGGCTACGAAGGCAGCAAAAGCAACGGTATCGACCCAGTACGACGCGATCGTCGTCGGCGGCGGCCACAACGGGCTTGTCGCCGCGGCGTATCTGGCGCGCTCCGGCGCGCGGACGCTCGTGCTCGAGGCGCGGCCAAAGACCGGCGGCGCCGCCACCACGGAAGCCCCCTGGGCCGACGCGCCCGAATTCCGCGTCACCCGCCTGTCGTACGTGATGTCGCTGCTCCCGCCGACGATCATCAACGACCTGCAGCTTGCCAGGCACGGCTACAAGATCTACCCGATGGGCCCGTACTACCAGGCCTTCCCCGAGGGCGGCTCGATCAAGCTCTACGCCGACGACGCCAAGCGCAACTACGAAGAGGTCTCCCGCTGGTCGGTGAAGGACGCCGAGGCGATGCCGCGCTGGGATGCCTGGCTGGCCGGGCTTGCCGAGGTGCTCGGGCCCTTGCTGCTCACGGTGCCCCCGAATCTGGGCTCGCGTAAGCCGCGCGACCTGGCGGAGACCCTCAGGCTCGCGTGGCGCAACCGCGGCCTGAACGTCCGCACGATCGCCGACGCGACCCGGCTGATGACGATGTCGATCGCCGACCTGCTCGACGACTGGTTCGAGTCGTCCCAGGTCAAGGGCGCGCTCGCGGTCAACGGCGTGATCGGCACCTGGGCGGGCCCGTACGAGCCGGGCACCGCCTACGTGATGGCGCACCACTCGATCGGCGACGTCGGCGACGGCCACCTCGGCAACTGGGGCTTCCAGGAGGGCGGCATGGGCGCCGTGGCCGACGCGATCGCGACGGCCGCCCGCGAGAACGGCGCCGAGATCCGCACCGGCGCGCGGGTGCAAAGGATCCTGCTCAAGGACGGCCGAGCAGCCGGTGTCATCCTCGACAATGGTCAGCAGCTAACGGCCAAGCTCGTTGTCACCTCGCTGCACCCGCGCACGGCGTTCCTCGACCACGTGGGCAGGCAGAACCTGCCCGACGATTTCGTCAGCGACATCGAGCACTGGAAGACCCGCAGCGGCGTCGTCAAGATCAACCTGGCGCTGGCCGAACTGCCCGACTTCACCGCCGACCCCGGCACCAGCCTGCAGGAGCACCACACGGGCTCGGTCGAGATGGCCCCGTCCATGCCGTACATCGAGCGGGCCTTCCAGGAGGCCCGCGACGGAAGGCCCGCCACCAGGCCGTTCTCCGACGGCGTCATTCCGACCGCGTTCGACAAGACGCTGTGCCCGGAGGGGTACCACATCATGTCGCTGTTTACTCAGTGGGTCCCGTCCGACTGGAACGAGCAGCCGCACGCAGACGAACTCCAGGCCTACGCCGACCGCATGATCGACTGCTACAACGAGGTGGCGCCGAACTTCAAGAGCTCGATCCTGCACCGCGACGTCGTCGGCCCGTATGAGATGGAGCACGACTACGGCCTGATCGGCGGCAACATCTTCCACGGCGAGCTGTCCCTCGAGCAGCTCTTCCACATGCGCCCTGCGCCGGGGTTCGCGGACTACCGCACGCCCGTACCGGGCCTGTACTACGCCAGTTCGGCCACCCACGCGGGCGGCGGCGTGTGCGGCATCCCGGGCATGCAGGCGGCCAGGGCCGCGATCGCCGACCGCAAGAGGTCCCGCCGCAGGTGACAGCCCAGGTCGGCGCCCAGGCTGGCCCCCAGGTTGGCCCCCAGGCTGGCCCCCAGGTTGGCCCCCAGGTTGGCCCCCAGGTTGGCACTGGGCTCGAGGCAATGCTCGAGGCGCGCAGCGTCGCGCTGGTCGGCGCGTCCGCGCGCCCGGGAAGCCTGGGCGCGCGGATGATCGCCGAGATGGCGAGGAGCCCGTCGCGGCCGCGCACCTACCTGGTCAACCCCGGGTACGCCGAGATCGACGGCACACCCTGCCTGCCGAGCCTGGCCGACGTGCCCGAGCCGGTGGACCTTGTGCTGCTCGCCGTGCCTGACACCGCGCTCGAGGAGCAGCTTGGCGCCGCGGCGCGCACCACCGCTCGTTCGGCCATAATTTTTGGGAGTGCTTTCGATACCAAAGGCGCGCCCGGGCTGAGACAGCGCCTGGCCGCGATTGCCCAGGCCAACGGCATGGCAATCTGCGGTCCGGGCTGCATGGGGTTCGTCAACGTGGCCCGCGGGCTGCGGGCCGTCGGGTACATCGAGCCCGACCCGCTGCCCGCCGGGCCGGTGGCGCTGATCACCCACTCGGGCTCGGTGTTCTCCGCGATGCTGCGCGCGCGCCGCGGGTTCGGCTTCAGCCTGGCCGTCTCGTCCGGACAGGAGCTGGTCACCGCCGCCGCGGCGTACGCGCGCTACGCGCTGGCCCTGCCGGAAACCCGGGTGCTCGCGCTGGTGCTCGAGGCGATCAGGGACGCGGCGGAACTGCGCGCGGTGCTCGGCTGCGCCCTCGCCCGCGACGTGCCGGTCGTGCTGCTCAGCGTGGGTGCCTCCCGCGCCGGGCAGGCACTGGTCCAGGCTCACTCCGGCGCGCTGGCCGCGGCCGACGGCGCCTGGGAGGCGCTGGCCGCCGGCTACGGCGTGCACCGGGTAAGGGACATGGCGGAGATGGCCGACACGCTGGAGGTGTTCGCCGGCGGTCGGCGATGCCGGCCAGGGGGCATCGCGACGGTCCATGACTCGGGGCTTGAGCGAGCGCACGCGGCGGACGTTGCAGCCGAGGTCGGCGTCCCGTTCGCGGAGATAACGCCGGGAACCAGGCAGCGGCTCGCGGCCGCGCTCGACCCCGGCCTGGAGCCGGGCAATCCGCTGGACGTGTGGGGCATAGGCAGGGACCCCGAGGCGCTGTTCACCGAATGCCTGTCCGCGCTGGCCGCCGACCCTGAGGTCGCGGCGGTCGCGCTGGCCGTCGACCTGGTGCCCGAATTCGACGGCGACGACGCCTACCAGCGGGCCGTGCTCGCCGCGGCCGCGGGCACCGCCAAGCCGGTCGCCGTGCTGGCCGGCCTGCCCGCCGCCGTCGACCCGGTCGCGGCCGCCCGGCTGCGCGCAGCGAGCGTGCCGGTCCTCGAGGGCACCCGCACCGGCCTGCTCGCCCTGCGCCATCTGCTCGACCACGCCGCCCCGCCGCAGCCGCCGCCGCCCGCCGCGCCGTGCGACGCTGCCCGGCAGCTCCGCTGGACCCGGAGGCTGCGCGGTAACCAGCTCAGCGGTGCAGTGCTGTTCGATCTAATCAAGGACTACGGCATCCCGGCCGTGCGCGCCCGCCAGGTCGGCACCCGCGCGGAGGCACTAGCGAGCGCAGCCGCGCTCGGCTACCCGGTCGTGCTCAAGACCGACGAGCCCGGGATCGCGCACAAGTCCGACGTCGGCGGGGTTCGCCTCGGGCTCGCCAGCCCCGCGGCGGTGGGCGCGGCCTACGACGACCTGGCCGCCCGCCTCGGCCCGCGGGCGCTGCTGTGCCAGACCGCCCCGCCCGGTACCGAACTCGCGCTCGGCATCGTCCGCGACCCCGCTCTCGGCCCGCTGATAGTGATCGGTGCCGGGGGCGTTCTCATAGAATTTTTGGCCGAACGGGCGGTGGTGCTTCCCCCGGTAACGCGAACCACGGCAGAGGCGATCCTGGCCCGGCTACGCGTCGCACCCATGCTGGCCGGCGCCCGAGGCGGGCCTCCCGCTGACCTGACCGCGATCGCCGACGCCATCGCCGCCCTGTCATCGCTGGCCGCCGAGCTCGGCGACGTACTCGCGGCCCTGGACATCAACCCGCTGATCTGCGGACCGGCAGGCGCGCTTGCCGCCGACGTGCTTGCCGTGCCTGGCTAGGCCCTGTTCGCGTCGTTGCCGAGCCAGGCGCCGACGACCGCGGACATGAACACCGGCTGGTGGCCGAAGCCGAGGCCGGCGTAGAAGGATTCCGCATCGTCGGTCTGCAGCCCGATGTGCTGGCCGGGCACCCGGCTCATCAGCAGCCTGACCATCGCGGACCCGATGCCCTGCACTACGATCACTGCGGACAGAGCGGGAGCGATGGAGGTGGGCCCGGTGGGCCGTGAACGCGTGATCAGGCACAGGCACGGCGCGGTCCTCGCCGGGATGGCCGCGCTGGCCGTCCTTGCGGGCTGCAGCAACGCCGCGTCGTCGAGTGGCGGCAGCGGCGGCGCGACCACGACCACGACAGGCCCGGCCAGCCAGGCGACCGGCTCGGCGTCGGCTACGTCGTCCGCCTCCGCGGCGGGCTTCGTCTCTATCACCGAGCCGTGGGATCCCGGTCATCCGGCCAGGCCGCGGTCGTCCCCGGCTAGCTGCGGCAGCGAGCAGAGCACGCTTGACATCGAGACGTGCTACACGGCCAAGGCCGAGACCACCGACGTGACCATCGACGCCGTTCAGCTCGCCAAGTACGAGGCCGCCTCGGCGTCGGGGCAGGCCTCCATCCTGGCCGAGGACAAGGCCTGGCTGGCCGCGCGGGGCCCGGTCTGCTCGAAGGCATTCAATACCGGCGGCACCCTGGATCAGATCGTGATCGCGCAATGCATCCTGGCCGAGAGCACCGCGCGCCTCGACGCGGTGCGCGGGATCACCCCGCCGGAGGCCAAGCTCAAGTCCACCGACAACATCGACCCGGACGCGATTGCCTGGTACACCACGCCCGAGGGCTCCCGCATCGGCGAGCTGGACACCCAGGGCGACCAGACCGGCGGCGTGGTCATCTCCTGGATCATCATCGGCGGTGCCGACGGCTTCGTCGTCAACCCCAAGCAGTTCTACTACCAGGACGGTTCGTTCATCGACCAGGGCGTCATCCTGCCGCCCATCCCGGTCGCCTTCCACCGGGTAGGGGTCGGCCAGACGTACCAGTTCGGCATCGACTACTCCAAGCTGCGCAGCGATCCGAACAACGGCAGCGGCGGCGGCTTCGAGTACGCGCCAGGCACACCGGTTGCCATCTGGCACTAAGCCGTGTTCCCCTCAGGCATGGTGACGTTTGCCTTCACCGATGTCGAGGGCGGCTTCCCGCCGCGGGAGGCCGATAGCGAGGCCATCGTTGCGCTCGCTTGACGATCCGGCGCTTCGCCACAACCTGCCGTCGCAGCCGGCCGGCTTCGTCGGCAGGACGACCGAGCTGGCCGAGCTGCGGTCGCTGGTATCCGGCGGGTCGCGGCTGGTCACGATCGCGGGGCCGGGCGGGATCGGCAAGTCCAGGCTGGCGCTGCGGGTGGCGGCCGAGGTGCTTGATGGCGCCGGTGACGGGGTGTGGCTGGTGGAGCTGGCGCCGGTGGCGGACCCTGCCCTGGTGGCGCGGACCGTGGCGGCCGTCTTGGCCGTCAGGGAGGAGCCTGGGCGGTTCATGCTCGATACCCTCCTCGACGCGATCGGCGACCGGTAGCTGCTGGTGCTCCTCGACAACGCCGAGCACGTTCTGGACGCGGCCGCCAAGCTGGCCGACGCGGTGCTGCGGTTCTGCCCGCGGGCAGGCCTGCTGGTGACGAGCAGGGAGCCGCTGGCCGTCGGCGGGGAGCATGTCTTCCGGCTTGGCTCGCTGGCGGTCCCGCCCGCCGATCTCGCCGCTCCGGGCCGGCTGGCCGCCGTGGAGTCCGTGCAGCTGTTCGTGCAGCGCGCCGCGATGTACCGGCAGGACTTCGCCCTCGAACCTGCGCGGCCCGGACGAGGCCGTCTGGCTGGACCGGCTGGAGGCCGAGTTCGACAACATCCGCGCCGCGCTGGCGTTCAGCGTCGCCGATCCGGACGGTGCGCAGGCCGGCCTGCGCCTGGCGTCGGGGCTGCGCTGGTTCTGCAACCTGCGCGGGCACGGCGGCGAGGTGCTCGAGGCACTCCACGTCCTGCTCGACCGGCCCGACACGAGGATGCCAACCCTGACCCGCGCCCGGGCGCTCGCCGCGAACTGCCACCTGCTCAACAACTTCGGCGAGGCACGATCACGCTGGCCAACCTCGGCGTCCCGGAGCTGGAGGCCGGGGAACTCCGGGCGGCCCGGGCGCACCTGCAGGAGGCGGGCATGCTCGCCGACGACCTCGGCTACCGGCAGGTATCGGCCGCGCTGCAGGAGAACATGGGCTTCGTCGAGCTCATCGACGGCGATCCCGCCCGCGCCCGCCGGCACTTCTTCGACAGCCTGGACACGGCCCGGACCACCGGTCTCCGGCCGCACGTCCGCGGCTCGCTCCTCGGCCTCGCCCTGGCGGCCGGCGCGGACGGCGACCCCGCCGTCGCCGCCGCCCTGCACGGCGTAGCGGACAAGCACTTCGAGGAGGGCGGGCGCGGATTGGCGGCCATCGAAGTCGGGCTGCGCGACCGGGACCATGCCCAGCTCCGCGCGCGGCTGGGCGACGCCGCGTTCGAGGCCGCCTACGCCCGCGGCCGCACGCTCGGCCAGGGCGACGCGATCGCCCTGGCCATCGAGGGCCAGCCGGCCGAGGCCGTTCCGGCC
>JBOHCG010000095.1:0-17839 GCA_050698735.1 Streptosporangiaceae bacterium | reverse complement strand
GCCCCCCGCTCACGGGGGGACTGCCCGTCCCCCCGTACCCCCCTGACGCCGATGATCTTGCCGGTTCGCTCGTCGAGGACGGGTCCGGTGACGGTGACGTCCTCCCGCAGCCGCGCGCCGACCTTCTCCGCGCGGCGGGCCAGGGCCTGGTCCAGGTCGGTGCGCCCGCGGACCAGCCCGTAGCCGGGATAGCTGGCGAGCTCGGGCCAGGCCAGCTCCATCCGCTTGCCCGCGCCGATGACGCGCAGGCCCTTGTTCCGCACCCAGCCGTCTTGCTCACCGACGCTGATGCCCATGCCCACCAGGGCCTTGACCGCGCGCGGGGTAAGGCCGTCGCCGCATACCTTCTCCCGCGGGAACCGCGATTTTTCCAGCACAAGGACGTCGATCCCGGCCTGGGCAAGGTAAAAGGCGGTCGTCGAGCCGGCCGGCCCGGCGCCCACGATGATGACGTCCGCCTCGTCCGCGGGACGGCCCTGGAAGGTGGTCTGGTGGCTGGGGATATCGTGCTCGGTCACTTGGTCAGATCCTGGCATTTCTTGTGAATCGCTTCACAATCTCTTTACTTATTCTAGACCCGGGGCGTCTGGCGCCCCGCGCCGGGTCAGCGCCGGGCCTGCTGCCGCCAGGTCAGCTGCCGCCGGGTCAGGGGCGGCGGCCGACGTGCACGGCGACCACGCCCGCGCTCAGATCGCGCCAGCGGACGGCCGACCAGCCGGCCGCCTCGATGATGCCGGCCAGTTCGGCCTGAGCCGGCCAGTCCGCGATCGACTCGGCAAGGTACTCGTACGCCTCGGGATTGCGGGCCGTCTTGCGCGCGATCGCGGGCAGGACGTCGATCAGGTAACGCCTGTACAGCTTATCCAGCGCCGCCACGGTGATCGTGCTGAACTCGCAGACCACCAGCCGGCCGCCGGGGCGGGTCACCCGGCGCATCTCGGCCAGTGCCGAGGCGGGGATGGCCACGTTCCGCAGCCCGAACGAGATCGTCACCACGTCGAACGACTCATCCCGGTACGGAAGCTTGAGCGCGTCGCCCGCCACGAAGCTCAGTCGTCCAGGGGGGACGACCCCCCTGGAACCCCCCGCAAGCCCGCTTCGGTACCCGCCGTAGTCCCGCGCGGCCGGAGGGCTCTGCCTTTCCCCACGAACCCACCCTGGATCCCTCGCGGACCGCACTCGGCCAGCGCGCAGCATGCCGAGGGAGAAATCGCAGGCCACGCAGTCGGCACCGGTGGCGGTAAAGGTCAGCGAGGAGGTCCCGGTGCCGGCCGCGAGGTCGAGGACGCGGTCGCCGGGGCCAGCCGCCACGATCCGCGCCACCGCGCGCCGCCACAGCCTGACCTGGCCCGCGGAGAGGATGTCGTTCAGCAGGTCATAGCGCCCGGCGATGGCATCAAACATCGCCGCGACATCGACCGGGCGCTTGTCAAGGTCTGCTCGGGCTCTGTTTGCCCCGCTCGCCTCCGGGGCGCTCTTGAGGCGCCTCCTTCCCTCCTCGCTCCTTCGTCGCTCGTCGGTCCAGTCGGCGCCGCGTCCCTTCGGCTCGCTCATGTGCCAACCCTACGGGTCGGTCAAAGCAGCGCGGGGCGCTCCCAGGGCTGGCCGAGCACGTGCTGGGCGAGGAACGCGAAGACGGTCTCGTACCAGATCCGCGCGTTGCCCGGGGTCAGGATCCAGTGGTTCTCGTCCGGGAAGTAAAGGAACTTGGCCTCGACACCGTGCCTGGACAGGTCCCACCACAGCCGTAGCGCCTCGCCCACCGGCACCCGGTAGTCCCTGTTGCCGTGGATGACCAGCATCGGCGTGCGGATCTGGTCGACGTGCAGGTGCGGCGAGTTCAGCTCGTACATCCCCGGATTGCGCAGCGGATCGCCGAACTGCGGCCGCCAGAACATCGGGTGGTCCGTGGTGCCGAACATCTGGTCAAGCGCCCACAGCCCGGCGTGGCTCACGATCGCCCTGAACCGGTCGGTGTGGCCCGCCATCCAGTTCGCCATGTACCCGCCGTAGGAGCCGCCCATCATGGCGACCCGGTCCGCGTCGATGTCCGGCCTGGCCACCACGGCGTCGGTCACCGCCATCACGTCGGCATACGGCCTGGCCCCCCACTCGCGGTGGGCGCGGACGATGAATTCCTGGCCGTATCCGGTGGACAGGGCCGGATCCGGCAGCAGCACGGCATAGCCGCGGGCGGCCATCAGCCACGGATTCCACCGCCACGACCACGAATTCCAGCTGCTCATCGGGCCGCCGTGCACCCAGAGCAGCAGCGGCGCCGGGCTATCGGCCGACGCCGTTTCCGGCAGCACGAGCCAGCCGCGGATCCGATTCCCGTCGTCGGCGGCGGCCTCGACCTCTTCGACCCGGCCCGGCACGGTGAGCCGGACGCCGGGGCCGTCCAGCGGTACGGGATCAGCCTCGCCAGCTTGCGCGTTCAGGTCGATGCGGACCGGGGTAGGCGGCGAGCCCACCGTCGCCCGCAGCGCGTACAGGTACCGGCCGTCGCGGCTGAGGTTCAGCTCGGAGTACGCCCCGTCGCCGGTGACTCGGGTGACGGCGCCGCTGGCCACCTCGACCCGGAACACCGGCCGCCTGCCGTCGTCGTCGGCGACGAAGTACACCTCGCGGGAATCGCGGGTCCAGGTCGGCTCCAACGGCCAGCGGTCCAGGCTGGGCAGCAGGTCACGTTCTGACCCGCCGGACACGTCCGCGCCGTTGATGCCCAGCAGCACAAGCGTCATGTCCAGCGGGCGCTCGGCGGTGCCGCGGGTCTCGCGCTGGCAGACGACGAACCGCCCGTCGGGCGAGACCCGCGGGCTGGAGAAGTTGAACTCCGGCGCGCTGAGCAGGATCCGGCGCTTGCCCGTGGCCACGTCGATGGTCACGAGTTCCGAGTGCGACTGGCCCGCGGGGTTCCACAGCCACCACCCGGTGAGCACCGAAGTGCCGTCGGGGGTCAGCTCGAACGCCTGGTCATCGAGCGCCCGCCCGGGTTCCGGCGTCAAGTCCCGCACGCCGGCCGGCTCATCCGCCGCAGTGTTTTCCCCCGGGGGCCGACCCCCCGGTGACCCCCCGCTTGGAGGGACTGCTGTGCTTTCCCCCAGGGGCCGACCCCCCGGTGACCCCCCGCTTGGAGGGACTGCTGTGCTTTCCCCCGGGAGCCGACCCCCCGGTGACCCCCCGCTTGGAGGGACTGCCCGTCCCCCCTGGCCCCCCTGGCCCGGCTCGATGGCGAACAACCTGAGCTGGTCCGGGCCGAGGTCGTGATCCCAGAACCGGATCGGGGAGGACTCGTGCAGGATTGCCGTCACCCCGGCGTCCGCACGCTCCTTACGCAGCCGCGCGTCGTCGTCCGCAGTGTTGTCTGTACGGGCGGTCGGCAGCACCGAAGAGGTGACCACGATGGTCCCTGCCTGGCTGGCCGCCTCCACGCCGGCGATTCCGCCTGGCAGCCTGATGATCGGCCGCGCCTCGCCCTCGCCGGCCGGCAGCAGCCACAGCGACGCTACATCGGGAGCCGCGCCATCCTGCCGCGCCTTGTCGGCGCCAGGATCCGGCCGCTTGGAGGTAAACAGTAGCGATCCCTCCGGCAGGAAGAGCGGGTTGGCCTCGCCCTCCGCGGACCGGGTCAGCCGCCGGGCCTGGCCTCTGCGCGAGTCGATCCGCCACATGCTGGTCAGGTATTTCTTACCGTCAGCGCTCAGGGTCTGTATGGCCGCTGCCAGCCAGCTCCCGTCCGGGGAAAGCCGAAGCGCGCCGATCCGGGGTATCGCCACAAAGTCACCCAGGTCGTGGAATGGTGTCGTGGTCTCGCTCCCGGCCGTTGCCTCAGCGCTCACATTCACTCCCGGTTTCTGTGTCGATAAGCCGCAATTCGCAACGTACCCCGGCACGCGTTACGTGACGCCCGCGCGGCGGCGCGCAGACCCGTACGGCACCCTGGCCGCAGCGCTGGGCATGGTGGTCGGCTAGGCGGCCTCGGTGATCATCGCGGCGCCTACTGTGGCGTTGGTGGTCTCGTCTATCAGGATGAGGCCGCCGGTGGCACGGTTCCTTGCGTACGGATCGCAGAAGATGGGCTGCGTGAGGCGGAACCGGACCCGGCCGATCTCGTTCAGCCCCAGCTGGGTGGCGGCCTCGTCCCTGTGCAGGGTGTTCACGTCGATCCGGTAGTGCAGGTCGGTGACGATCGCCTTCACCGTCCTGGTGGTGTGCTTGACGACGAGCCGGGTGCGCGGGGCAAGCAGGCGCTCGGACGACATCCAGCAGACCATCGCCTCGATGTCCTGGGCGACGGCAGGCCGGTTGTTCGGGCGGCAGATCATGTCGCCGCGGGAGATGTCGACGTCGTCGTCGAGCAGCAGCGTCACCGACATGGGCGCGAACGCCTCGGGCACGGCACTCCCCGCGGCCTCGATGCCCCGGATCGTGGTCGAGAATCCCGACGGCAGGTGCAGCACCTCATCGCCGGGCTTGAGCACGCCGCCCGTCACCTGGCCGGCGTAGCCGCGGTAGTCGTGCAGGGCGGCGTCGGTCGCGGCGTGCGGCCGGATCACGTACTGGACAGGGAACCGGACGTCGATCAAGTTGCGGTCCGACGCGATGTGCACGTGCTCCAGGTGATGCAGCAAAGACGGGCCGTCATACCAGGGCATGCTGGCGGACCGCGTCACCACGTTGTCGCCGTGCAGCGCGGAGATCGGCACGAAGGCCAGGTCGCCGACCTGCAGCCGGGCCGCGAAGGCGGAGAACTCCGCGCAGATGCGCTCGAACACCTCGGCGTCGTAGTCGACCAGGTCCATCTTGTTCACCGCGAGCACCATGTGCGGCACCCGAAGCAGGCTGGTGAGGAACGCGTGCCGCCGGGACTGCTCGGTCAGCCCGTTGCGCGCGTCGACGAGCACCACCGCGAGGTCGGCCGTGGACGCCCCGGTCACCATGTTGCGCGTGTACTGGATGTGACCCGGGGTGTCGGCGATGATGAACTTCCGCCTGGGCGTGGCGAAGTACCTGTACGCGACGTCGATCGTGATGCCCTGCTCCCGCTCGGCCCGCAGCCCGTCGGTGAGCAGCGCCAGGTTCGTGTAGTCCTCGCCCCGGTCCCTGCTGGTCCGCTCGACCGCCTCAAGCTGGTCGGCGAAGATCGCCTTGGAGTCATACAGCAGGCGGCCGATCAGGGTCGACTTGCCGTCGTCGACAGAACCGGCGGTCGCGAACCGGAGAATATCCATCAGAAGTACCCCTCGCGCTTGCGGTCTTCCATCGCCGCCTCGCTGGTCCTGTCGTCGGCCCGGGTCTGGCCGCGTTCGGTGATCCTGGTCGCGGCGACCTCGGTGATGACCTCGGCCACCGTCGCGGCCGCGGAGGCGACCGCCCCGGTGCAGGTCATGTCGCCCACCGTCCGGTAGCGCACCATTGCCTCGAACACCGGCTCGTCCTCGCCCCTGGCCACGTACGGGTTTTCGGCGAGCAGCAGGCCGTCGCGCTCGAACACCGGCCGACGATGGGCGAAGTAGAGGGACGGGATCTCCAGTGCCTCGCGCTCGATATACGACCAGACGTCGAGTTCGGTCCAGTTGGACAGCGGGAACACGCGGATATGCTCGCCGCGGTGCAGCCGCGTGTTGTACAGGTTCCACAGTTCAGGCCGCTGGTTCTTCGGGTCCCACTGGCCGAACTCATCGCGGAACGAGAACACCCGTTCCTTCGCCCTGGCCTTCTCCTCGTCCCGGCGCGCGCCGCCGAACAGCGCGTCGAACCTGTGCTCCTCGATCGCGTCGAGCAGGGTCACGGTCTGCAGCCTGTTCCTGCTGGCGTGCCTGCCGGTCTCCTCGACGGCCCGGCCCGCGTCGATGGAGTCCTGCACTGACGCGACCACGAGCCGTACGCCGAGCTCGGCCACCCTGCGGTCGCGGAACTCGAGCGCCTCGGGGAAGTTGTGCCCGGTGTCCACGTGCATGACGGGGAACGGGATGCGCGCGGGCGAGAACGCCCGCTCGGCGAGCGCCAGCATCACGATCGAGTCCTTGCCGCCGGAGAACAGCAGCACCGGGCGCTCGAACTCGGCGGCGACCTCGCGCATCACGTGAATGCCCTCGGCCTCGAGCACGTCGAGCTGGGACATCTGGTAATCAGCACGCATTCGTGACTTCCCGGATCGCTTTGAGCAGCATGCCCGCGAGCGCGGGCCGACATACGAGGATATCTGGCACCAGCAGATCGGCCTGGTTGTACAGCAGCGCCGACCCGTCGATGCGCGACGCGTGGAACCCGGCCGCCCACGCGACCGCGACCGGGGCCGCCGTATCCCATTCGTAGAACCCGCCGCCGTGCACGTACGCGTCGGCCTCACCGCTGACCACGGCCGCCACTTTAGCGCCGGCTGACCCTAGGGGGACAAGTTCCGCATCAATAAGATCGGAAATATCCCGAACGAGCCGTGGTGCCCGGCTTCGGCTCACCACTATCCGCACCCGGCGGTCACCGGCCAGGTGGGCACCCTCATCGGACGGCGCCCAGGCATGGGTGGAAAGGACCCGGCCCTGCGCTGGCAGAGCCACGGCGCCCGCGGTGAGGCCACCGCCGGTCCCGTCCCTGCCGGTCCCGTCCCTGCCGGTCCGTTCCCACAGGGCTACGTGCACCGCCCAGTCCGTGCGGCCGGGCTCGCCGAACTCCCTTGTGCCGTCGAGTGGGTCCACGATCCATACCCGGTCCGCGGTCAGCCGTGACTTGTCGTCCGCGGCCTCCTCGGACAGGAGCACGTCCCCGGGTCGGCGGGCGGCCAGTTCGGCGGCGAGGAACTCGTGCGACTGACGGTCGCCCGCCCGGCGCAGCAGGTCCGGCTCGCCGCCGCCCGCGCGCAGTTCGAGCAGCCGCCGCCCGGCCTGATCGGCCAGCTCACGCGCGAGTACGTGGTCGTTCGCTGTGGTCACAATCACTCCCAGGGCTCGTGCCCATCATCGGCAGCCGCCAGGCCGTTTCGATTCCGGCGCGCTGTTATGCCTCTCCAAAAGTCGCGTTATTCAAATAACCCGATGTGGTTGCTGCCCGCGGCGCTGCACCGGTCTTGCATAACACTCCTAGGCCTCCGCGAGCGGGTCGGCGTGGTAGACGTTCTGGGCGGTGGCCAGGCCCTTGGTGATCAGGGTCTGCGTCGCGTCGGCGCAGCGATCGATGAGCAGCGGCAGGTCCTTGCGCTCGGCGGTGCTGAAGTCGCGCAGCACGAAGGCCGCGGGGTCCATCCGGCCTGGGGGCCTGCCGATGCCGAACCTGACCCGGTAGTAGTCCGGAGTGCCGAGCGACCTCGTGATCGACCGCAGGCCGTTGTGGCCGTTGTCGCCGCCGCCCAGCTTCATCCTCAGCACCCCGAACGGGATATCCAGCTCGTCGTGGATAACCACCAAACGTTCTGATGAAAGCTTGTAAAACCCGAGCAGGGCGGAAACCGGCCCTCCGGACAGGTTCATGTACGTACGCGGCCAGGCCAGGGTGACCGGCATCCCGGCGAGCACGCACTCGGCGATGCCGTTGCCGGACCGGTGCGCCTTGAAGCGGACGCCCGGGCCGCACGCTCGCTCTGCCAGCAGCGCGGTGACCATGTGGCCGACGTTGTGCCTGTTGCCCGCGTACTCCGGTCCCGGGTTGCCCAGGCCGGCGATGATCCAGCGGTCCCCGGTCAGCCTGCCTGCTCCCCTTCACTGGACGGCCCCGCCGCCTCGGCCACCGCCTCCGGCACCTCCGCGCTCTCCTCAGCCGCGGCCTCTTCTTCGGCCTGCGGCCCGAGCACGTGCAGGACCAGGGTGTCGGGATCGACCTGCAGGGTCACGCCGCTCGGCAGCTTCAGGTCACGGGCGTGTACCGCCTGGCCCATTTGCATGCCCTCCACGTCGACGTCGATGCCCTGCGGGATGTTCGTCGCCTCCGCCTCCACCGGGATCTGCACAAGCTGCTGGTCGAGCAGCCCGCCGGGGAAGACCTCGCCGGTCACCCGCACCGGCACCTCGACCGTGACCTTCTCGCCTTGCCGGACCAGGATCAGGTCGACGTGCTCGATGTCTCCCCTGACCGGATTCCGCTGCACAGCCTTGGGCAGCGCGATCGCGCTGCCGCTGCTGAGGCCCTCCAGGCGCAGCAGCGCGTTGGGCGTCTTCAGCGCGAGCATCAGGGCATGCCCGGGCAGGCTCAGATGGCGGGTTTCCGTGCCGTGGCCGTACAGCACGGCGGGAACCAGGCCCGCGCGGCGGCCGCGGCGGGCGGCGCCCTTGCCGAACTCGGTACGAGCCTCGGTGGCGATGTGGACCTCGGGCACGGTGCTATCTCCTCAACTCAACCCTCAAACGTGCGATGCGCGTTCGAAGTGTAGCCGAGAACGCGGGCGCGCGCGGACGCCCCGGATCCGCTCCGTTTACCCGCAAATGACAAGCGGGGGCGGATACGGGCAATCCCGCGTCCGCCCCCGCCCGCTGGCGGCCTCACTCGGCCGGCATGGTCTCGGGCTCGTCCTCGGCCGGCATGGTGCCGCCCTCGTCGCCGCCGTCGCCGTCCTCGTCGTCCTCGTCGTCGCCGTCCTCGTCGTCGCCGTCCTCGTCTTCGTCGTCTTCGTCGTCGTCCTCGGGCTCGTCCTCGGCCGGCATGGTGCCGCCCTCGCTCGCGTTGATCTCGTCGATGTCGAGCAGTTCCTCGGCGACGGCAACGTTCCCCATGGTGATCCTCTCGTTTCCCTGGCCCGGGCCAGGAGGATGCGGTTGAGACGCGCAGCATCGTATCGGCCGCCATGCCGCGAATTCACCCAATGCGGGAAACGATCAAGGTGAACTCTGCGCACCCTGTCCTTGCCCGTAATGGGGACCCGCCCTGGCCGCAAGGGCCAGGGGAAAGATGCAGGTCAGCCGCCTACGTCGGGGAGAGACTCGAACTCGGATCTGACCGTTTCCGCCGCGGCCGCGTCGCCGAGATCGGCGAAGATGGCAAGCGCGGCCGACAGGGACTCACGTGCCTCGTCCGGCCGGCCGGCACCGCGCTGGGCGTGGCCGAGGAACTTCAGCGCCAGGGCCTGGTTGGGGCGGTCGCCGGAGGCCTCGTGAATGGTCAGCGCGCGCTCCAGGCCGTCCAATGCCTCGGATCTGCGGCCCATGTCAAGGTAGACGCGCCCGAGGTTCAGCAGCACGTGACCCTCGCCGTGAGAGGACTTGATGCCCTCGAAGATCGGCAGCGCCTCCTGCAGGCATCCGACGGACTCCTCCAGCCGTCCCAGTTCGAGGTAGATCTCGCCCAGGTTGTTGAGGGTGGCCCCGAGCACGGCAGGCTGGCCGGCCGCCCGCTGCACGTCCAGGGACTGATGCATGTACGGCAGCGCCGCCTCGGCCCCGTTCACCAGGTACTGGACCTCGGCCAGGTTATGCGCGGCCTGCGCCTCGCCGTTCCGGTCTCCGAGCCGGGTGCGGATGTCGAGCGACTGCTGCAGGTGGCCCACGCCGTCGGCCAGCCCCCGTCGCCCGAGGGCCTCACCAAGGTTGTTCCGCACCCACGCCTCGCCCCTGAGGTCACCGGCCTGATGGGCGCTGGCGAGCGCGATGCGATGCGTCTCAACCAGGTCCGCCCAGTTGCCACGGCGATTGAACATGCTAAACAGGGACGCCGGCAGCCGCCAGGCGACCTCGTGCAGGCCGTGCGCGGCGGCCTGGCGCGTCGCGGCGACGACGTTGACGCGCTCCTGGTCGTACCACTCAAGGGCGTCCTGGGCGCCGACGAAATGCAACGGCTGCGGCACCTCTTCCGTCACGTCAGGCGGAACCCGGTAACGGTGCGGCGAGACGGCCTGGGCGGCCGCGTCTGCGGTGCGCACGTACCAGTCGAGCAGGCGCTCGGTCGCGGCGTCCCGGTCCGCCGCGGGCAGGTCCGCCGTGGCCCGTTCGGAGGAATACACGCGGAGCAGGTCATGGAACTTGTACCTGTCGGAGCCGACCGATTCGAGCAGATACGCGTCCACCAGGGTCTCCAGCGCGTCTTCGGCCAGGTAGTCGGACACGCCGAACAGGGCGGCGGCCGCGGCCGACGAGATCGACGGCCCCTGCCAGACGCCGAGCAGGCGGAACGCGCGGGCCGGGTCGATGCCGCCGGAGTCGGTGCGGGCAGGCAGGCTAGTGAAGCTGACCTGGAAGCTGGCGCGGACCGCCAGGTCGCCGACCCTCATCTCGTCCAGCCTGCGGCGCTCGTCGCGGAGCCGGCCTGCCAGCGTCCGGATGGTCCAGCCGCTGCGGGTAGCCAGCCGGGACGCGCAGATCCTGATCGCAAGCGGCAGGCCCGCGCAGGCCTGCAGCAGTTCGGCGGTGGCCTCGGGCTCCGCCGTGGCACGTTCCTCCCCGACCACCTTCGTGAACATCGCCAGCGCCTCGTGCTCGTCGAGCACGTTCAGGTCGACCAGCTTGGTGCTGGCCAGGTCCGGCATGCGGCTCCGGGTGGTGACCAGGACCGCGCACGACGCGGCGCCCGGCAGCAGCGGCCTGACCTGCGCGGCGTCGCGCGCATTGTCGAGCACGACGAGCATCCGGCGGGTGGCCAGGGTGGTCCGGTACCTGGCCGCGCGCTCATCCTCGTCGAGGGGAACGTCCCTGCCGTCCATGCCGAGGTCGCGCAGGAACCTGGCGAGCACGTCCGCGGGCGACTGCGGGTGGG
The DNA here is from genome assembly GCA_050698735.1 of Streptosporangiaceae bacterium. Classification (GTDB taxonomy): domain Bacteria; phylum Actinomycetota; class Actinomycetes; order Streptosporangiales; family Streptosporangiaceae; genus Palsa-504. The sequence goes on along the minus strand of JBOHCG010000095.1, from coordinate 7,162 downwards.
CGGTCGCGCCGAGCAGGTCCACGTATAGCTGGCCGTCGGGGAACTTGCGGCGGACACGGTGCGCCGCGTGCACCGCCAGCGATGTCTTGCCGAGCCCGCCTGAGCCGGCCACCACCGCGATCCTGACCGCCCCCGGGTCGACGTTCGCGGCCGTTCCCGCCAGCATCTCGCACAGCCGGCCGACCTGCTCGGCACGGCCGGTGTAGTCGGCTATGTCGGCAGGCAACTGCGCCGGGGTGGGCACGGGCGAGCGCCGGCCCGCCGGGTGCGGGGAGCCGGGGGGGGCCGTGGCGGTCGCCCCGCCTCCGGGACCCGGTGGCGCCTCTTCCTGGCCGGCCGGCGGGGTCGGTTGCTGCGGCCTTGGCCGCGCGGCTATCGTGCCGCCTGAGATGCTGCCGGGGATGATCGTGCTGTCCTTGGCCAGCAGCTGGCCATGGAACTTGCGAAGCTCGGGACCGGGTTCAACGCCAAGCTCCTCGGCGATGGCGGAGCGCGCCTGGCCGTAGACATCGAGCGCCTCCGCGTGCCGGCCAGCGCCGTCGAGAGCCGTCATCAGCAGCAGCCACAGGGCCTCGCGCAGCGGGTTGCCGGCCAGTATCCTGCGGAGCTCGGGAACGGCCTGGACGTAGCCGCCGAAGGCCAGCTCGGCGGTGATGCGGAGCTCGATGGCGTCCAGGCGCAGCTCGGCGAGCCTGTCCGCCTCGGCTTCGACCAGCGCGGTGGCGGGAACATCGGCCAGCGGCTTACCGCGCCAGAGGTCGAGCGCCTCGGCGAGAGCCCGCGCCGCGCCCTCCGCGTCGCCGGTGCTGAAGGTGCGCCTGCCGTTCCGCACCATGGTCTCGAACAGCTGGGCGTCGGTGTCGGTTGGCGCCAGCTTGAGCTGGTAGCCAGGGGCCCGGGTGACCAGCAGGCCGCCGTCGGTCGCGCCGAGGAGCCGGCGCAGCCGCAGCACGTAGATGCTGATCAGGTTGCCCGCCGTCTCGGGCGGCGCGTCCCCCCACACCTCGCTGATGAGGAAGTCGGCGGGCACAATCTGCCCAGCGTTGATCAGCAAGGCTGCCAGGACGGAACGCCATTTCGGGGCTCCGATCCCCTGCCAGTCTTCTCCGGCCCGGACCTCAAGCGGTCCGAGCAGCCGGAACCTCATCATTTCCCCGGGATCACGCCTTCTGCAACGCAGGGCCGTTCGAAGATTTCACTTAATCATGACTCAATTGGGACGTAAACCACCTCTACAAGTATGTCGGTATCGCCCCGGCAACGGAGCCCACGGGCGAGCGCTAGTCGCGCCGGACGGCAACGGGGGCGCCGTCCGACCCGGCGCCTTTTACAAACGCCCGCTCGCCTAGCGGGGTGGGTGCGGCGGGAAGCGGTCCTGGCCCTTGGTGGGGGATGGAGGGGCCGGCCATTGGCCAGGACCGTCCGCAGCCGCCGGGCACGGCCGCAGGGAAATCCTCTGACGGTCAGCTCCGGCCGTCGAAGAGGCTGGTCACGGAGCCGTCGCTGAACACCTCGTTGATCGCGCGCGCGAGCAGCGGCGCGATCGACAGCACGGTGAGCTTGTCGAACCGCTTCTCCTGCGGGACGGGCAGCGTGTTCGTGATGATGATCTCGCTGATCCTTGAGTTCTTCAGCACGTCCACCGCCGCGCCGGACAGCACCCCGTGCGTCGCCGTGGCGATGACCCGGTCCGCGCCCTGCTCGAACAGGGCCTCCGCGGCCTTGGCGATAGTCGCCCCGGTGTCGATCATGTCGTCCACCAGGATGCAGGTGCGACCGGCCACCTCGCCGACCACCTCGAACATCCTGACCTGGTTGGCCACGTCCGGGTCGCGCCGCTTGTGGATGATCGCCAGCGGGCAGCCGAGCCGGTCCGTCCACCGCTCGCAGACCCTGACCCGGCCGGCGTCCGGCGCCACCACCGTGACCTGGCTGACGTCCAGCTTCTTCTCGATATAGGTGGCCAGGATGGACAGCGCGAACAGGTGATCGACGGGTCCGTCGAAGAAGCCCTGGATCTGGGCGGTGTGCAGGTCGACGGCCATCAGCCGGTCGGCGCCCGCGGTGGCGAACAGATCCGCCATCAGCCGCGCCGATATGGGCTCGCGGCCGCGGTTCTTCTTGTCCTGCCTGGCGTAGCCGAAGAACGGCGTGACGACGGTGATGCGCCTGGCCGAAGCCCTCTTGAGGGCATCGACCATGATCAGCTGCTCCATGATCCACTGGTTGATCGGCGACGTGTGGCTCTGCAGCACGAACACGTCGCAGCCGCGGACCGAATCGAGGTAACGGACGAAGATCTCGCCGTTGGCGAAGTCGAACAGCTTCGTCGGCGTGGGCTCGATGCCCAGGCAGGCGGCCACCTCCTCGGCCAGTTCGGGGAACGCCCGGCCGGAAACGAGCATCACCTGCTTCGCGTTCGGTGTCATGATTGCGCTCATTTGCCTCGCGCCGCCTCGCCCTCGTTCTCACCGTCGTCCGAAGAAGGCCCTGCCGGTTCCTGGCCTGCCGGTTCCTGGCCTGCCGATTCCTGGCGTGCCGATTCCTGGCGTGCCGATTCCTGGCCTGCCGATTCCGCGGCTTGCTGACCGCGGGCCTCCGCGGCGCGCGCGGCCGCCGCGGCGGCGCCGGAGCCGGGGCGTCTGCGCTCGACCCATCCCTCGGAGTTATGCTGCCTGCCGCGGGCGATGCCGAGCGCGCCCGGGGGCACGTCCTGCGCTATCACAGAACCGGCGGCGGTGTAGGCGCCGTCCCCGATCGTCACCGGCGCGACGAGCACGGTGTCGCTGCCGGTGAAAACGTGCGCTCCCACGGTCGTTCGGTGCTTGGCCGCGCCGTCGTAGTTGGCGAAGATCGTGGCAGCCCCGATGTTGGCGCGCTCGCCGATGTCGGCGTCTCCGACGTAGGACAGGTGCGGGACCTTCGCTCCGGCTCCCACGGAGGAGTTCTTCAGCTCCACGTGGCAGCCGATGTGGGCGCCGTCGCCGATGCGCGTTCCTGGCCGCAGGTAGGCGTAGGGCCCGACGTCGGCGCCGGCCCCGATCTCGGCCGATACGCAGACCGCGTGCCAGACCTTCGCGTCGGCCGCTACCGACGTGTCTCGCAGCGTGCAGTCCGGGCCGATCCGTGCCCCCGGGCCGATCGTGGTGCGTCCCTCCAGGCAGGTCCCTGGCAGGATCTCCGCGTCCTGCCCCAGGACGACGCCGACGTCAATCCAGGTGGTCGCGGGGTCCACGATCGTTACCCCGGAACGCATCCAGGCCTCAAGCAGCCGGTCGTTGTAGCCGCGGCGTGCCTGCGCGAGCTGCACCCGGTCGTTCACGCCCTGGATCTCGGCCGGATCGGCGGCCAGGACCGTGCCGGCCCGATGGCCGTCGCCGCGCATGATCGCCACCACGTCGGTCAGGTATTCCTGGCCCTGCGCGTTGTCGCTGGCGACTCGCTTCACCGCGTCGGCGAGGAGGATCCCGTCGAAGGCGTAGCAACCGGTATTGATCTCGTCGATGGCCCGCTGCCCCGCGGTTGCGTCGGCCTCCTCGACGATCTCGGCCAGGGCGCCATCGGCGTCCCTGAGGATCCGGCCGTAGCCGTGGGGATCGGCGACCCGGGCGGTGAGCACGGTTACCGCGTCGCCCGCGGCGGCGTGCCGCTGGACGAGCGCGTCCAGCGTGTGCCCGCGCAGCAGTGGCATGTCACCATAGGTCACGACCACGATGCCCTGCTGGACGCCGAGTTCCTCGATCACCGTGCGCACCGCGTTACCGGTGCCGGCCAGACGCTCCTGCGCCACCACGCACACGCCGGGGGCATGCCTGGCGGCCTCGGCACCGACCTGGTCCCTGCCGTGCCCGACCACGACGACGAGGCGGTGCGGATCGAGTTCGCCGGCCGCCGCGAGCACGTGGCCGAGCATGCTGCGGCCGCACAAGGTGTGCAGCACCTTCGGGATCCGCGATTTCATCCGGGTGCCCTCGCCTGCGGCAAGGACGATGACGGCGACCGGGCGAGGTTTGCTCACGCGGCTGGTCTCCTCGGGTAGCGCACCGACACCTGCGGGTTTCCGGGGCCTTTCAGGGCTGTTCAGGCATCCATCGCCCGCCCGCCGGCGCTGTAGTTACTTCGGGTTCCTGGACGCGACGGGGTATCTGTTCACCGACCCCTCATTCGCAGGATACCGCCCGGTCGCCAAGATCGGTTGGCAGGTTCGCGGCCTACCGGAAAGGCCCTTGCCCACGCCGACATCCAAGCCTATGGCCGGCAGGCCCATGGCCGACCCCCACTTGCCCGGCTGGGTCTTTCGCCGCCGGGTCACCTCAGCGCGCCTCCTCATTAGGCCGCGCCGCTGCGTTGCCCGGCGCGTCGGTAGGGCGCGGGACGACCAGCTCCGTCGGCCCGAAGTCGCCGTCCGCGCTCACCGCGCCCGGCGCCTGGTGCCGATGTCCCGCAGCATGAAGTACGCCCACACGGTGCCGAACGCCCCGATAGGCGCCGAGACGAGGCCGAACGACACCACGAGCACCGCCGACACGACCAGGAACCCCATGAACATCCACAGCAGGTAACTCGTGTTGCCCGGGCTCAGCGGGTTGAGCCCGATGCCGCGGAAGATGTCCGGCAGCGCGATCAGCACGATGGACTGGTTGATCGTGACCATCAGCACGCCAAGCGTGGTGTTCGACAGCGCGATCCACTTGTAGTGCGGCCCGACCGCCGCCGCCGCGCGGCTCTCGCCCGCGGGCGCGCCCGTCGCGCCGGAATTGACCGTCATTGCCGGTAAGCCCCAAGGAAGTGGTTCAGGACCAGCGGATCAATTGCTTCGCATCTACCAAGTAATTCTAACCCTCGCGGGAACTTGACCGGTTGCGGGGACAGGCGGTCACGCTGCGCCGCCAGGCCCAGGGTGTCTGCCGATACCGCGACGAGATCTCGGCCGGTATCGTGGAACCGCGCTCGCAGTGATGATCCATCCCAGACTGGGATCGCGATCCGGCGTGGGGTAATTGGCAGCCCAGCAGCCTTTGAAGCTGTTCGTCCTGGTCCGAGTCCAGGCGCCGGAACTCTGGCCCATCGAGCCAACCACGCCTTTGCCCCGATTCATGCATAACCACACGCAGCCAGGGCAGAAGGGTGCAAGGTACCGGGTCTACCTAGTGTCATTGACGCCGCGCGACGAGAGCGACACGGACTGCTATGTATCTCGCATGTTGAGACACTGATAGCCGTCCGCGTACGAAATTCATGCATCCATTTGCAGAAATTCACCCGGTCAGTCTTGCCTAACCTACGGTCTCGTAGGCTACGGTTACGTAAGCGTATAAGCGCTCCTGTCCGCCTATGTCCTCCCAAAGGAGCACTATGACCGTCTCTCCCGACACCGCCAAAGCGACAGACGCCACGACCGCCGCGACCGCCGCGACCACTGCGGGCCTGGCCGCGCCCGCGCTCGGCAGAACCACCGGGGGAGATACCAGAAGCCAGCCGCGTCAAACCCGGTCGGACATCGACGACGAGCCGACCTCGATGTTCCAGCGCGTCCTCGTCGGCCTGTTCGTCGCCATCCCGCTCCTCGCGCTGATCGCGGCCATCCCGCTGCTATGGGGCTGGGGCCTGGGCTGGCACGATGTCGTCATCGCGCTCGTCTTCTACTGGGTTTCCGGGCTCGGCGTGACGGTCGGCTACCACAGGTACTTCACCCACGGATCGTTCAAGGCCAAGACCGGCTTGCGGGTCGCGCTGGCGATCGCCGGCACCCTGGCCATCGAGGGACCCGTCATCACCTGGGTTTCCGACCACCGCAGGCACCACAAGTACAGCGACAAGGAGGGCGACCCGCACTCGCCCTGGCGGTACGGCGAGGACTGGAAGGCGCTGACCAAGGGCCTGGTGTTCGCGCACATCGGCTGGCTGTTCGACCCGAACAAGACCTCGCAGGAGAAGTTCTCTCCCGACCTGCTCGCCGACCGCCGGATCCACCGGGTCGACCACTCGTTCGCCGCGCTTGTGGGGGTCTCGCTGCTGCTCCCCCCGCTCATCGGCGGGCTGTGGGGGATGTCCTGGCACGGCGCCATCACCGCGTTCTTCTGGGGCAGCCTGGTCAGGGTCGCGCTGCTGCACCACGTGACGTGGTCGATCAACTCCATCTGCCACACCTTCGGCCGGGAGGAGTTCGAGGTCAGGGACAAGTCGCGGAACGTGGCCTGGCTTGCCATCGCGTCCTTCGGCGAGTCCTGGCACAACCTGCATCACGCCGACCCCACCTGCGCCCGGCACGGGGCGCTGAAGGGCCAACTCGACCCGAGCGCACGGGTCATCTGGGCGCTGGAGAAGCTGGGCTGGGCCTACGACGTGCGCTGGCCGGATGAGACCCGGCTCAGCGCCAAGCGTCCCGCGACAGCCACGAGGAAACTCGGCTCGATGACACGGCGCGCCGACCGAGTTCGTGGCGCTATGCCCGCGGAGTCGCGATGATGAACCAGTGAGTGTCCAGCCGCAGCGATCCGGCCGCAAGAGGATGACAGGCAAGGAACGGCGGCAGCAGCTACTCGACATCGGGCGCAGGCTCTTCGCCGAGCGAGGATTCGAGGGCACCTCGATCGAGGAGGTCGCCGCGCAGGCTGGCGTGTCCAAGCCGGTGGTGTACGAGCACTTCGGCGGCAAGGAAGGGCTCTACGCGGTCGTCGTCGACCGCGAGGTCGAGCGCCTGCTGACGATGGCGACCACCCTGCTGGAGGGCGACCATTCGAGGGAGAAGTTCGAGGCGGCGGCGGTGACCCTGCTGCGGTACATCGAGGAGAACGCCGACGGCTTCCGCATCCTGGTCAGGGACTCCAACCCTGGCTCGAGCACGGGCACCTACGGCACGCTGCTCAGCGACATCGCGGGCCAGGTCGAGTACATCCTGGCCGACTTCCTGGCCTCGCGCGGCCACGATCCCAAGCTCGCCCCGCTGTACGCCCAGATGCTGGTCGGCATGGTCGCGTTCACCGGCCAGTGGTGGCTCGACGCGCGCAGGCCCAAGATCGAGGAGGTCGCCACCAACCTCATCGACCTGGCCTGGAACGGCCTCTCCCAGCTAGACGCCAAGAATCAGAAGGCCACCCGGCGGTAACCCTCCCCCGCGAGCCAAAGGGGCGCGGCGCCGACTGGACTGAGGAGCGAGGAA
>JBOHCG010000094.1:17784-17965 GCA_050698735.1 Streptosporangiaceae bacterium | reverse complement strand
GCCTGTTCGGCGCGTGGCGCAGCCAGGTCAGCAGCAAGGTGACGCCGCGGATGAGGGCGCTGACAGACCTGATCCCGCCCGGCTCGCGCGGGGTGGACCTGTGCACGCTGACCGGCCAGGCGCCGACGATCGAGCAGGGACTGGCTGCGCTGCTGACCGTGCCGCGCGAGCAGATGCTGGT
>JBOHCG010000094.1:0-17774 GCA_050698735.1 Streptosporangiaceae bacterium | reverse complement strand
GATCCAGGTCAGCCCGACGCTGGGCCCGCTGTCCGAGACGGTGTTCGCCATGTCGCTGATCCGCGGCTGTGACATGCAGCCGCGCAGCCTGTTCGGCGCGTGGCCTGTTCGGCGCGTGGCGCAGCCAGGTCAGCAGCAAGGTGACGCCGCGGATGAGGGCGCTGACAGACCTGATCCCGCCCGGCTCGCGCGGGGTGGACCTGTGCACGCTGACCGGCCAGGCGCCGACGATCGAGCAGGGACTGGCTGCGCTGCTGACCGTGCCGCGCGAGCAGATGCTGGTGGAGATGGGCCTGTTCGAGCGCTGGCACCGGCTGCCCGCGAGCGCGTGGTCGCTGGCGGAGCCGGGGGGAAGGGAGCCGCTCGCCGACGCGATGCTGGCCGCCCACCGGGTGCTGATCGAGCCGTACTGGGCCCGCATGCTCGCCTGCCTGGAGGCCGAGCAGGTCGTCCGCCGCCGGACGCTGGCCAGCGGCGGGCCGGGCCGGCTGCTCGCCTCGCTGCAGAACGAGCGGATCCGCTGGCGGCCGCCGGTGCTCGAGGTGCTGACGTGCAACAACGCGGACCTGTACCTGGAGGGCCGCGGTCTGTCGCTGGTGCCCTCCGTGTTCACAGGCAAGATGCCCAACCTGATCCACGACCCGAGCCGTCCGAGCGCCACGCCCAGGATTATCCTGCCCGCGTCGGACGAACGCGTCCGCGCCTGCGGCCTGTGGGACGGGCCCCGGTCGAACGGGGCGGCGCTCGCCGCGCTGGTCGGCAGGAACCGGGCCGCGGTGCTCGGCGCGGTCGCCGACGGCTGCACGACCACCGAACTGGCCGGCCGGGTCGGCATCTCGATCGCGGCGGCCAGCCAGCACGCGTCGGTGCTGCGTGAGGCGGGCCTTATCACCAGCAGCCGCCTGGGCGGCGCGATGCTGCACGCGCTCACCCCGCTCGGCGCCGGCCTGCTGCAGGCGGGCTAGGGGTCGGCCGGACGAGCACTGCGTCCGGCCGACGGGCGGGCTGGCGATCAAAGGGCTGGCCACGGCGGGTAATCGCCTCATGGTGCGGGCTAGGCCCATGGGCGGCGGGCCGTGGCCAGCCCATCCTGATCGGCTCGCTGTCATCAGGATCCTCAGTGGTCCGCCCGGGCCGCAAATCCTTTCGGCTGTGGCTTAAACCAGCAGGCAGCGGCGCAATGTTTGGGCATTGACAGCCGACACAGAAATGTATCAACATCAGTAAACAACGGTCATATGGAGCCCGTATGCTGCCAACTCAGCGTCGTCAGGCGATCCTCGCCGAGGTGCGCCAGGCCAAGGCCGTCTCCGCGGACGAGCTGGCCAGGAGGTTCGGAGTCTCGCTGGAGACGATCCGGCGCGACCTGCGCGGGCTGCGCGACGCGGGGCTGCTCGAGCGCGTCTACGGCGGCGCGCTGTCGGTCCGCTCCACCGAGGGCAGCTTCGCCGCCCGCAGCACCCTGCACAGCGACGGCAAGCAGGCGATCGCCCGGCTGGCGGCGACCCTGATCGAGCCAGAGGACACCATCGTCATCGACGTGGGCACCACCGCGCTCGAGGTGGCCAGAGCGCTGCCCGCCTCGTTCCGCGGCCGGGTGCTGACCAACTCGGTGCCCGCGGCGATGGAACTCGCCGCCAGGCAGGAGATCGAGATCCAGCTCTGCGGCGGGCAGGTGCGGCCGGGCGACGCGGCCTGCTTCGGCCCGCACGCGGAGACGTTCTTCGCCGAGTACTACGCCGACAAGGCGTTCCTCGGCTCCGGCGGCGTGCACGCGCAGGCCGGCCTGACCGACTACCACCCGCCCGAGGTGGTCACCAGGCGCACGATCATCGCGCACTCGGCCGCCTCCTACGTGCTCGCGGACTCCAGCAAGCTCGGCGCCATCGCCGTGCACAGGGTCTGCCCGCTGAGCCGCGTCACCGCGGTCCTCACCGATGCGCAGGCCGGCGACGAGGTGGCCGAATCCCTCGCCGCGGCCGGCTGCACCCTGCTCTGTGCCCCTCTCTGTGCCCCCTAAGGAGTGATGTTCGTGGATCAGGTCACGACGGGTCCTGTTTCAGATGACCGGCAGCTGGAGAGCTACGGCTACCGCCAGCAGTTCGTGCGCTCGCTGCGCCACTTCGAGTCGTTCGCGGTTGCGTTCTCCTTCATCTCGATCACCACGGGAATCTTCACCACCTATGCGTTCGCCCTGGCCACCGGCGGGACCCGGTCGGTCTGGACCTGGCTCATCGTGGTGGCGGGCCAGGCCCTCGTCGCGCTGGTCTACGGCGCGCTCTCGGTGCGCGTGCCGCTGTCCGGATACTCCTACCAGTGGGCCTCGCGGCTGGCCAACACGCACGTGGGCTGGTGGTTCGGCTGGATGTCGTTCGCGTTCCTCACCATCGTCACGGTTTCCGTCGACTACGGCCTGGTGCAGGTGGCGTTCCAGCCGCTGATCGGCGAGACGTACACCCCGACGAGCGCCGCGCTCGAGACGCTCGTCGTGCTGGCCCTCCAGGCGGCGCTGATCATCACCTCGACCAGGGTCACGACCCGGGTGAACAACGTCGCCGTGGCCACCGAGATCATCGGCATCGCCGGCCTCACCGTGCTGCTGCTGATCGTGGCCGCGGTCCGGTCGATGGGGCACTGGTCGAACCTCGGCGCCACCGGCGCGGTCCCGCACCTGGGCTACTACGCCTGGCTCGGCCCGTTCATGCTGGCCACGCTGCTCGGGGCGTACACGATCGTGGGATTTGAGTCGGCAAGCAACCTGGCCGAGGAGACCCACGAGCCGCACAAGGTCATCCCCCGGGCGATGATCCGCGCGGTGCTGATCTCCGGCGTGGTGGGCTTCGCGTTCCTGATCGTGCTCGCCTACGCGACGAACAAGGCGGCGTACGCGAGCGCCGCGCCGGTCGCGTCCATCGTGCACGACGTGCTCGGCGGCGTGGTGCAGAAGATCTTCCTCGTCTTCGTCTGCGTGTCGATCTTCGCCTGTGGCATGGTCATCATGGTCACGAACGGCCGACTGATCTACGCCATGGCGCGGGACCGGCGGCTGCCCGGCCACCAGTTCCTCAACCGGGTGCCGAGGGCGACGGGGGGCCCGCCCTGGGCCACCATCCTGGCCGCGGTGCTCGGCGGGGTGATCACGCTGGTGCTGCGCACGCACACCGCCGCGCTCGCCACCCTGTTCACCGCCTCGACGATCATGCCGGCGCTGCTGTACGCGGGCACGGTGCTGCTCTACGTGCTTACCGCCCGCCAGTCGGAGGGGCCTACCCGGGAGGTGAACCACCGCCCGTTCGGGAAAATGGAAATTCCGATCGTCGCCGGGGCGCTGATCTGGCTTTGCTACGAGCTGATCGTCCTGATCGGGCCGTCCGCCTTCCGGGACGCGCAGTATTACGTGCTCGGCTCGCTGGGACTGGGGCTGGTGTTCTATGTGGTGCAGCTGGTGACTGAGTCGCGGGCGATGCGGACGGAGCCCGGTCAGGAGTGAACATCCTGGCCCTTGACCAGGGCACCTCGGCGACCAAGGCGCTGCTCGTCGGGCCGGGCGGCGAGGTGCTCGGCCGCGGCGAGGTCCCGGTCGGCACCCGCAGCGTGGGCGAGGCCGGGGTGGAGGCCGATCCTTTGGAACTGCTCGGGTCGGTGCTGGCCGCGGGCAACGCCGCGCTGGCGGCGGCCCGGGCGCCGGCGCACGCGGTCGCGCTCGCCAACCAGGGCGAGACCGTGCTTGCCTGGGACCCGGCGACCGGCGAGCCGCTGACCCCGGCGATCGTGTGGCAGGACCGGCGCGCCGCGGCGGTGTGCGAGCGGCTCTCCGGGCGGGCTCCGGAACTGGCGGCCATCACCGGCCTGCCGCTGGACCCGTACTTCGCGGCGCCGAAGATGACCTGGCTGCGGGAGAACCTGACCGACGGCGGCGTGGTCACCACGACCGACACCTGGCTGCTGCGCAGGCTGGGCGCGGGCTACGTGACCGACGCCGCCACCGCGTCGCGGACCATGCTGCTCGACCTGGACGGCGTCACGTGGTCGCCGGTCGCGTGCGAGGCGTTCGGCCTGGATCCGGCGGCGCTGCCCGCGGTGGCGGACTGCGCGTCGGTGGTGGGCGAGACGCCGGAGTTCGGCGGCGACCTTCCGGTCGCCGGGATCGCGGTCGACCAGCAGGCCGCGCTGCTCGCCGAGCGGTGCCTGACCGCGGGGGACGCCAAGTGCACCTACGGGACCGGCGCGTTCCTGCTGGTCACGACCGGATCGTCGGCCGCCAGGTCGTCCTGCGGGCTGTCGGCCTCGGTGGCCTGGCGGCTGGGCGGCGCGGCCACCTACTGCCTGGACGGGCAGGTGTACACGGCGGGCTCCGCGGTGCGCTGGCTGGCCGACATCGGGGTGCTTGATGGTGTCCGGTCACTCGACTCGGTGGGCCAGACCGTACCGGATGCGGGCGGGGTGGTCTTCGTGCCCGCGCTGGCCGGGCTTGGCGCGCCGTACTGGGCTCCCGGCGCCCGGGGCGTGTTCACCGGGCTGCACCTCGGCACCGAGCGGGGGCACCTGGCCTGCGCGGTGGCCGAGGGCATCGCGGCGTCGGTCGCGCTGCTGGCCGACGCCGCGGCCGGCGACCTGGGCGCGCCGCTGCAGTCGCTGCGGGTGGACGGCGGCCTGACCAGGTCAAGGCTGCTCATGCAGGCGCAGGCCGACCTGCTGCAGCGGCCGGTGCTGATCTACCGGTCGCCGGACGCGACCGCGCTCGGCGTGGCGGCGCTCGCGCGTCTCGGCGCGGGGGACGCGGGCTCGGTGGCCGAGGCCCTGGGACCGGCTGAGCTGGAAGAGACGGTGGAGCCGACGATCACCGCAGATTTTGCAGCCGAACGAATGGTTGCTTTCCGCTCCGCGATGGATCTGGCCCTGGGCCTGAAATGACGGATGCTGGCGTCGCCGACGTGGTGATCGTGGGCGCTGGCGTGGTGGGCACCGCGATCGCGCGCACGCTTGCCGGGTTCTCGCTTTCCTGCGTGCTCGTCGACGCCGCGTCCGACGTCGGCACCGGCACGTCGAAGGCCAACACCGCGATCCTGCATACCGGGTTCGACGCCAAGCCGGGCACGCTGGAGAGCAGGCTGCTGCGCCGCGGCAGCGCGCTGCTGCGCCCGTACGCCGCGGCGGCGGGCATCCCGGTGGAGCGGACCGGGGCGCTGCTCGTGGCCTGGACGCCGGAACAGGCCGCGGCGCTGCCCTCGATCGAGGCGAACGCGCGGCGGAACGGCTACCTGGAAATCCGGCATGTTCCTGTCTCTGCGCTGTACGCGCGCGAGCCATCGCTGGGGCCCGGAGCGGTGGCGGCGCTTGAGATCCCCGACGAGAGCATCATCTGCCCGTGGACGACGCCGCTGGCGTTCGCGACCGAGGCGGTGCGTGCCGGGGTGCAGTTGGTGCTCTCCTGTGCGGTTACCGGGGTTTCCGATCTCGGGGGTGCGTACTCGCTTTCCACGTCGCGCGGACCGTTGCGGTGCCGGTGGGTGGTGAACGCGGCGGGTCTTGGCGGCGACGGGGTCGACAGGATGTTCGGCGGCGGCGGGTTCACGATCCGGCCGCGGCGCGGCGAGCTCATCGTGTTCGACAAGCTGGCGAGGACGCTGCTGCGGTCGATCCTGCTGCCGGTGCCGACCGCGCGGACCAAGGGGGTGCTCGTGGCGCCGACGGTGTACGGGAACGTGCTGCTCGGGCCGACCGCGGAGGACGTTCCTTCGGTTCTGGACACGGCTACCACGGCGGCCGGGCTCCGCTCCCTGATGGCCGCGGGGCGGCGGCTATTGCCCGGGCTGGACGGGGAGGAGGTGACCGCGACGTACGCGGGACTGCGGGCCGCGACCGAGCACTCCGACTACCAGATCTACGTCGACGGCGCGCGGCGGTATGCCTGCGTGGCTGGCATCAGGTCCACCGGGCTTTCCGCGTCGCTCGGCATCGCGGAGCACGTTGCTGCCGAGCTTGACGCGGCCGGGCTGCCGCTGCGGGCCAGGCCGGGGTGTGCGTCTGCTCCGCCGGTGATGCCGTACATCGGGGAGGCGGGGCCGCGGCCGTACCAGGACGCCGGGCGGATCGCGGCCGACCCTGCCTACGGCGAGATCGTCTGCCACTGCGAGCGGGTGACCCGCGGCGAGGTCAGGGACGCCCTGGCCAGCGCGGTGCCGCCCGCCGACCTCGGCGGGCTGCGCCGCAGGACCCGCGCCATGAACGGGCGCTGCCAGGGGTTTTACTGCGCGGCTGCGGTATCGCGGCTGTCTGGCCTTGCGTCGGCGGGGGCTTCGTGAACGTCGACGTGCTCGTGGTCGGGGCCGGGCCTGCCGGGCTGTCGGCGGCCGCCGAGTTGCGGCGGCTCGGGGTGGGGACGGTGCTCGTGGCCGACAGGGAGGCGGCGGCGGGAGGCGTGCCGCGGCACAGCTGGCATACCGGGTACGGGCTGCGCGACCTGCGGCGGATCATGACCGGGCCGGCGTACGCGCGGACGCTCGCTGATGCTGCGGAGGCGGCGGGGGCCGAGGTGCTGACCGGTACGACGATTGGCTGCCTGGGCGGCGGGGACTCGGCGCCCGGCGGCGGGCGCTCCGCGGTGCTGACCAGTGCCCGGGGCATCGAGACCGTGCAGGCGGGAGCGGTGCTGCTCGCCACCGGGTGCCGGGAACGGCCCAGGGCGGCGCGGCTGGTGCCCGGCGACCGGCCCGCCGGGGTGATGACGACCGGCGAGCTGCAGCAGCGGGTCTACCTCGGGGGCGAGCGGCTACCCGGGCCGGCGGTCGTGGTCGGGGCCGAGCACGTGTCGTTCTCGGCCGCGGTGACGCTCGCGCACGCGGGGGCGCGGGTGGTGGCGCTGGTGACGGAGTACGGGCGGCCGCAGAGCTACCTTGCGTTCCGGGCGGGGGCGGCGCTGCGCTGGCGGGTGCCGGTGTGGACGGCGTGCGCGGTCAGCCGGATCGTCGGGCATGGGGAGCTGTCCGGGGTGGAGGTGACGTCGGCCGGGAGCGGTCTTGTGCGGTATGTGCCGTGCTCGACTGTGGTGTTCACTGGGGACTGGATTCCCGATCACGAACTGGCGCGGGCGGCGGGGCTGGAGATGGATCCGTTTTCGCGCGGGCCGGTGGTGGACACGAGGCTGGAGACGTCCTCGGCTGGCGTGTTCGCCGCGGGGAACCTGGTGCACGCGGCGGAGACTGCGGACATCGCGGCGCTGTCAGGGCGGCACGCGGCGCGGCAGATCGCCGCGGCGCTTGGGACGCATGCTGGCACAAGGGCGGGTCGGGTGGCGGTGTGGGTGGAGGCGCCGCTGAGGTGGATCTCGCCGAACGCCGTCGGGTCGGCGACCCCTCCCCCGCTGGGCCGGTTCGTACTGCGCAGCGGGGAGTTCCGGCGGCTGGCCCGGCTCGAGGTACGCCAGGACACGCGGCTGCTGGCTCGGTCACGCCCCGTCCGGCTGATCCCGGGACGGTCCGTGCACCTCAACGCCGATTGGCTGGCCCGGGTTGACCCTCGCGGTGGCCCCATACGCGTTACCCTGCGGTCGTAAGATACTACGTCTTGCGTAGCTACGCGGGGCGTAGTAGAAAGGGGTCATGGCGTCTAGCCGTGAACCTGAGGGGCTTCGTCGGCCTAGCGATCCGCCGCTGCTGATCCTGGTCAGCCTGGCCGACGGGCCGAAGCACGGGCACGCGCTCGCCAAGGACATCGAGGACTTCGCCGGGGTGCGGCTGGGCCCTGGGGCCCTGTACGGGGCCATCACGCGGCTGGATGAGCGCGGGCTGATCGAGGCGATGGGCAGCGACGACCGGCGGCGGCCGTACCGGATCACCGCGTCGGGGTCGGCGGCGCTGGCCGAGGCACTGGCAGACATGCGGCGGGTCACGGTCGTAGGCGCGGCACGGCTCAGGCTCCAGGGACATCCCGCGTGAATCGTGACGGCAGCGGACTGGAGAAGCTGCTCCGCTGGTATCCGCGGAGGTGGCGGGAGCGGTACGGCGAGGAATTCCTTGCCATGGTCGAAGACACCCTCGACGGTCAGCGTCCGACGCTGCGGCTCCGGGTGGGCGTGGCCTGGGGCGGCATGCGCGAGCGAGTCCGCGGCCGGGCGCGTATCTGCGGGCGGACGACGGTAACGTTCCTGCGCGGGGCCTTCGGCCCGCGCATCGACCGGTGGTGGATGCTCTTCGTGGCCGGATGGCTGCTGGCGAGCCTCCCGGCCGAGTTCGGGGTGTCACTGCCAGCGGCGACGGCAGGGCGGGCCACGGCGGTCCTCGACGCGGAGGCCGGGATCGCGGGCCTGCTCGCGGCCGTCGTGCTGGCCCGTTGCGTCATCGCGCTCCCGGCGTTCGGCCGGTTCGGGCCGCGACCCGAGGACCGCTCGGGTAGGGCACGATAGAACGGCCATGACGCTCACCGACCTGCTTCCATCCACCGCCGATCCGGACGACGTCTTCGACGCCTTCGCCGGGTGGGCGAAGCGGCGTGGGCTGGCGCTGTACCCGCACCAGGAGGACGCCCTCATCGAGATCGTGTCGGGGGCGAACGTCATCTTGTCCACTCCCACAGGCTCTGGCAAGAGCCTGGTCGCGGCCGGTGCGCACTTCGCCGCGCTGGCGGACGGCATGCAGACGTACTACACCGCGCCGATCAAGGCGCTGGTGTCGGAGAAGTTCTTCGACCTGTGCGCGGCGTTCGGCCCGTCGCAGGTCGGCATGATGACCGGGGACGCCAGCGTCAACGCCGACGCGCCCATCATCTGCTGCACCGCCGAGGTGCTGGCCAACATCGCGCTGCGGGACGGCGCCGAGGCCGACGTCGGGCAGGTGGTGATGGATGAATTCCACTACTACGCCGACCCAGAACGCGGCTGGGCCTGGCAGGTGCCGCTGCTGGAACTGCCCCGCGTGCAGTTCCTGCTGATGTCGGCGACGCTGGGGGACATGAGCCGGTTCGAGGCCGACCTGACCCGGCGCACCGGCCGGCCGACCGCGGTGATCCACTCGGCCGAGCGGCCGGTCCCGCTCGTCTTCTCCTACGTCGTCCAGTCGCTGCACGAGACGCTGGAGGAACTGCTCGGCACCGGGCAGGCGCCTGTTTACGTGGTGCACTTCACCCAGGCCGCCGCCCTCGAGCAGGCGCAGGCGCTGATGAGCATCAACGTCTGCAGCCGGGCGGAGAAGGACGCGATCGCGGACCTGATCGGGGACTTCCGGTTCGCCACGGGCTTCGGCAAGACGCTGTCCCGGCTGGTACGGCACGGCATCGGCGTCCATCACGCCGGGATGCTGCCCAGGTACCGGCGGCTGGTCGAGACGCTGGCGCAGGCCGGGCTGCTGAAGGTCATCTGCGGCACGGACACCCTCGGCGTCGGCATCAACGTGCCGATCCGCACCGTCTTGTTCACGGCGCTGTCCAAGTACGACGGGAAGAAGACCAGGCTGCTGCAGGCGCGCGAGTTCCACCAGATCGCCGGGCGGGCCGGGCGGGCCGGCTACGACACGACCGGGCGGGTGGTCGTCCAGGCTCCCGAGCACGTGGTGGAGAACGAGCGAGCCCTGGCCAAGGCCGGGGACGACCCGAAGGCGCGGCGCCGGGTGGTCCGCAAGAAGCCGCCCGAGGGCATGGTCTCCTGGGGGCAGCCGACCTTCGAGCGGCTCGTCGCCTCCGAGCCCGAGCCGCTGACCTCGAGTTTCAAGGTCACCCACGCCATGGTGCTGAACGTCATCGCCCGGCCAGGTGACGCCTTCGCGGCGATGCGGCACCTGCTGACCGATAACCACGAGGACCGCGCGGCCCAGCGCAGGCACATCCACCGGGCCATCGAGATCTACCGCGCGCTGCTGGCCGGGGGTGTGGTGGAACGGCTGGCCGAGCCGGACGCCGAGGGCCGGATGGTGCGGCTCACCGTCGACCTGCAGTTCGACTTCGCGCTCAACCAGCCGCTGTCGCCGTTCGCGCTGGCCGCCATCGACCTGCTCGACCGCGACGACCCCGGCTATCCGCTGGACGTGGTGTCGGTGATCGAGTCGACGCTGGACGACCCGAGGCAGGTGCTGTCCGCCCAGCAGTTCCGTGCTCGCGGCGAGGCGGTGGCCCAGATGAAGGCGGACGGAATCGCGTACGAGGAGCGGCTCGAACTGCTCGACGCGGTTACCTACCCCAAGCCGCTGCAGGACACGCTCGAGGCCGCGTACGACATCTACCGCCGCGGCCACCCCTGGGTGCTCGACTACCCGGTATCGCCGAAGTCGGTGGTCCGCGACATGTACGAGCGCGCGCTGACCTTCACCGAGTTCGTCGGCTTCTACGGGCTGTCCCGCTCCGAGGGCTTGGTGCTGCGCTACCTGGCCGACGCCTACAAGGCGCTCCGCCAGACGGTGCCCGACGAGGCGAAGACGGAGGAGCTTGCCGACCTGATCGAGTGGCTGGGCGAGATCGTCCGCCAGGTCGACTCCAGCCTGCTGGATGAGTGGGAGCGGCTGCGCAACCCGCTGGCCGACCCGGCCGACCGGTCGGAGGCGCGGCCCGCGACCGTCACGTCCAATGTCCGCGCGTTCCGGGTGCTGGTGCGCAACGCGCTGTTCCACCGGGTCAAGCTGGCCGCGCTCGGCCACCACGACGAACTCGGCGACCTGGACTCCGGTAGCGGCTGGAATGCCGGCGCGTGGGCGGACGCGCTCGATGGCTACTTCGACCTGCACGACGAGATCGGCACCGGCCCGAACGCGCGCGGTCCAGGGTTGCTCATCATCGACGAGCGCCCGGGAAGCTGGGCCGTCCGGCAGATCTTCGACGATCCCGCGGGCGATCATGACTGGGGCATCGGCGCGGTCATCGACCTGGCCGCCTCGGACGAGGCGGGCTCGGCCGTGCTCCGGGTTACCGACGTCGGCCAGCTGTAGAGTGCCCGCGCACTGTCACAACCCGGCGGTTCATCTGGTCTTTGAGGGTTGAGGTAAGGAGACGCTATGAGTGCTGCCCTCGCACCGCTCAAGGAGACCAAGACGATCCTGCTGACGACGTACAAGCGTGATGGCACCGGGGTCGACACGCCGGTCAGCATCGCCTTCGACGGCGACCGGGCCTACTTCCGCTCCTGGAACAAGGCCTGGAAGACCAAGCGGCTGCGCAACAACCCGCGGGTGCGGGCCGCCCCGTGCACGCTGCGCGGCAAGCCCAGGGGCCCCGCCATCGAGGCGAGCGCCCGGCTGCTCGACGGCGAGCAGGCCCGCGTCGCGGCCAGGGCGCTGGCCCGGCGGCACCGGGTGCTGCAGGGGCTGCTCGTCCCGGCCGCTCATCGCGCGATGCGCTGGCGCACCATGCACTACGAGCTTCTCGCTCCCCAGCGGTAGGCGGGCCGCCAGCCCAGCGTAATCGCGGCGGCCGAGCAGTCGATCAGCGCGGCCCAGGGATCGGCCCGGTATCTGGCCGGGTCGGTGACCGGCACGTCGGGCGCGAGCCTGGCGGCAAGCTCGAGGCTGGGCGCGGTCGCGGAGATATCGGTGGCGCACAGCAGCATCCGGTGATGGCCGGCCAGCGGGACGCTCAGCGCCCGGTCGACGGCGTCGGCGACATCACGCACATCCACGAACGCGCCGTACTCCCAGAACGGCTCCCATTCCCACCGGGGGTTCGACCGCCGCCGTTCCCTGACCTGCGCTTAGTCGGCCTCGTACCAGACCGCCACCGGGCGGAACGCCACGGTCGCGATCCCGGTCCTGGCGGTGAACCCTTCGCACATGTCCTCGGACAAGCGCTTGGATAGCCCGTACGGGCGCATCGCCCGGCGGGGGTGGGCGTCGTCGACGGGAAAGTAATCGGGCAGTCGCTCGCCCTCGGCGATGCCGAGCGCCTGCCCGCTGGAGAAGTAGATCACCCGGGATGCCCCGGCGGCCTCGGCGGCGAGCAGCACGTGCCAGGTGCCCAGCACGTTCACCGCCATGATCTGATCCGGGGTGCCCGCGGTGTCGTGGGGAAGCGCCGCCATGTGCACGACCGCGTCGCAGCCGCGGGCGGCAGGGCTGAGCGCGGCCAGGTCCATGATGTCCGCGCCGTCGGCGCGGTCGAATCCGGCTACCTCATGACCTCGGCTCCCAGATGCCGGGGACCTCGTAGGTTTCGTCGTCGCCGGGCCAGGGCGGCATCGTCACGCCGACGACGGCAAGCGGGCCGCCGTCGGACGCACGGAACTGGAAGCGCGTGCCGACCGGGATGGACACGCAGGTGCCGGGTGTGAGCGGGACCGTCTCCTGCCGCTCGCCCTGGCGCCGCCACATCTGGCCCTGCCCGCTCAGGACGTACCAGATCTCGTCGACCGTCCGGTGAGCCATGGCGCGGGAGACGCGGCCGGGTGCCAGCTCGAAGTGGGCCATCGAGCCGCGGCCGAGGTGCAGCAACTCCCTGACATCCGAGCCGTCGGGCGCGGCGGCATCTGGCGTGTCCGGGAGCTGCATGGTGTCGAAATCGGTATCCACAACGCCTCCGGGTCGGGCCTGTCTCGGTTCCCGCAGACCATAGCGCAGGCGTCTATCTCCGGGTGGCTTGCTAGCCTCGGTAGGACTATGCCGGCCTTCATCGACACCGTGGCGTGGGTGTGCCTGGAGAACGGCAGGATCTTGTGCGTGCGGCCGCGCGGAAGGGATGTCTTCTTCATCCCTGGCGGGAAGCGCGAGGCAGGGGAAAGCGATCTGCAAACCCTGCTGCGCGAGATCTCCGAGGAGCTCACGGTCTGCTTGCGGCCGGAGACGGTCGCCCACGTGGGCACCTACGAGGCCAGTGAATCGCATCGCCTCCCGGGCGGCGCGATGGTGCGAATGAGCTGCTACACCGGTGACTACACGGGGACCCTCGCCGCCAGCAGCGAGATCGACGAACTCGCCTGGTTCTCCTGCGCGGACCGTCCCCTGGTGCCGCCTGTCGACCAGCTGCTCTTCGATGACCTCAAGACGGGCGGGGAACTGCGCTGACGCGGTCAGTCGTCGCGGTGGACGGTGTCGGGGGCGAAGGCGGGCAGGCAGACCGAGATGTAATCCGCGCCTTCGGTGCCCGGGGTGCTGTAGCGGACCCACTCCCCCGGCCTGGCGTGGACGGCCTGGCCGGCCCGAACCGTCAGCTGGCCGCCCTCGGATTCCACCAGCAGGGCGCCGCGCAGTACGACGGTGAACTCGTCGAACTCGGGCCGCTGGCCGGGCTCGGCCCAGCCGGACGGGCTGTGCATGTGCGCGATGCTCACTCCGGCCTGGCCGGTGCTTGCCCGGCCCACGTATTCGTCGATCAGCTTCTGCGGCTCCCCCGCCGCGGCGACCCGGACCGGCTCGCCGATCAGTTCAGGCATGGTCGCCAGTATCCCGCACGTCGGGTTCTGCGGGCTGGCGGGTGGTGATGACGGGTTCCCCGGGGGTGGTGAGCGGTTCGAGCAGGTCGATGAGCGGCTGCTGGCCGAAGTAGCGGGCCCAGCCGAGCGGGGGCGAGTTGAACCTGTAGTCGCGGATGTCGGGGTCGGCACCGAGGCGAAGCAGGGTGCGGGCCAGTTCGATGTTTCCGTCCTCCGCGGCCTTGTGCAGCGCCGTCTGCCAGGGCTGGTCGCTCGGCCC
The DNA here is from genome assembly GCA_050698735.1 of Streptosporangiaceae bacterium. Lineage (GTDB taxonomy): Bacteria > Actinomycetota > Actinomycetes > Streptosporangiales > Streptosporangiaceae > Palsa-504. Next base: position 4,173 of record JBOHCG010000094.1, on the reverse strand, counting down.
GTCGGTGCGGCCCTTGGCGTTGACGTCGAAGCCCAGCGCGGCGAGGATCTCCACGGGCTCGGGCCGGCCGCAGGCGGCCGCCCAGGTAATCAGCGCGGGCCGGGCCGAGCGGACCTGATCGGCGAGTCCGGGGTGCTCGCGTTGCAGCCGGTCGATCCATGGCCGGTCGGCGGCGAGGGCGGCCGCGATGAACGCGTCGGCAGGCTCGAGGTCCAACGGCGGGGCGCCGTGCGCGACCAGGTAGTCGACCAGGTCAAGGTGTCCTGTGGTGGCGGCCACCGAGGTGACGGTGTCGCCGTTCTCGAACGGCGAGGCTATGTCGACGCCCTGGCCGACGAGCAGCCGGACCCGCTGCGTCAGGCCGTGGGTGATGGCCCAGGCGAGCTCGCCGCGGAGCATCTGGGCAGGCGCCTCCAGGTCGTCGGTGAGCCGCCTGCGCCATGGCCCGCCGTCTCCGGTGCCGAGGCCGAACTCGAAGAGGAGTTCCAGGTGATCGTTGCCGGGCTCCAACATCCGGTTGTACAGCGCCTGGCCGTCGTTTGGGTCGGCGCCCGCCTCGAGCAGCAGCCGGCCGAGGGCAAGGGAGTGCGGATGCCTTGGCTGGCGGACCGGCCCGAGCTCGCCTTCCCCGAAGACGCCGGTCAGCACGGTGAACGGGGTGGGCAGGCCCTGGAAGAGGTAGCCGGCGTTCGGATCCGCGCCCGCGTCGAGCAGCAGCCGGGCCGTGGTGAGTACGGCTTGCTCGGTGACCGCCGGGTCGTGGCGAGAATAGGCTAGGTAGAACAGCGGCTCCCACCGGTAGGGGCCGCCCTCGCGGCGGGCGGCGGGCGGGTCGGCGGCAAGAATGCGCCGCAGCGTCTCGACATCGGTCGCCGCCGCGGCGGCGTAAACGCTGTCCCCGGTGATGTCGGGGTGCTCGGCGAGCAGCCGGCGTCCCCGCTCCCGCTGCTCCGGCTCGTCGTCGCCGAAGTACAGGCAGACCAGGCGGAGGAAGGCGTCGGCCAGGTCGGAGTCGTCGGCGGCCGGCATGCGGGCGGGGAATCGGCTATAGCGCTCGGACACCTCGGCCCGGCGCTTGAGGCGGACCCAGCTCGTGAAGCCGTAATGGCGTGCGATGACCAACTGCGCGGCGTGCAGCGGGAACTCTCCCGCCGGATCGCGATCCGGGTAGTGCTCCGCGACCTCGGCGAGTGCCGCCTGATCGCCGGCCAGGACGCCGCGGCGCAGGTCTTTCGCCTGCTTGCGGAGCTGGGTGAGGCTGGGCTCATCGGGCAGCGGGATGACCGGCATCGCCACTCCACTGTAGATGATCGTCGATGGAAGGTGCCGCCAGCCCGCGGCGCGAGTACTATCTCCGCTCAGCGCAGGGCACCCCCGACCAGGCGGAACGGAGGACCGGGATTGGCTGGCCCATCTTCCGCGCCGACGGCGGAGCCTGAGGATCCGGATTCACTTGGCCCGCTTGTCCGGCGGGCTGCGAGGCGCTTCGCGGAACTGATCTGCCCGCCGGAGGTCCGGGCGGGCCGGCGGGTGGAGCGGGTCCTCGGCGAGTTCGGGCTGATGCTGGACTCGCTGTCGCCCGCCGCGAGGAAGGGCCTGGTCGCCGGGCTGCTCGCGCTCGACCAGGGGGCGCGCCTTTACCCGCCGTCCCGCGGCCGGCGGATGGCCAGGCTGGAGGACGGGGTGGCGGGGGCATACCTGAGGGCGCTGCTGGCGCGGCGCGGGCCGGCGGCCGAACTGGTGCAGCGGCTGCGGGGCGTGATCGTGATGTGCTACTACGAGCTGCCCGAGGTGCAGCGGGAGATCGGCTACGACCCGGTGCCGTATATCGCGGCCGTATCGCGCCGCCGGATGGAGTCCTACGGTCCGGAGATTCGCGCTGGGGAGGCAGCGGTCACGGTAGGAGCAGAACAGATCAGAGCAGATCAGTTCGAGGAAGAGGCGGAGCAAGAAGGAACGGGGCAGGCGGGTGTTAGTTCGTGATGACGCCGAGGGGGCTGACCACGCAGGAAGACATCGGCGCGGACGTGACGCTGGACTGCGGGGCGGTGATCGTGGGCTCGGGGGCCGGCGGGGCGACCATGGCGGCCGAACTCGCCGAGGCCGGGATCGACGTCATCGTGCTCGAGGAGGGCGGTTACCACCCGACCGAGTCGTTTACCGCGGGCACCGGGCGGGCGCTGCGTACCCTCTACCGCGACGGGGGCGGCGGGATGGCGATCGGGCGGCCTTCCGTGCTGTTCGCCGAGGGCCGGTGCGTCGGCGGCTCGACCGTGGTCAACGGCGGGATGTCGTGGCGCACACCGGAGCGCGTGCTGGCCGGGTGGGCGGCGCGGGGTGTCGAGGCGATCGGCGACGGCGAGCTTGACCAGTACTTCGCCAGGGCCGAGGTCCGGCAGTCGGTCGGTCCGCAGGATCCGGAGACGATCGGGCGGGATTCCCAGCTGCTCAAGGCGGGAGCCGACGCCAAGGGCTGGGCCGTCGTCGCGAACCAGCGCAACCAGCTGCACTGCGCGGGCACGAACAGCTGCACGGTCGGCTGCCCGACCGGCGCGAAGCGCTCGATGCTCGTCACCAGCGTGCCGCGCGCGCTCGCGTTCGGCGCCCGGCTGTTCGCCGACTGCCGGGTCGATCGGATCACCCGCCCGGGTGCGGCGGTGACGGGCGTGACCGGACATTTCGTCCGGCCGGGGGGACGGCGGGGGCCGCGGCTGACGGTACGCGCCCGGGCCGTGATCGTGGCCGGCGGCGCGATCCAGACGCCCGCGCTGCTGGCACGTTCCGGGCTGAAATCCGCATCCGGCCAGCTCGGCCGGAACCTGTCGCTGCACCCGAACGCGACCGTGATCGCGTTCTTCGACGAGGACGTCACCGGGTGGCACGGCGTGCACCAGGCCTTCCAGGTCCGCGAGTTCATGTCCGAGGGGCTCGTGCTGACCGCGCAGAACCTGACCCCGCCGCAGCTGGCCGGGATCATCCAGGCCTACGGCCCCGAGCTCGGCGAGCTGATGGCCGGATACAACCACATCGTCACCGCGGGACCGCTGGTCTCCGACACGGGGACCGGCCGGGTACGCACCGTCCCCGGGTTCGGCCCGCAGGTCTTCTACCGGCTCGCCGACGCGGACGCGGACCGGGTGGTGCGCGGCGTCGAGCTGACCGCGGAGGTGCTGTTCGCCGCGGGGGCCCGCCGGGTGCTGCTGCCCTTCGACGGCGCGCCCGAGGTCCGCAGCCCGGGGCAGCTGCGGGAGCTGCTCGGGTGGCCGGTGGCCAAGCGGTCGATCCAGCTGTACTCGATCCACCTGATGGGCACGGCGCGGATGAACGTCGATCCACGGCGCGGCGTGGTCGACAGCTTCGGCGCCTTCCACGGCGCGGGAGGGCTGTTCGTGGCCGACGCCAGCCTGTTCCCCGGCCCCACCGGCATCAACCCGATGGAGACGATCATCGCCCTGGCCATGCGCAACGCCGGGCGGCTGATCGAGCGCAGGGACCGGCTTGGCTTGTGACGCCAAGACAGCAGGCCCCCTCCCCTCCCGGGGGCCTGCTGCCGGATGCCGGCCTCGCTCACTCGCCGGGGCCGGTCCGCGCCGGGTGAGCCGTGCGCTGCCTGAGGATGAAGAGCACGACGCCGGTGGCCAGGCTCACCAGCGCCAGCCAGCCGCAGCCGGTGTGCAGATAGCTCTGGCGGACGAGGCACCCGCCCGCGTTCAGCGCCGCGTACGGATCGCTGCAGGACGGCAGGTTGGAGTTTGTCGCGAGGAACACGATCGCGAAGAACGCCGTGGCGATGGCCGCCTTCGTGATGGTCGGTTGCCTGGTGATCCTGATCTTCATGTGAGGCTGCCTTTCTTTCGGTCCGACGCCTTTCATGACCGACCGTAGGTCCGGCAGGAGCGCGGCGGCAGGGGCCGCGCGGCCCAATCGAGCCCTCCGCGTGTGGGCCGGCCGGCCCAATTACCGCGGCGCGGCGATGCCGGCACCGATCGCGTAGCGAACCAGGTCCGGTCGGCGGCGGGCTCCGGTGTTGTCCCTGATCCGCTCCAGGTGCGACCTGACCGTGTTCACGGAAAGGAACAGCCGCCCGGCGATCTGGGCGTCGCTCGCCCCGACCGCCAGCAGCGCCAGGATCTCGCGCTCCCGTTGCGACAATGGGCCGGCCGAGGCCGGAAC
>JBOHCG010000093.1:0-18001 GCA_050698735.1 Streptosporangiaceae bacterium | reverse complement strand
AGGACGAAGGAGGCGTTCGGGTAGCCGACCCGGCGCGGGCAGGAGGCCAGCACGCCGAGGGCGGGGCCGCCGATCTCCCCGCTTACGCACGCCTGCACCGGCGCCCGCATGACGTCGAGTATGCCCATGACGGTCAGGGCGGCCGAGAGTTCGGCGCGCACGTTCTGCAGCTCAAGCCGGATCGGCTCACTGCTCTCCGCGTCGAGGGTCAGCAACTGGGCCGACAGCCTGGCGGCCGCGTCGTCATCCAGCGGGCCCGCGGCCAGCACGATCCGCTTTTCCAGCAGCCGCTCATACAAGTTCGCCTTCCAGCCGGCGTGCGGATCCAGCCAGACGCGTGTCGGCGAGGCCGGGGCCTGCGCGGGCGGCGTGCCAGGCAGGCCGGGCCAGCCGGGCTCACCTGGCCGACTGGGCCAGCCCGGCTCCCCCGGTCGCGGCGGCCCTCCGGGAATGTGCGCGCGTCCAATGCTCGGTCCCGTGCTGGGCGGCACTCTGGTCATCCGCCAGCTCCTTCCTCGGGGTCGTGGAGTATCCAGGTGATCTGGCCGCCGACGGCGGCCGCATAGCGCTCCAGCGTGGAGGCGCGCACGTCCGCGGTGCCAGACTCGAGCCTGGCTACCGCGGACTGGGAGGTACCCATGCGGGCCGCGATCTCGGTCTGGGACAGTCCGGCCGCCTGACGCTGCTCGGCAAGCTCGCGGATCAGCCTGCCGCGATCCTCCGCCATCCTCGCCGCCGTGGCCGTCTGCTGTTCCGCCATCCGGCGCAGCGCCATCTCGCGGAAGCCCGGCATCACCGGCAGCGGCGCGCCGTGCTCGTCCTGCGGGATCGATCCCTGGTCGCGGTCCATACCCCAAAGTATATCTCAAATCTAAGATACCGAATTCGGTGTGGGTGGTGCCAGACGGGGCGGGTGGGTGGTGCGGGAGGGCCGATAGGGAGGCGACGCGGAAGCCTCCGCGCTAGGCCGCGTCGCCTCCCGGTCCGGTGGGGTTATCGGGGTTGGCTGGGTCCCGCCGGTCCGCGGCGGACGCCGAGGAACGGGACCGGCGGGAGTTCTTGCGGAGCGGGCCGACCGGCCCGGCCGAGGGTATGCCGACCGGCCAGCAGGCCTCGGCCCACACGATGCGGCCGGGCCCGGAGGGCGAATCCGCGTAGCCCCACCGGCTGGTGCACGCGGCCACCATGGCGAGGCCGCGGCCGCCTTCGGCCATGATCTCGCCGGGCACCGGGAGCAGGTGGCCGGGCTCGGGAACGCCGGAGCCGCCGGCGTCGGTGACCGCGATCCTGGCTACTCCCTCTCGCGGGCAGTCGACCTCGACCGTGAATGAGCCGCCGTGACCGGAGGCGGTGTGCGCGATCGCGTTCGTGGCGAGTTCGGACACGCAGATCACCAGGGTCTCCTTGGCCGGGCAGCCGTCCAGCAGGCGGCCGACGAACCGGCGCGCCTCCGGCACCGAGGCGGGTACGCCCGGGAAGGCGCGGGCTCCAGTGCCCCACGAGGGCCCGCAGTGCCACGGGCGCGCCGGCGCACGACTCACGGGACCCGTAGGCTCCGGGACAAGAACCGGATATGCAGCGGTCACCGTAGGTCACCCCCTGACGAGTAGTTCCTACCCTCAGTCACGCACCCGAACGCGAAATGGTTCAATCGGCGGATAATCCGGGCGAGCTGGTTGGGATGCAGACGTAGGACGCGCCGCACGACGGAGTGCGTCAGGGCTGCGGCACGCACCGCAGGCGGCACACTTCAGGCGCTGCAGGCGCCGTCCCGGCCCAGCGCGGCGGCGCGGGCTGGCATACCGGGCAGCAAAGAAGGTGCCCGGCGGCGCTTCGACGCCGTTGCGGGGGCGAGGACGGGCGCGCGCGGCGGGTGAGAGCGACAGGCGCGGCGGCTTGGAGTCTGGGAAAAGAGCTGGTTGAATCGTTGATTCGTACTTTTTGCCCCTTCCGTACCGGGTGGGGTGGAGGGACACTATGGGGACAGAGCACACTAAGGAGGCGTAGATGGAGGCGAATCCGGCCGGGGATCTTCCAGGGCTCAAGCGTTCGCTGTCGGTCTGGCAGGCGGTGGGGCTGTCGGTGGCGCTGATGGCGCCGAGCATGGCGGCGAACATCAACCCGCAGGCGAGCGCGGGCACCGCAGGCCGCGCCGTGCCGCTGACCTTCCTCATCGCGGCCGTGGGTGTGCTGCTCGTGGCCTACTCCTTCGTCCGGCTGTGTCAGTACTTCCACCATTCGGGCTCTGTCTACGCGTTCGTCGGCGCGACGCTCGGGCCGCGCGCCGGGGTGGTCGCGGGGTGGGGGCTGCTTGGCACCTACACGTTCTACGCGGTGGTGACCTCGACGGCGGCCGGCATCTTCGGCACCGCGTTCCTGCAGGAGGTCGGCATCTGGCCGAACCCGCCGACGTGGGCGCCGTTCATGCTGCTCGCGATCGCGCTGGCGCTGGCGCTCGGGGTCGCCGTCGTACCGGCCAGGCGGGGCACGAACGTGCTGCTGACCGTCGAGGGCGCCACGGTCACGCTGATCCTGATCGTCACCGCGGTGGTGCTGGTCAGGCTGCTGGCCGGAAACGCGCCCGGACATGAGCACTTCACGCTGAGCGTGTTCCAGGTGACGCCGGGGACGAGCTTCAACGGGCTGTTCCTCGGCGTGGTGTTCGGCTTCCTCTCGTTCGCCGGCTTCGAGGCGGCGTCCACCCTGGGCGAGGAGACCCACCGGCCGACCCGCGACATCCCGCGGGCGATCTTCGGCGTGGCCGTGTTCGGCGGCGTCTACTTCGTGATCGTGACCGCGGTGGAGATGATGGGCTTCGGCGCGGGTAAGACCGGCGTGACGAAGTTCATCGCCTCGCCCTCGCTGCTTGGCGACCTCGGCTCCTCCTACGTCGGCAACTGGGTCGGGGACGTGATCACGCTCGGCACCATGATCAGCGCGTTCGGCTGCTGCCTGGCCTGCACCGTGGGCGGGGCGCGGCTACTGTACGCGCTGTCAAGAGACACCGCGGGACCGCGCGGCCTCGGGGCGATCTCCAAGTTCGGCACGCCGGTCAACGCGACCCTGATGGTCACCTCCGCTGCGGCGGTCATCGCGATCATCTACACGGCGGGCTTCCACGCCACCGCCCTGGACAGCTTCGAGTGGTCTGGCACCATCGGCACGCTGATCCTGCTCGTCGCGTACGTGTTGGCCTCGCTCGGCTGCATCATGCTCGTCTTCGTACGCCGGAAGCTGTCGGTGCCGATGTGGCAGATCGTGATCCCGATCGCCGGCCTGGTGGTGCTCGGGTACACGCTGTACCGCAACGTGTACCCGTACCCGACCTCGGGCCCCGGCGAGTGGGAGCCCGTGGTGTGCGGCGCCTGGCTGGTGGCGGCGTTGATCGCGGTGATCTTCGCGCCGCGCACGGCGCGGAAGCTCGGTGCCGCGCTTGCCGCCCGCGAGGGCATCGCGCCGCCGTCGGACGACGGGGTCTCGGTGGCGAGCCCACGGCTGGCGACGACGCACGACGACGCCCCGTGAGCCCGGAGGTATCTGAGTGACCGAACTGCTCGCCTGCGTCGCGGAGCAGCCCCTGGTGGACCACCACTGCCACGGGGTGCTGTGCCGCGACGCAGACGAGGCGACGCTGGAGTCGATGCTGAACGAGGGCGCCGGCGTGCGGGGCGCCTCGGTATTCGACTCGCAGGCCGGGTTCGCGTTCCGCCGCCTGTGCCCGCCCGTCCTGGACATGCCGCCACACGCCGAGATGCCGGACTACGTGGCCCGCCGGGCCGAACTCGGCGCGACCGAGGTCAGCAAGCGCTTCCTGCAGGCGGCCGGGCTCTGCGTGATGTGCGTGGACACCGGCTTCACCCCCGAGCCGCTGACCTCCCTGGCTGAGCTCGGCGGCCTGGCCGGGGCGACCGCGCACGAGATCGTCAGGCTGGAGCGGGTCGCCGAGGACGTCGCGGCGGCCGGTGTCGGACCGGCCGGCTTCGCCGACGCGGTGCGGTCCGCGCTGACCACGCGGACGGCCGCGGCAGTCGGCGTGAAGTCGATCGCCGCCTACCGGACCGGGCTCGAGCTGCGCGCCGAGCGGCCGTCCGACGCGGAGGTGGCGGCGGCCGCCGAGGACTGGCTGGCGGGCCGGACCACGGAGTCGGGACCGCCCAGGCTCGCGGACGAGACGCTGTCCAGGTTTCTCATCTGGTGCGGCGTGGACCTCGGGCTGCCTGTCCAGTTCCATGTCGGCTACGGGGACAGCGACGTGGACCTGCACCGCTGCAACCCGCTGCTGCTCACCTCGGTGCTGCGTGCGATCGAGCCTACCGGGGTCCCCGTCATGCTGCTGCACAACTACCCCTTCCACCGGGAGGCGGGCTACCTCGCCCAGGTGTTCTCGAACGTGTACGTCGACGCCGGGCTGGCCACCCACAACCTTGGCGCCCGCGCGCCCGCGCTGCTCGCCGAGGCTCTCGAGCTTGCGCCGTTCGGCAAGTTCCTCTACTCCTCGGACGCGTTCGGGCTGCCCGAGCTGTACTACCTCGGTGCGGCGCTGTTCCGCGGCGCGCTCTCGGATTTCCTCCGCGCGGGGCTTTCCGAAGGCTTTTATCCAGAACGAGCCGTGGCTCGCCTGACGAGGATGATCTGCGCCGACAATGCCAAGAGGGCCTACCGGCTCGGCGACCAGATGTGACCGCCGGGTATCGCCCTGACGGCACCGCCCCGATCACGAGGTCCCGTGGCCCTGACCCTCCGTGCGCTGCTGGTCGAGCCGGACCTGCTGTCGCGGCTGCTCGCCGCCGATGCCCTGCCGCGCGAACTCAAGGAGATGGTGCGCCGGCGGGTCACGTGAGCCGCAGCGCCTGGGCCAGCAGGGATTCCGAAGGCTCGCTGGCATCGAGCCAGCCGACGCGGGAGTCGCGACGGAACCAGGACTCCTGGCGGCGGGCGAACCGCCGGGTGGCGCGGACTGTTTCCGCGCGTGCCTCATCCAGCGTGCACCCGCCGTCCAGGTAGCGCAGCACCTGCTGGTAGCCGAGCGCGCGGCTGGCAGTCTTGCCCCGCCGCAGGCCGCCGGTGACCAGGCGCCGCACCTCGGCCTCGAAACCTGCCTGCCACACCCGCTCGACCCGGGCGGCGATCCGGTGATCCAGTTCCGGCCTCGGCAGCGCGAGGCCGATCTGCACCGCCGTGCTTGCCTGGTCGTAGGCGGGCAGGGTGGCGGTGTACGGGCGCCCGGATATCTCGATCACCTCGAGGGCGCGCACGATCCGGCGCCCGTTACTCGGCAGGATGGCGGCCGCCGCGGCCGGGTCGAGCCCGGCCAGCCGGGCGTGCAGCGCTGCCGGGCCGCACCGGGTCAGTTCAGCTTCAAGCCGGGCCCTGGTACCACTATCCGTTCCGGGAAAATGAAGGTCGTCAAGAGCGGCACGGATGTACAGGCCCGAGCCGCCTACGAGGATCGGGACACGGCCGCGGCCGGTGATGTCCTCGATCGCGGCGCGGGCCAGGCCCTGGTACTCGGCCACGTTCGCGGTCCTGGTCACCGGCCAGACGTCGAGCAGGTGGTGCGGGATGCCGCGGCGCTCGGCCTGCGTTTCCTTGGCCGTGCCGATGTCCATGCCCTGGTAGAGCTGCATCGAGTCGGCGTTGACGATCTCGCCGCCCAGCGCGCGGGCCAGGTCGATGGCCAGCCGTGACTTGCCGGTGGCGGTAGCGCCCACCACGGCGATCACGTGCGTGCCCATGCCACCAGTGTGCCCGGCCCGCCGGACGCCGGCGCCGCTATCGGCGGGTGGCTTTGTCGCCGGGCCGCAGTCCGGTCAGCACCGCGACGCCCCGGCCGGGGCGGCATGCTGTCCTGGCGCGCGGCGATTCCAGCTGGCGACGAAATAGGTCACCTCGAAGGGCGCGCCGGCGTAGCGCAACTCGGCGTCGAACGGGTCCCTGGTCGCCGCGCCGGCCAGCACCTGCCAGGCGGCACGGCCGGCGATGAAAAGGTCGCCGTCCTGGCCGGGGTCGAGCGTCGCGAGCGCGACCGGGTCGGCTGCGGCCAGGGCCGCGGCCACCTTGGCGTCGTAGCGGTCGGCCGCCGGGTCCCGAGCGGCCTCGATGCCACGCGCCCGGCGTCCGGGCCCGTCGCCCATCGCGAGCAGCGCGACCCTGGGCGCGAGCGCGGCGAGCTGCTCCCCCAGGACCCGGCACTCCTCGGGCGGCGCGTCGGTCGCGATGCCCCACCAAGCGGTGCCCGCCGCGGTCGGCGGGGCCACGGACCGGGCGAAGAGCCAGCGGGCTATGGTCAGCGAGAGCGGGAGGACGGGTCGGCTCCCTGGATCCGCGGAGGCCTCGCCGATGGCGAACGGGATGCCGAACTCGCGGAGGGTGGCCGGCGCGCCCGGCGGATACTCAGCCGTGCGCGGGGCGCCGCCGACGACCGCGATCAGGTCGGGGGATTGTGCGGCCAGGGCGGCGACGGCCCGTTGGCACGCCGCCCGCAGCCGCTCCACCTCGGCCAGGCCGGGGCCTGAGGCGCCGGTGGCCTCGGGCACCAGAAGAGGTGGGTGCGGGCACACCGCCGCCGCGATCAGCATCGGTTGTCGAGGCTACCGTGCGCCGGGCGGTGCTGACCAGGGCCGGCCCGAGTCGTCGCGGTCCGGCCGCCAGGGCTGGCCGGAGCCGTCGTCTCGGCTCTGCCGCCAGGATGGGCCGGAGCTGTCGAGGCCGGCGTGCTCGGCATCGCCGAGGCCGCTCAGCGCACGGGCCTGCTCGTGGGAATCAGGGTGCTCAGCCCGTGGGCCTCGCCGGACTTGTCGCCGATCGCCTGGCAGATGGCCAGGGCCTGCCGCTGGTATTCGGCCGCCTGCTGGTAGCGGCCCTGGTGCATGGCCACGATCCCGAGGTTGCCGAGCGCGCGTGCCTCGCCGGACTTGTCGCCGACGGCGCGGGAGTGGGTGTTGGCCTTCTGGAACCGGCCGATGGCCTGCTGGTAGTTGCCCTGGCGCAGGTCGGCATGGCCGAGGGAGTTGAGGGCCTCGGCGATGGCGCCGCGGTCGCCGACCCGGCGCGCGGCCCGTCTCCCCGCGTTGTGGACCGTGATGGCCTCGCAGAGGTAGCCGCCGGCATCGAGGTAGCCGTGCAAGGTGACGGCCAGCCTGCTGGCGTGGCCTGGCCAGCCGCGCCGGGCGGCGTGCGCGCAGACCGCGACCAGGCTGGCCCGCTCGGCATCGAGCCACGCCTGCGCCGCGGCCGGGGTGGCCAGCGGCGGGACGGGGCTGCCCGGGGGTGTCAGGCGGGGGCGGTCGGCCGGGTAAAGGGTGTTCGTGGCGACAAAGGCGGCGTACAGGTAGTAGTCGAAGAGGCGGGTCAGCGCGGCGCGCCGTTCGGCCTCGGCGTCGGTGGCGGTGGCGAGCTCACGGCCGTAGGCACGCAGCAGGTCGTGCCGGGTGTACCTGTCGCCGGCCTGCCGGGACGAGCCGGACGGCTGGATCAGGCTTGCCTGGACGAGCTGGCCGAGGAGTTCGGCGGCCTGCTCGAGGGTGCCGCCGATGAGCGCGGCGACGGAATAGGCGTCGAGGTCGGGCCCCGGGTGCAGGGCCGCGAGCCGGAACGCGCGCGCCGCGGCCTCCGGCAACTGCCGGTAGGACCAGGAAAGGACCGCACGGACCGCGGTGCGCTGATCACCGTCCGGCGGGTCCAGGCCGAGCCGCTCTTCGGCCAGCTCGGCGACCAGGCCGGACAGCGGGGTATCGGGGGTTGCGGCGACGCGTTCGGCGGCCACCCGCAAAGCAAGCGGGAGCCGCGAGCACGCCTGCGCCAGCGCCCGGGTGGCGCCGGGATCGGCGGTGGCCCGCTCGCCGATCAGCGCGCGCAGCAGGCCCGCCGCGTCGGCGAGCGGCAGCAGGTCCAGCTCTATCCGGCGGGCGCCCTCCCGTGCTACCAGCCCGGCCATCGCGTCACAGCTGGTCACCACGGCCACGCAGCCCGCGCTCGCGGGCAGCAGCGGGCGGACCTGCTCAACCGACCTGGCGTTATCAAGCAGCACGAGCATCCGCCGCCCGGCCAGCAGGCCGCGGTACCTGGCGGCACACTCGTCCACCCCGGCCGGGATGTCCTGGGCCGACATGCCCAGCGCGCGCAGGAACCCGGCCAGCGCGGCCTCGGGCGGCGCCGGCGAGCCCAGGTCGTAGCCGCGCAGGTTCACGTACAGCTGCCCGTCAGGGAAACGCTGCGCGACCTGGTGGGCCCAGTGCACGGCAAGCGCCGTCTTGCCCATCCCGGGCGTGCCGCCAAGCGCGGAGATCACCGCGATGCCCGGCGCCTGGCCGGCCGGCTGGCCGAGCAGGCCGGTCAGCATGGCGAGCTCATCCTGCCGCCCGGTGAAGTGCGGCACCGCGACCGGCAGGGCGCGCGGCACGACGGGCGCCGCACCGCCGTCCGATGCGGGCGCGGGCACGGGCACGGCCAGCACGGGATCGCCGAGGAGTATCTGCTGGTGCAGCTCGCGCAGCCGGGTGCCCGGCTCGGAGCGACGTTCCGCGGACAGCGCCTGCCGGGCGTCCCGGTACGCGGCGAGCGCATCGGCCCGCCTGCCGGACCGGTACAGCGCCAGCATCAGCAGCGCGTGCAACTGCTCACGCAGCGGATGGACGCCGACCAGCCGCCGCAGCTCGGGTACCGCCTCGGCGTGACCGCCGAGGCGCAGGTCCGCGTCCAGGCGGACCTCGAGCGCCTGCACTCGCAGCTCCGCCAGGCGGGGGACCTCCCGCCGCGCGAGGGCCTCGGACTCAACGCCGGTCAGCGGCTCCCCGCGCCACAGTGACAGCCCAGCGCGCGCCCGGGTCGCGGCCTGCTCCCAGGCGCCGGCCCGCATCGCCAGCCGGGCGGCCCGCAGCAGCGCCTCGAACCTGGACACGTCGAGGTCATCGGTGTCCACGCTGATCGCGTATCCGCGCGCCTGGGTGCGGATCTGCGTGTGACCCGAGTCGCCGAGGGCGTCGCGCAGCCGCATGACGTAGTTGCGCAGGCTGGCGTGCGCCGACGCCGGCGGGTGCACGTCCCACAGCACTTCGATCAGCTCATCTGCCTGCAGCAGCTGACCGCCGCCAAGCAGCAGCGCCGCCAGCAGGGCACGCTGACGCCCGGGCGGGATCGATACCGCCGCGCCGTCGCGACTCACCCGCAACGTACCGAGCAGGCTGAACTCCAGCTGTGCCGTCATGGCACCACCCCGTTCTGTCGGTGGTCACGCCTATGACGCAATGCCTACCGGAAACGTTGCTTCCCTTTTTCTGGGCGAGCCACGGGGCACGGGCACGTTCCGCGGGACGAGCACCACTGCCCGTTCGGCTAAAAAGAGAAAAGACGCTAGCTGGGTACGGCGGGTCAGCCTTCGCTGCCGGCGATCGTGGTGAGGGCGGCGATCCGGCTGCCGCGCTCGCCGCGGGTCAGCCAGCGGTAGCCGATGAAGCCGATGATCGCGATGATGAACGACATGACCAGCATGATCGTGCCGAGGGCGTTGAGCGCCGGGCCGCCGTTGCCGCCGTGCTGGGTGGCATAGATGATCACCGACATCGGGGTGTTGCCGGCGTTGGAGGAGAGCAGGTCGACGATGACGAAGTCGTCGATCACGCCGGAGAACACCAGCACGGCGCTGGCGAAGATGGCCGGGGCGAGCAGCGGGATCATGACCCGCCGCATCGTCTGCAGCCTGTTGGCTCCCAGGTCGGCCGAGGCCTCCTCGTAGTGGCGGCCGAGGGTCACAAGCCGGGCCTGGACGATGATCGCCGGCCAGCTCACGTTCCAGGTGACCAGGCCGAGGGTCTCCGCGAGCGTGCCCAGGTGGACGCTGGTGAACAGCACGGTGAAGACGAAGAACATCGCCACGCCGAAGATCAGCTCGGGGATGACGAAGGACAGGATCATCACGAAGTTGAACGTCGAGGGGGTGTACCCGCGCCAGCGGTTGATGCCGAGCGCGAACGCGACGCCGAGCGGGACCGCGATGACCGTGGTGAAGACGGACAGCCGCACGGTCTGGATCACCGCCGCATGCAGCTGCGGGTTGTGCCACACCGAGTTGGTGGGGTCCCAGAAGTACCAGTGCCAGGACACGCCCTGGTAGGTGGCCTGCGACTTGCCCTTGTTGAACGAGAACAGCACCGCGATGGCGATCGGCACCAGCGACCAGATCAGGTACAGCCAGGTGAAGCCCTCGAGGAACCACGGGTGGCCCCACGGGCTGCGGCGCAGCATCGGACGGCGGGCCGCGGTCCGGGCCTGGGACTTGGTCTTGGCGGCTGGGATGGGGGGTCCGGGGGGTGTCCCCCCGGAGGGCTCAGCGGCGGGGACGCTCGGCGCGGTCATGACGCCGCCTGCGAGGAGCGGTTGGTCGCGACGACGTAGTAGACCATCGGGATGAGCAAGACGAGCAACAGCAGCAGTGACAGCACCGCGCCCTGGCCCTCCAGTCCTGGCGTACCCAGCTGGCCCTGAATCAGGTTGCCGATCATCGAGGTGGACGCCGCGCCGGACAGCAGCTGGTTGGTGTAGTAGTCGCCGATCATCGGCAGCACGGTGACCAGCAGCCCGGTGAGGATCGGCTGGCGGGACAGCGGCAGCGTGATCCGGACAAACGTGCGGATCCGGCCAAGGCCAAGGTCGCGGCCCGCCTCGATCAGCGCGGGCTCGATCCGGTCCAGGCCGGCGTACAGGACCAGGATCAGGTACGGGATGTAGCCGTAGACCAGGCCGAGGATCACCGTGACCGGCTTGCCGCCCAGCCAGTTCACCGGGGAGATGCCGAACCAGCCGAGCGCCTTGTTCGCGTAGCCGTTGGTCTGCAGCAGGTCGACCCAGGCCAGCATGCGCATCATGTAGCTGATCCAGAACGGGGCGATGAGCAGGATCAGGAACAGCCCCCTGCGGCGGCCGGCGAACCGGGCCACGAAGTACGCGGTCGGATAGCCGATGAGCAGGCAGAGCAGTGAGCCGATGGCGACGTACACGATCGTCCTGATCACGATCGGGCCGGCGAACGAGGCGCTGCCGACGAGGTCACGGGCGACGTCGATGACGTCGGACGAGCTCCACTGCAGCGGGTTCCACACCGCGACCGGCGACTCGAACAGCTGGTCAAGCTTGCCCATCGCGATCGCGAGCACCGCGTAGAACGGCACGATGAACAGCACGACCAGCCAGATCATCCCGGGCGCGGCCAGCGCGATCCAGAACGCGTTCTTCTTCCGGTCCCTCATGGGCACCCCTTAGATGCCGTTGCTTACGACGAGCCAGGCCTGCTGCCACAGCGCGTCGGCGTCGACGGGAAGCTGGAGCTCGCCGATGCCGCGGCGGAAGTACGACGGCAGCACCACGGTGGACCTCAGGGCCGACGGCAGGATCTGCTCCTTGACAAGGACCTGCGGCGTCACGCCGTTTATCGGCTGCATGTAGCCGTTGAAGCTGATGTTCTCCAGCGCGTTGGGCAGGTCAAGGAAGTAGTTGACGTACTGGTGGGCGAGGACCGGGTTGGTGGCCGAGCGGAGCACCACGTTGGTGTCGTTGGCGACCGGTCCCCTGCCGTCGGTGGGGAACCAGTAGCCGACCACGTCGACCGGCACGCCCTTGGGCATGTAGTACCCGGCCGCGGCCATGTCGCCGGACCAGGCGTGGTGGATCCAGGTGTCGGCGTCCGGGACCTCGGTGTAGTCGTTGTTGTCGATCCGCACGTTGACCAGGCTGGAGAGTTCCTCGAGCGTCTTGCGCGAGAGCGCGATCTGGTTGAAGTCGGTCGTGTTGAGGTTGTAGATGCCGTTCTTCATCAGGCCGAGGCTGATCGATTCCCGGTAGTCGTCGAGGATCGCGACCCGGCCCTTGTACTTGGCCTGCCACGGCATCGCCCACGGGTTGGCCATCGTGTACGGGTTCTCGTGCACCAGATCCTTACGCCAGGAGATACCCGTCGTGTAGATCGTGTACGGCACCGTGTACTGCCAGCCCTGGTCGTAGAAGGGGTTGGTGAAGTCGGGCCAGGCCTGGCCGATGTCGCTGATGTAGGAGTGGTTCAGCGGCTGGACAAGCTTGGACTCGATCAACTGGCCGAGCACGTCGACGGTGGCGCCCATCAGCACGTCGAAGGACAGGCCGCTGCGCAGCTTGGACAGCGCCTCGTTCATCGTGTTGAAC
Source organism: Streptosporangiaceae bacterium (assembly GCA_050698735.1). GTDB lineage: Bacteria > Actinomycetota > Actinomycetes > Streptosporangiales > Streptosporangiaceae > Palsa-504. The sequence goes on along the minus strand of JBOHCG010000093.1, from coordinate 5,830 downwards.
GTGCTGACCTCGACCTTGCACTTGTACTTCTTCGCGAAGTTGTTGACGCACTGCTGGTTGACGTAGGCGACCCAGTTGTAGACCTGCAGCGTGGCGCCGTGTTCCGGTTCCAGGTTGCTGGCGATCGCCTGGTTGTCGTTGAAGAGCGGCCAGCGGACCGGGTGGTTCGGCCGGGGCAGCGGGACCGTGCCGTTGCCTGTCAGGTCGTTGGCGCAGCCGGCCAGCGCGCCGCCGCCGAGGGCGGCGAGCGCAGCGGCACCCGCGCCGCGGCCGAGGAAGGACCTGCGGCTGAGGACCGGCCACTGCGGTCTTTGGGGTCTCAGCCGCGGGGCCCCGTGGCCCTGGAAGCCTTCGCGCGGGTGGGCCATCGGTCAGCCTCCCGGGTTCTGGGGGTTCTCGGGGTTCTGGGGGTTCTGGGGGTTCTCGGCGACGGCGCGGGCGAAGACGCCGAAGTTCTCGACCAGCCTGTCGATGTCGGCCTCGTCGTGCTGGACCGAGATCAGCCACTGCTCGATCTTGCCCCACGGCGGCAGGAACACCCCGCCGTTGTGCTGGTAGAGCCAGTGCGCGTGGCTATATCGGTCGTCGACGCCGAGGAAGCCGCGGTAGTCGGTAACCGGTTCGCTCGCGAATACCACGCAGCCCTTGGCGCCCGCGGTGACCACGTGCGCGGTCAGGCCGGTGCCGGAGATCGCGCGCTCGATGCCGTCGGCGGCGCGGGCGCGGAGTCGCTCGATCTTCTCGTATGCCGCCGGCGTGGCCACCTCGGTGAGCATGGCCTTGGTGGCGGCCATCGCGAGCGGGTTGCCGTTGAAGGTGCCGACCATCTCGTACCCGCCTTCCGCGACGTAGTCCATCACCGGTTCCGTGCCGCCGATGGCAGCGACCGACACACCGCCGCCAAGCGACTTGGCAAGGCATACCAGATCGGGCTGTACTCCCTCAAGGGCCGTGACGCCGCCGGGGCCGACGGTGAGGCCGGTCTTGACCTCATCGAAGGTGAGCAGTGCCCCGCGGGAGTGCAGCAGCGTCTTGAGGGCGGCCAGGTAGCCGGGCTTGGGCAGGATGATGCCCGCGTTCATCATTATCGGCTCGACGATCAGGCCGGCGACCTGGTTTTCGTGCTCGTCGAGCAGCCTTTCCACGCTGCCCAGGTCGTTGAAGGTGGCGACCAGGGTCAGGTCGATGATGGCGCGGGGGATGCCGGTGGACGAGGCGGCCTGGGCGGGCTTGTTCTTCGGGCCCGCGTCCTGCGGCTCCGGGGCGACCGATACCTGGACCGAGTCGTGGTGGCCGTGGTAGCAGCCCTCGATCTTGATGATCAGGTCCCGGCCGGTGATCGCGCGCATGAGGTGGACGGCGTCCATGGTGGCTTCTGTGCCGGAGTTGGCAAAGCGCCAGCGGGGCAGGCCGAAACGGCGGGCGAGTTCCGCGGCGACCGCGAGCGCCTCCGGGGTGGGCTGGGCGAAGTGCGTGCCGCGGCCTGCCTGGGTTCGGATGGCCTCGACGACGGAGGGGTGGGCGTGGCCGGCCAGCATGGCGCCGTAGCCGCCGTGCAGGTCGACGTACTCGTTGCCGTCGACGTCGTAGACCTTTGAGCCCTTGCCGTGGCTCAGCCAGACCGGCTGCGGCGCGGTGATCTGCCAGCTTGAGGTGACACCGCCGGTCAGGTGGCCGGCCGCGCCTGTGGCCAGCCGCTTGGAGTGGGGCTGGCGGCGGACGAAGATCTCTTCTTGCGTTGCGATGATCTGGGCGAGATTGGGGTCTTTGGCGCTTTTGGGTTCTTTGGTGTCTTTGGCGTCGGTGTGCTGGGCGGTCACGATGACTTCCTCACGGCTTGACTGAACGTTCAGTCTAGACTTCGGGGTCGCCTCGCGGCAAGGGCCTCTGCCTAGCCAGGCGGGGGCGGAAAACTGCGCCCGGGCTCTTGACCGGCCGGCCGCCGCTAGGCGGCCGGCCTCGCGCTGCCTAGTCTGCGCCCTCGGCGACGATGGTCGCGGATATCTCCCGGGCCGCGAGCTTGAGGGCGGGCACGATGCGCGCCGCGGCGTCGTCGGTCATCCGGGCCTGCGGGCCGGAGGTGGAGATGGCAAGGGACGCGGGCGCGTCCGGTACCGCCATCGCGAAGCAGCGCACGCCGATCTCCTGCTCGCCTTCGTCGACGGCATACCCCTGCTTGCGGATTACCTCGAGGTGCGCGATCAGCAGGTCAGGGTCGGTGATGGTGGTGGGGGTGAAGGCTGGCATGCCGTCCCGTTCGAGCAGCGCGCGCGCCTGCTCGGGCGGTAGCTGCGCGAGCAGGGCCTTGCCGACCGCCGTGCAGTGCGGGCGGACCCGCCGGCCTGGCTCGGTGAACATCCGCATCGAGTGCGGGCTCGGCACCTGCGCGAGGTAGACGACCTCGTCGCCGTCGAGGATCGCCAGGTTCGCCGTCTCCCCCGTCTGCCTGACAAGCTGCGCGAGGAACGGCCGTAGCCACGTGCCGAGCATGCGGCTGGAGGTCTCGCCGAGCCGGATCAGCCGCGAGCCGAGCGTGTAGCGCCGCGAGGCCTCCTGGCGGACGTATCCCCTGTTGACCAGAGTGCGCATCAGGCGGTGAACTGTGGGCAGCGGCAGCCCCGAGGTGGCCGCCAGCTCAGAGAGCCCAAGCGCCCCGCCGGCGTCCGCCAGCATCTCGAGCAGATCGAAGGCCCGCTCGATGGACTGCACCCCGCCCGAGGCCGAGCCGCGGCCGGCACCGTCATGGCTCACCGGCGCCAGCCCGGTCCCCTGCGTCGAGTCGATCATGCTTCCATGATACAGAATTTGTAATTCATATATCAAAACTCTCGGCCTCTGGCGGAGGTCGGCCGGGGCTCGCTTGGGCAGTTGACGGGCTCGCGGTTGACGGTCTAGTCTTATCCGAGAAACGGAAAAAAACTTTCAAGATACGGAAACTTGATGAAGCATAGACTTCCCTACCTGGCCAACTGCTCGCTGTTGTTCACCGAGGAGCCCCTGCTGTGGCGCCCGGCAGCGGCGCGGGCGGCGGGGTTCTCGGCGGTGGAGTTCTGGTGGCCGTCCGCAAGCCTGGCCTGGCTGCCGCGGGAGCGCCGCGCCGGACCTGCCGGGAAGGAGCAGTCATGAGCATGCGCATCGGGTTCATCGGGCTGGGGATCATGGGCGCGCCGATGGCGGCCAACCTGGTCAAGGCCGGGTTCGACGTCACCGGGTACAACCGCAGCCCGGCCCGGATCGAGCAGCTTGTCGCGGCCGGAGGGCGCGGGGCGGCGGACATCGCCGAGGCGGTCCGTGACGCCGACGTGGTGGCGACGATGGTGCCGGACTCCCCCGACGTGCGTTCGGTGCTGGCCGATTCGGGCGGCGTGTTCGAGAATGCTCCGGCCGGGGCGCTGATCATCGACTTCTCGAGCATCCGGCCCGATGTGGCGGCCGCGCTGGCCGCCGAGGGCGCCTCGCGTGGCTTCCGGGTGCTCGACGCGCCGGTGTCCGGCGGCGAGCAGGGCGCCATCGAGGGCGTGCTGTCGATCATGGTCGGCGGGGCGGCCGCCGACTTCGAGGCCGCGGCGCCGCTCTTGGAGGCCGTGGGCAAGACGATCGTCCACGTAGGGCCGGCCGGGTCGGGGCAGACGGTCAAGGCCGCGAACCAGCTCATGGTCGCGGGCAACATCGAGCTGCTCGCCGAGGCGATCGTGTTCCTCGAGGCCTACGGCGTCGACACCGAGGCGGCGCTGCGCGTGCTCGGCGGCGGGCTGGCGGGCAGCACGGTGCTGCAGCGCAAGGGTGCCTCGATGCTGGCGCGTAACTTCACCCCCGGCTTCCGCATCGCGCTGCACGACAAGGACATGGGCATCGTCACCGCCGCCGCGCGCGAGGCCGGCGTGGTGATCCCGCTCGGCGCGGTCGCCGCGCAGCTCGTCGCGTCGCTGAAGGCGCAAGGAGACGGCGGGCTCGATCATTCTGCGCTGCTCAAGCTGGTCTCCCAGCTGTCAGGGCGAGAGGAGAAGTTGTGATGGCACGAATGACAGCCGCCGATGCCGCGGTCGCGATCCTGCGCCGGGAGGGGGTCACGAACGTGTTCGGGCTGCCCGGCGCGGCCATCAACCCCTTCTACGCGGCGATGCGCCGCGACGGAGGGATCGCGCACACGCTGGCCAGGCACGTCGAGGGAGCCTCGCACATGGCCGAGGGCTACACGCGGGCCCGCGCGGGCAATATCGGCGTGTGCATCGGCACCTCAGGGCCGGCCGGCACCGACATGCTGACCGGGCTGTACTCGGCCGCGGCCGACTCGATCCCGATCCTGTGCATCACCGGCCAGGCGCCGGTGGCCAGGCTGCACAAGGAGGACTTCCAGGCGGTGAATATCTCGGCCATCGCCGCGCCGCTGACGAAGATGGCGATGACCGTTCTCGAGCCGGCCCAGGTGCCGGGAGCCTTCCAGCAGGCCTTCCACCTGATGCGGTCGGGACGGCCCGGACCGGTGCTGATCGACCTGCCGTTCGACGTGCAGCTGGCCGAGATCGACTTCGACATCGACACCTACCAGCCGCTGCCGGTGTACAAGCCGTCGGCGACCCGGGCCCAGATCGAGAAGGCCCTGGACATGCTGGCGGCGGCGGAACGGCCGCTGATCGTGGCCGGCGGCGGCGTGATCAACGCGGACGCCGCCGACCTGCTCGTCGAGTTCGCCGAGCTGGTCGACACGCCGGTGGTGCCGACGCTGATGGGCTGGGGCTCGCTGCCGGACGACCACCGGCTGATGGCCGGGATGGTCGGCCTGCAGACCTCGCACCGCTACGGCAACGCCACCCTGCTGGCCTCGGACTTCGTGCTCGGCATCGGCAACAGGTGGGCGAACAGGCACACCGGCGGGGTGGCGACGTACACGGCGGGCCGGACGTTCGTGCACGTAGACATCGAGCCGACCCAGATCGGGCGGGTGTTCGCCCCCGACTACGGGATAGTCTCCGACGCCGGGGCGGCGCTGCGGCTGTTCGTCGAGGTCGCCAGGGAACGCAAGGCCGCCGGGCGGCTGGCCGGGCGCACCGCGTGGGTGGAGGATTGCCGGCGCCGGCGGGCGACCATGCAACGTCGCACGCACTTCGACAACATCCCGGTCAAGCCGCAGCGGGTGTACGAGGAGATGAACCGCGCGTTCGGCCCGGAGACCCGCTACGTCAGCACGATCGGCCTCTCCCAGATCGCCGCGGCGCAGTTCCTGCACGTGTACCGGCCGCGGCACTGGATCAACGCGGGCCAGGCGGGCCCGCTTGGCTGGACCGTGCCTGCCGCGCTCGGCGTCTGCGTCGCGGACCCAGATTCCCCCGTGGTGGCGCTGTCCGGTGACTACGACTTCCAGTTCATGATCGAGGAGCTCGCCGTGGGCGCGCAGTTCAACCTGCCCTACATCCACGTGCTCGTGAACAACGCCTACCTGGGCCTGATCAGGCAGTCGCAGCGCGGCTTCGACATGGACTACTGCGTGCAGCTGTCCTTCGACAACGTCAACGCCCCGGAGATCGGCGGCTACGGCGTCGATCACGTCAAGGTGGCCGAGGGACTGGGCTGCAAGGCGCTGCGTGTCACCGCACCTGGCGAGATCGGGCTCGCGTTCGATCAGGCCAAGAAGCTGATGGCCGAGTACCGGGTGCCGGTCGTGGTCGAGATCGTGCTGGAGCGGGTCACCAACATCTCGATGGGCACCGAACTGGACAACGTGACCGAGTTCGAGGAACTGGCGGCACGCCACGAGGACGCGCCGACCGCGGTCATAGCCATGCTGGATTGACCTGATGCGAATCGTCATCGCGCCGGACAAGTTCAAGGG
>JBOHCG010000092.1:0-18074 GCA_050698735.1 Streptosporangiaceae bacterium | reverse complement strand
GGGTAGTCCCGGTCAGGGAGTTTCACCTGGGTCCCTACGAGACCGTCGTCGGCCCCGGCGAGATGCTTGCCGAGGTGCGGATCCCGGTGCGGCCCGGCACCGGCAGCGCGTACGAGAAGGTGGCGCGCCGGGTCGGCGACTGGTCGGTGGCCGCCGCGGGGGCCGTGCTGCGCCTGGACAGGAAGCAGCAAATCGCCGCGGTCGGCATCGGCCTGACCGCGGTGGGGGCCGAGCACTTCGTCGCGGCCGAGGCCGAGGACTTCCTGGCCGGCCGGGCCGCGGACGAGGAGAGCTTCGCGGCGGCTGGCGCGATCGCCGCCGAACACTGCCATCCGGTCGTCGACCAGCGCGGCCCCGAGGACTACAAACGCCACCTGGTGGCCGAACTCACCACCCGGGCGCTGCGCAGTGCCGCCGACCGGGCCGCCGACCGGGCCGCCGACCGGGCCGCCGACCGGGCCGCCGACCGGGTGAGCCCGGAGCCCCAGTGACCATCCGGGTCACGGTGACCGTGAACGGCACCGAGTACGCGCGCGACGTGGAGCCGCGCCTGCTGCTCATCCACTTCCTGCGCGACGAGCTCGGCCTGACCGGCAGCCACTGGGGCTGCGACACGTCGAACTGCGGCGCCTGCGTGGTCTGGCTGGACGCCAGGCCGGTCAAGTCCTGCACGCTGCTCGCGGCGATGGCGCACGGGCACGCGGTGCGCACGGTGGAGGGCCTGGAGCAGGGCGGCAGGCTCGACCCGGTGCAGCAGGGCTTCATCGAGTGCCACGGGCTGCAATGCGGGTTCTGCACCCCCGGCATGCTGATGACGGCGCGCTGGCTGCTCGACCACCACCCGGACCCGGACGAGGCGCAGATCCGCGAGGTCATCTCCGGCCAGGTATGCCGGTGCACCGGCTACGAGAACATCGTCAGGTCGATCCGCTGGGCCGCGAAGCACTCCCAGCCGGACGAACCCGACGACCTTGAGGAGGTGCCGGAGTGACCGGGCACGCACCCTCCGCGGGCGGCTTCGGCCGGATGCCGCGCAAGGAGGACCAGCGGTTCGTCCGCGGCAAGGGAACATTCGTGGACGACGTGCGGCTGCCCGGCATGCTCTACGGGGCGGTGCTGAGAAGCCCGCACCCGCACGCCCGCATCCTGTCCATCGACACGATCGCGGCGCAGGCGCACCCGAAGGTCAAGGCTGTCATCACCGGCGAGACGCTGGCCGAACGCAACCTGGCCTGGATGCCGACCCTGTTCGCGGACACCCAAGCCGTGCTCGCCACCGACAAGGTCCGGTTCCAGGGTCAGGAAGTGGCGTTCGTGGTCGCCGAGGACCGCTACTGCGCCCGGGACGCGCTCGAACTGATCGACGTGGAGTACGAGCCGCTGCCCGCCGTGGTCGACGCACGGCGCGCGCTCGACCCCGGCATGCCGGTCATCCGCGACGACCAGCCGGGCCGCACCGACAACCACATCTTCGACTGGGAGACCGGCGACGCGGCGGCCACCGAGGCGGTGTTCACGGGCGCGGAGGTCGTCGTCTCCCAGGACATGCTCTACCCGAGGGTGCACCCGGCGCCGCTGGAGACCTGCGGCATCGTCGCGGACTTCGACCAGGTGACGGGGAAGCTGACGATCTGGGAGACGACCCAGGCGCCGCACGCGCACCGGGTCCTTTACGCGATGGTGGCCGGCCTGCCCGAGCACAAGATCAGGGTGATCTCCCCGGACATCGGCGGCGGCTTCGGCAACAAGGTGCCGATCTACCCGGGCTACGTGTGCGCGATCGTGGCCTCGATGATCACCGGGAAGCCGGTGAAGTGGATGGAGGACAGGTCGGAGAACCTGATGTCCACCTCGTTCGCCCGCGACTTCCACATGCACGGCGAGCTGGCCGCGACCAGGGACGGAAAGATCCGCGCGGTGCGGGTGAAGGTGCTCGCCGACCACGGCGCGTTCAACGGCGCGGCGCAGCCGACCAAGTACCCGGCCGGCTTCTTCGGCGTGTTCACCGGGTCCTACGACCTGGAGGCCGCTTACTGCGAGGTGACCGGCGTGTACACGAACAAGGCGCCGGGCGGCGTCGCGTACTCCTGCTCGTTCCGCATCACCGAGGCGGTCTACCTGGTCGAGCGGATGGTCGACGTGCTCGCCTACGAGCTCGGCATCGACCCGGCCGAACTGCGGCTGCGCAACCTGCTGCGCCCCGAGCAGTTCCCCTACACCTGCCGGACCGGGTGGACCTACGACTCCGGCGACTACCCGCGCACGCTGCGGCTGGCCATGGACATGGCCGGCTATGAGGACCTGCGTGCGGAGCAGGCTTCGTTGCGCGCGCAGGGCCGGCTGATGGGCATCGGCCTGAGCTTCTTCACCGAGGCCGTCGGGGCCGGCCCCCGCAAGCACATGGACATCCTCGGTTTCGGCATGGCGGACGGCGCGGAGCTGCGGGTCCATCCGACCGGCACCGCGGTGCTCCGGATCTCGGTGCAGACCCAGGGCCAGGGTCACGAGACCACGTTCGCCCAGATCGTCGCCGAGGAGCTCGGGATTTCCGCCGATGACGTGGAGGTGGTGCACGGGGACACCGACCAGACGCCGTTCGGCCTGGGCACGTACGGATCGCGGTCCACGCCGGTGTCGGGCGCCGCGACCGCGGTGGCGGCTCGCAAGGTGCGCGACCGGGCGCGCATCGTCGCCGCGGCCATGCTCGAGGTGGACCCGGCCGACCTGGAGTGGGAGCGCGGCCGCTGGTTCGTCCGCGGCGACCCCGACCAGGGCCGGACCATCGCCGAGATCGCCATGGCCGCGCACTCCAGCCTGGACCTGCCCGACGGCATCGAGGGCCAGCTGGACGGGAGCTGCGTCTACAACCCGCCGAACCTCACCTACCCGTGCGGCGCCTACATCTGCGTGGTCGACGTGGATCCGGGCACCGGCAAGGTCGACGTCCGGCGGTTCATCGCGGTGGACGACTGCGGCGTGCGGATCAACCCGATGATCGTCGAGGGCCAGGTGCACGGCGGCCTGGCGGACGGCATCGGCATGGCGCTGATGGAGGTCATCGCGTTCGACGCCGACGGCAACTGCCTGGGCGGCTCGTTCATGGACTACCTGCTGCCCACCTCGCTCGAATGCCCGTCCTGGGAGCTCGGCGAGACCGTCACCCCCTCCCCGCACCACCCGATCGGCGCCAAGGGAGTGGGCGAGTCCGCCACGGTTGGCTCGCCCCCCGCCGTGGTCAACGCCGTCATCGACGCGCTGCGCCCCTACGGCGTCCGGCACGCCGACATGCCCCTGACCCCCGCCCAGGTATGGCGCGCCATCCAGGGCCGCCCCCTGCGCACCGACCTGGCCATCGGATGATCTGCGGGAGGTGCTGCCGAGTCCCAGCTCAAGCCGATCATCGACCGCTACAGGAAAACCCATCCGCTGCGCGCCGTCGAGGTAGCGAAATGGCGCGATCTCGGCACGCTTCGTGGTTACAACGAGGCCGTCAGGTCGCTCCTGCCTGGCCGCTCGTTCACCGAGCTGACCGTGTCATCAGACGGGCGCGTGCTCAAGCGAGCGGGAAACGGCGCCGCGGCCACAGGGTATGAGGCGGGGTGGTTCCATACCATTCCGCCTGAGAGCCGCCTGCTGGCGCCGCGGTTCCTCGGCGAGGAGGCGAATCACGGCGGCTACGCCCTGGAATACCTGGACTACCTCACGCTCGCCGAGTATTACACCTTTGGTCAACTGTCGGCCGAGACCTTTCCCGAGGTCATCGCGCAGCTGCTAGAGATCCTGCGCAGCAGGCTCTGGCGGCCTTGCGAGCTCGCCGACATCAAGGAGCGAGCCGAGGCCATCTACCTGCATAAGACGCTCAGCAGGCTCGGGTCGTGGAACAGGCAGGATCTCCTCGAGCTCAGCGCCCTTGACATTAATGGCAAGCAGACGCCCGGATACCGGCAGCTCTGGGATGCCGCCCGCCCGCTGGTTGATGAACTCATCCGCACTAGCAACAACTTTGGCAGCACGGTTCACGGGGACCTCTCGTTCGGCAATATCCTGTATTCCCCTCGGTCCGGCATCTTCCGGCTGCTCGATCCCCGTGGCGACTTCGGCGCGCCAGGATCACTGGGAGACATTCGCTATGACGGCGCGAAGCTCCGCCAGTGTTACCATGGCTATTACGATCTGATCGTCGCCGATCTTTTCCACGTCGCTGAGTTCAGGCCAGGCGTATTCGAATTCTGGGTGTATCCGCAGGGCATGCCCAGCGTGCTGACATAGATCACCTGCTCGGAGCGCTCGCTTTCGATCCGCGGCAGATCGCGACGATCGAGGCTCTCCTGTTCCTCTCCATGCTTCCGCTGCATGACGACTCGCCCCGGCGGCAGCTCGCGTTCTTCATTACCGCTATTCAGTGCCTTCATCGCCTGGTGAGCTCCTGATGCGCCCGTCGTCAGTGCGGCTGGTCTATCACCTATTGCTTGACAATCGCGTCGTAACGGGAGGCGCTCGCCTTCTCGGCCGGGGACTGTCCCGGCAGCAGCCCGGCCTTACCAGGCACGAGGTTCACCTCGACGCGCTGCCGGCTCATCTCGACGGGCTCCGGTTGCTGCACGTCACCGACCTGCACATGCGGGATCGCGCCGGGCCAGCGGCTCGGCTGCCCGAGCTGGTGGCATCGCTGTCGCACGACCTAGCGCTCTACACCGGAGACTTCATCGACGGCGACGAAGGGATCGACCCGCTCGTAACGCTGCTGTCCGCGATACCGGCCCGCGCCGACGCTTACGCGGTCCTCGGCAACCATGACTACTGGGCTCTGAGCTGGCAGCCCAGGCCCAACGATACGGCCCGCCTCGAGCGCGCGCTTGCCGGGCTCGGGATCACCGTGCTGCGCAATGCGGCCGCGCCAGCCTGCCACGGTCAGCTTTATATCGCCGGCGTGGATGACCCGGTGACCGGGCGGGACGACGTCGGCGAGGCAATGGCGGCGGTTCCGCGGGACGCGGCGTGTATCCTGATGGCGCATAGCCCCGACATCCTCCTGCGGCTCGACGGGCGAAAGCCAAGCCTGGTGCTGGCTGGCCATACCCACGGTGGCCAGGTCCGGCTGCCGGTGCTCGGGCCGCTGGTCAACATGACATCGCTGCCCAGGCATCTGGCGATGGGCTACCGTCTCTATCAAGGCGTACCGCTCTTTGTCAGCCGAGGACTCGGCTACAGCGGAGTCGATGTCAGGTTCCTGTGTCCTCCCCAGGTCGCTCTGCTTGAGTTGCGGGCCGTTGACAGGAAGGTCGGCCGTCCCGACGGCAACGAATTAACCCGAAAGGATTAATAATGGCAAATGAACGTCAATTCAAGCTGCACACGAAGTTCGTGGCGACCCGCGGCGTTAAGGAGTACCGGGAGTCAATCAGTGAGTGGGTGACGCCCCGGGATTCTGTGCTTGAGATTGGCTGCGAGTGGGGCACGACGACCGCATTGATCGCGCAGCGCTGCAAGGACGTCCTCGGGACAGACATCAGCGAGAAGGTCATCGAGCGAGCACGGGAGCAGCATCCAGATCTCCGGTTCGCCGCTTTCGACGCTTTCGACGTCCTCGCCGCGTCGCGTCTTGGCGAATTCAGCAAGGTCTATATTGACATGTCTGGCCTATCCGGATACCGGTCGCTGCTCGACGTGATCGCGCTGCTGAACATGTACGCGACTGTCCTGCGGCCGGATGCGATTGTGGTGAAGAGCGGCGCGCTCAAGCACTTCGCCTCTCACAGCATCGCCTGGCAGAGCCCGCCGTCCGGCGGCGCCGACGCCGACGATGAGGACGACGAGTAACGGGGCTTCGCCCCCGCTTGGGCGCCGCTGTCACAGGCCGGGTATCCTGGGCCACGTCGCCGAGCCTTTGCGCAGGTACCGCGGGGCGTCTACCAGGCCCCGGAGTTCCGGCACGATCATGAGCAGCGTGACCGCGGCTAGCCGCACATCGGGTTCGATCAGCAGATCGTTACGGAGCTGCCCGGCTACACGCCTGATCATCCGCTGCAGGTGCGGCCCGTATCGACGATCACCGTTGCGCGCGAAAGCCACGTAGCCGCCGAAGGACCACCGATAAACCATGCCAGCCAGCGATTTGTGGTCATCGGTCCTGGTGTGGAAGACGCGCGCGTCCGGAGTACGCATGAGGCGATGGCCAGCCAGGTACAGCCGGTAGGAGAAGTCGATGTCCTCGGCGGCGGGCCGGAAGCCACCGAGCCGTAGCCCGATCTCGCGGCGGCACGACAGGCCCCAGCCGAAAAGTACCTTGGCGTCGGCATCAGGTCGGCTCAGATCCTGCCGTGTGCCGTTCCGTGCCCGCCATCGATCCCAGATCGTATCGACGCGGGTCTCGCTGACAACCCCGGCTACCGCGGCAACGTCCGGGTCCGCGTAGGCGGCGAGCAGGTGCTGCAGCAGATCGGGTGCCGCCACGGTGTCGCCGTCAAGATAGGCGACCACGTCACAGCGAGCGTGCTCGAGCACTGTCGTACGGGCCGCGGCGCGGCCTAGGTTCCGCTGGTGGACGATCAGGCGAACGCCAGCGTACTTGCTGACCACGGCAGGGCTTCCGTCGTCTGATCCATCGTCGACCACCAGCACCTCATCGGCCGGGCGACTCTGGCGGAGGGCCGACTCGATGACTTCCGATATCACGTCCCGCTGGTTGTAGCAGAGAATGCCGATCGAGACAGTGCCTGGCACTGGCGTAGCCATAAATTCGCTGCCTGCAATTTAAAGCCCGCGCGCCAGCGGACGATCGGCCCACAAATGCCCCGGGGATGCGCCCTGGTCAGCAACGCCCGAGAGCCTTTCTAATCTCGATTGGCGCTTCCAGTTCGCGATAGGTAGCCGAGTCCCGCTCGCCGAGCTTGACAGGCCTTGCTTGCAAGCAAATACTCATATTTCCTCCAGTCGGCCATACCTATCAGGCGGGGCACGCGTAATCCCGAGCTAGGTCCCGCAGTCCGTGAGCCCCGCACCAGGCATGCAGCGCATCGGTGAGATGCTCGTATCCCTTGTAGCCGTCCCGGACGATCGTGCCGGCGTAGCCGGGCAGGACCTGGCCGGCGTCGATGGCTTCCTTGCTGCGGTCACCGGTGTGCATGGCGGTCAGGAACTCGGTGCACGCCACGTGCACGTAATGCAGTTTCCCGGCGGCGCGGGCGGGCGTCTCGTCGGCGTACAGGACCGGGGCGGCGGGCAGCAGCTCCCGGACCCGGTCCATGAACGGCCCAAGCCGGGCGGCGGCCTTGCCGCGTACCCCGGCGACGAATCCGGTGGAGACGCTCACGCCGGCCAGCGGCCTGAGCATCCGGGTGGCGCGGACGACGGGCAGGTAGTTCGCGCAGACCGCCAGCGCCGCCTGGGCGTGCACCCGCGGCCCGTACTGCGCCCGGCCGGTCACCCCGGCCGGCGCCAGCCCGGCACTGACTTCCCCGCACTCCGGGCACTGCGTCGCCGCCACCTGGTACCCGGTCACGACCGGCGGCGGAGGCGGCGACGCCTCGAACACCTGCCGTTTCTGTACCGCACACGGCTCGACGCCGGACAGGTCCTCCCGCAGCAGCCGCACACCGCCGGCCCGCACTCCACGGTATTGTCCGGGTCGCCGCACTGGTTCAGCGTCGAGGACCCCGCGCCGGGCTGCTTGCCCGGCCCGCGGCCGGACTTGCCGCGCAGCGACTTGTCCCGCTTCTTCTTGTCCTTGTACGGGTTGTCCGACGACGGCGGCCTCGACGACGTTGAAGAGTCCTTGCCCCGTTTCCGCAGCAGTTCCGCTACCTGCGCTTCCAGCGCACCGGCCCGTGCCCGCTTCGCAGCCAGCTGCGCCGCGGCCAGCTCATCACGGGCCGCGGCAGCCGCACGCAGCCGGGCGTTGTCCGCCTCCAGCTCCGCCAGCCGGGCACGCAGCCACCCCAACTCCGCGGATGACGGCACATGCTGCGCATCGGACACAAGTCACCATCATCGGCGCATCCGCACCGCACGCAAGCCGGCACGCCAAGCCGACTCAAGAAAGTTCAGCCACGCCCGCCAGACCCGCGTCCGCCAGCAGCCACTCAGGCTGAATAGCTACCGTGAAGTCACTGTCACCCGGGATACTGAGCACGGTACACTATCCGGAAACGGGACGCTGGCCTACGGCGTCGCGTATAGCCGGATGACGTGATGCTGACGGCTCCACATTGCCGTTGGATACTTCTAACGAGGGTCCGTATTCTTCTAGCGTGACGAAAGGCGGCGCTCCGGCGTTGTCCTATCACTGCGTCGGAGCCCTGCGGATAGCCTGCCGGGTAATGATCGAGAAGAAGATCCTCGCCATTTTCAGCCGCGACGTGACGTACGCCTTCGCGGCGACCCGGCACAGGAACGGCCCTCACTCCGGCCTAACGAACGGGAACAGGATCGTCTCGCGGATGCTCGCGCCGGTCAGCATCATGACAAGCCGGTCGATGCCCATCCCCATGCCGCCGGTCGGCGGCATGCCATACTCCAGTGCCCGCAGAAAATCCTCGTCGAGTTGCATCGCCTCGGGGTCTCCTCTGGCTGCGCGCACCGATTGCTCGGTCAAGCGCCGCCGCTGCTCCACGGGATCGACGAGCTCGGAGTAGGCCGTGGCCAGCTCGGCGCCGAACGCTACCAGGTCCCACCGCTCGGCCAGCCGCGGGTCATCCCGGTGCGCCCGGGTGAGCGGTGAGACCTCTACAGGGAAATCCCGGTAGAACGTCGGTTCAACGGTCTGCTTTTCGACGAGCCGCTCATACATCTCCAAGACGATCTGTCCCTGGTTCCAGCCGGGCTCGACCGGGACATTCGCACGGAGACAAAGCTTGCGGAGGCTTTCCTCGTCGGTATCCGGCGTGATCTCCGTGCCAAGCGCGGCCGATATGGCGGCGTGCACGGTCACCGACTTCCACTGGCCGTCGATGTCGTGCTCGCCGCCGTCGGTTCGGCGCAGCACCGTCCCGCCAAGCCCTGCGCGGGCCGCCTGCTGAACCAGTTCCTGCGTCAGCGTCGCCATCGTGTCGTAGTCACCGTATGCCTGATAGGCTTCCAGCATCGTGAATTCGGGATTATGGCTAACGTCGACGCCTTCGTTCCGGAACACGCGGCCGATCTCGTAGACATTCTCGATCCCGCCCACGATGAGGCGTTTGAGGTAAAGCTCAAGCGCAATCCGCAAGTACAGATCGCTGCCGTAGGCATTGCCGTGCGTCGTGAACGGGCGGGCGTTGGCGCCCCCGTGAATGGCCTGCAGGACCGGCGTCTCTACCTCCACGAACCCACGGGCGTTCAGCGTCTCCCGCACCGCGCGCACCACGTCACTGCGGAGCCTGGCCATCCGGCGCGCTTCCGGGTTGACAATCAGGTCGACGTAGCGCTGGCGCACGCGCGACTCGACGTCTGTAAGTCCCTTGTGCTTTTCCGGCAGCGGTCGCAGAGACTTGGCGGTAATCCCGAACGAGTCGGCGAGAACGGAAAGCTCACCGCTGCGCGACGTAATCACCTCGCCGTCCACACCGATCTGGTCACCGAGATCGACGTCCCGCTTCCAGGCGGCCAGCCGCTGCTCGCCGACGCGGGCAAGTGAGACCATGACCTGGATGTCACCCGTACCGTCCTGGATGGTGGCGAAGCATAGCTTGCCGCCGATGCGCGAGAGCATCACGCGCCCGGTGACGCCGACGGTCACGCCGGTCGCCGTGTCAGGCGGCAGTCCGGAGTAGGAGGCCCGGACCTGGCTGATAGTTGCCGTGCGGCGAAAGCCAACCGGGTACGGGTCCACGCCGTCGGCTAGCAGCGCCTCACGCTTTCCCATCCGGACGCGCACCTGCTGCGGGACGTCGGTGCCAGGTATGGGCCGATCCTGATCGGCTTGATGGCTGTCAGTCACCTGCCTAAGGCTACTTGATGGCTGTCAGTCACCTGCCTAAGGCTATCGGCATGCTTGGCGATGGACGCGCCGGTTCAAACCGTCGGACCTCCGGCGCTAGCCGATCCCGGTCACCTTCGCGCAGGATAAGTCACGGTAGCTGTAGTTCGTTGTGACCATGGCACTGTCTCTGCATAAGCAGTTCAACTTCGGTTATCCAGTCACACGCAATTCATTGTACGAAAGTAAGCAATTGTTCGCAGCAGGCCTTCTTCCAGTCCGATTCGTGGCTCCCAGCCGAGAACAGTCCGGGCCAGGGTTATATCGGGTTGCCTGTTAGTCGGATCGTCCTCTGGCCTGTCAATGTGAGTAATGACGCTGCCGGAGCCGCAGAGTTCTAGAATCAATTCCGCAAGAACCCCGATGGAGATTTCATGCGGATTTCCTATGTTTACCGGCCCGGGATGATCCGAGTTCAACAAGAGCCAGATTCCTTCGACAAGGTCATCGACGTACTGTATAGATCGGGTTTGGCTTCCATCGCCGGCGAGGGTAATCGGCTCGTTCCGCAACGCTTGGCGGACGAAGGTCGGAACCGCTCGCCCGTCAAATTGACGCATGCGCGGACCATGAGTATTAAAGATTCGCGCGATAGCGGTGTTGACGCCATGGTAGCGGCGATATGCCATGGTCATTGCCTCAGCGAAGCGCTTGGCTTCGTCATACACCCCTCGGGGTCCTACCGGGTTGACATGTCCCCAGTAGTTCTCGGGCTGGGGATGCACTTCGGGGTCGCCGTAGACCTCTGACGTGGAGGCCAAGAGATAACGGGCATTTTTCTCACGTGCCAGCCCCAGAGTATGGAGTGTCCCAATCGAGCCGACCTTGAGCGTCTCAATAGGTAGGTGCAAGTAATCTGTTGGAGACGCGGGCGAGGCAAAATGTAGAACTGCGTCGATGGACCCGGTTAGATGTACGAAATCTGTGACGTCAGCTTTTAGCAGCCGGAAGGGCGCGCCTTGTTCGGCAAGCTGAAGAACATTCGCAGCTGCGCCCGTTGACAGGTTGTCCATACAGAATACTTCATAGCCTTCAGCTATGAGGCGTTCACATAGATGCGAGCCAAGGAATCCGGCGCCACCGGTGACTACAGCTCGCAGCTGCCGCATAGGCCTGGTCACTCCCTTCGTCGATCAGCAAGGACGCCAACCGCGCAGTATCTTAAGGATCTGATTACACTATATGTCGAACGGTAGCCGCAGCGACGCTCGTACTACGAGTATAATGCTAAGGAACCTTAGGAGGGCATCAGGCCCGGCCTTTGCGTTAACCGCTGAACGAACACTTCAGCAGTGGCATGTTATCGGAAGGCAAGGGCCGGAGCCCGCTGATGAGTACTCATATCTGCACCTGGTTGTGCTCTAGCCCTGATCGTGCGCCCAGCAGAGCAGGAGGTTGTCACCGTGACGTAAGCCATGGTGGTTCTTCGTGTTCGTAAGCTCGTCGTTGCTTGCCGGTGTGAGTCCGGTCCGGGTAGCTGCCAGGAGGCCCGGTAGCAGGCTGGCGGTGTCGGGGGGAACGCCCGGCGTCGGAGCCCGGCGTCGGAGCCCAGCGTCAGAAGCCCTGTATGGGGGAGCGACTGGACGGTCCGCAGCATTACGCGAAGTCTGGAGCGTCGTTAGAGGTCCTGCCCGTGAGGGCGGGAGCAGGGGGAGCCGGGCCGCTGAAATCACGGTGAAGGCCACGGACGCGGTGAAGAGCCTGGAAGCGCAGCCGTCAGGGACCCCCCGGCGTATGGGGCGCGGAACGTTCAGATAGTGGCGGCGGGAACTGGGGAGGCCCTCCCCGGCCCGGCAGTCTGCGGATCGGTGCTGCCGGAGCGTGGCGTCCTATAACCGGTGACCCCGGGAAGTGGATGGCTGGCCGGGTGGGCGTCGGAGGACGTCGACCGGTTCCCGGGCGGCTGGGTCGCCTATTTCCGGTACGGCAACTCCAAGCCTCGATCGCCCGCCGCAGGCCGCATACCGATCCGGCGACGGTGGTCGCGGTCGGCTGGGACGGCGCCCGCCAGATGATCGAGCAGTACGTCGAGGCCGGGCTGAGCAAGTTCGTGGTCCGGCCTGCGGCCAAAGCCCAGCAGCCGTTCGGCGAATTCGTCGACGGCTTCGTCCGCGAGCTGACACCGCTGCAGAACTAAGTCAGCCCCAGCTTTACCTGACCGCCACCCAGCGTCGTTTACGCGTCGATCGGCGTGAGCACGAAGACGATGGCAGGCTGCGCGAGGCGGGGTGGTGTGGGGTGGGTGTCACAATGGGTAAGTGGGGCTTACGGATGGTTTGGTGACGCTGCTGTTCACCGACATCGAGGGCGGCGTCCGGCTGTGGGAGGCCGACCGCGATGCGATGGCGGCGGCGTCGGCCCGCCATGACCGCATTGTCCGAGAGCAGATCGAGGCGTCCGGCGGGCACGTCTTCAAGACAGTGGGCGAGGCATATCGCGCTGTGTTCGCCGACCCGGTTGCCGCGCTTTGCTCGGCGGTGGCCATCCAGCGGGCCGCCGGCGCCGAGCCCTGGGCGTCCAGCCTGCCCATCCGGGTCCGGATGGCGCTGCATTCGGGCGCCTGCGCGGAGCGCGACGGCGACTACGTCGGTCCGGTGGTGAACCGGGCCGCCCGGTTGCTCGACATCGGCCATGGCGGTCAGGTCCTGGTGACGGCGGCGGCGTTCGCGCTGCTGGCCGACCGGCTGCCCGCCGGGATCGGCCTGAAGGACCTGGGCGAGCAGCGCCTGAAGGACCTGGGCCGCGCCGAACGGGTCTTCCAGGTGACCGGACCGGGCCTGGCCGAAGGGTTCGGCGCGCTGCGCTCGCTTGACGACCCGGCGCTGCGCCACAACCTGCCATCGCAGGCAACAAGCTTCGTGGGCCGGGCCGCCGAGCTGGCCGAGTTGTGCGCGCTGGTGTCGGGCGGGTCGCGGCTGGTCACGATCGCGGGTCCCGGCGGGATCGGGAAGTCCCGGCTGGCGTTGCAGGTGGCGGCCGATGCCCTCGACGGCAGCGGCGGCGGAGTGTGGCTCGCCGAGCTGGCACCGGTGGCAGAACCCGAGCTGGTGACCGGTGCCGTGGCCGCCGCGCTCAGGGTCAGCGAGGCGGCCGGCCGGCCCATGCTCGACACCCTGATCGGCGCCATCGGCGACCGGGACCTGCTGTTGATCCTCGACAACGCCGAGCAGGTGCTCGGCGCGGTCGCCGAGCTGGCAGACGCCGTCATCCGGTCGTGCCCCCGGGTCTGCCTGCTGGTCACGAGCAGGGAGCCGCTCGGCATCAGCGGGGAGCACGTCTTCCGGGTTCCCGGCCTGGCCGTCCCGCCCGCCGACCTCACCGCGCCCGACCGGCTGGCCGCCTTCGAGTCGGTGCAGCTGTTCGCGGAACACGCGGCGCTGCACCGGCGGGGCTTCGTCGTCGACGACGCCAGCGCGGCGGCGGTGGCGGCGATCTGTGTCCGTCTCGACGGCATCCCGCTGGCACTGGAGCTCGCCGCGGCGCGCCTCGGCTCGCTCTCGGCCTCCGAGATCAACGCCCGGCTCGATCAGCGGTTCCGCCTGCTGACCACGGGGAACCGCACCGCCATGCCGCGCCACCAGACCCTGCGGGCATTGATCGACTGGTCCTATGACCTGCTCAGCCCGCAGGAGCAGGTCGTGTTCGAGCGGCTCTCCGTCTTCGCCGGAGGCTGGAGGATGGATGCCGCCGAGGCGGTCGCCCGCGGCGGCGACGTCGCGGACTGGCAGGTGCTCGACCTGCTGGCGGTGCTGGTCGGCAAGAGCCTGGTCCAAGCCGAGGTGATCGGCGGGTCGACCCGCTACCGGTCGCTCGAGACGATCCGGCACTACGCCGCCGAACGCCTCGCGTTGCGGGCCGGGCCGGACTTGACGGACGCCCGCGTCGCCCACCGCGATCATTACGTTTCCCTGGTCGAGACGGCCGCCCCGCGGCTGCGCAGCCCGGACGAACATCGCTGGCTCGACAGGATCGAGGCCGACTTCGATAACATCCGTGCCGCGCTGGCGTTCAGCATCGCGGATCCCGGCGGCGCCGAGCCCGGCTTGCGGCTGGCCGCCGGGCTGCGGGCGTTCGTCTTCTCGCGCGGCCACAGCGGCGAGGTCATCGAGGCGCTCGGCGCCCTGCTCAGCCGCCCCGACGCCCGCCAGCCGACTCGCTACCTGGCCCTTGCCCTGATCACCAACTGCAAGCTGCTCACTCACTTCGACCGCAGGCCGGAAATCGTCTCGATGGCGGAGGAGGCCATCACGATCGCCCGCGGCCTCGCCGATGACGCCCTCGCCGTCGACGCCCTCGGCGCGCTCAACTGGTTCACCTTTCTCCAGGGCGACCTGCAGGCCGCGCTGGCCAGGGCCGACGAAGCCGTCGCGCTGGCCAGGGCAGCCGGAACTCCCAGCCGGCTCGTCATCGCTCTCGGCCACCGTGCGGTGTTCAAGGCCGAGAGCGGTGATCTGGATGCATCCCTCGCCGACTACCAGGAGGTTCTGCATCTCTCGCGGGCGTCCGGGGACAACTACACGCTCGCCGTCACCCTGATAAACCTTGGCGTCGACCAGGTCACGGCCGGGGAGTTCCCGGCCGCCCTGGCCTACCTGCAGGACGCGCTCAAGGTCGCCGATGCCCACGGCTATCAGCACCTGTCCGCCGCCGCGGAGATGAACCTGGGGTTCGCCCACCTGATGAACTCCGATGCCGCCAGCGCGCGCCCGCTGCTCGTCGGCGTCCTGAACAGGGCGCGAGCCACCAGCGAGATGACCTGGGTGCACAATGCGCTGCTCGGCCTCGCGCTGGCCGCGGACGCGGGCGCGGACCCTTCCGTCGCTGCCACCTTGCATGGCGCTGCGGACCACCAGTTCGAGCAGGCCGGGCAGGCCTTCGAGGCGAGGGAATTGAATATGCGCGCCAGCGGCCATGCCCGGCTACGCGACGCGCTCGGTGAGGCCGAGTTCGATGCCGCCTACGCCCGCGGGCGCACCCTCAGCCAAGCCGATGCTATGGCCCTGGCAGCGGGCACGGCCCTGGCCGAGGGGACGGCCCAGCCAGATCCGGGGCCTGCGCCGGCGGGCAGTCCAGCCGGTCCGCTGTCGGCACGAGAGCGGCAGATCATGGCGCTGCTGGCCGGCGGAGCGAGCAACGCTGAGATCGCGAAGACGCTCTACGTCACGCCGAACACGGTGCGCACGCACCTGGACCGGATCAGGGACAAGACCGGCGCCCGCAACCGCGCCGGACTGACCCGCTACGCCATGCAGGCGGGTATCGAACCGGTCGTCCCTTCCCCTTGATGTAGGCCGGCCGGCCCACACGCCGCCCGCGCGTGTAGTGGGTCGCTCGGCCCCTGCCGCCGGGCGCTGGCCGGACCTTATGTTCGGCTTATGAAAATCACCTTCACTAAGGCACCGACCTTTACCAAGGCAATCATCGGCTCGGCGATATTCACGATCGCGTATCTGGCGTCGAGCTCCAACCTCCCGCCGTGCAGCGACACCGCCGCCGTACTCGACTCGGGCAGCGGCGAGTGCATAGTCCGGCAGAGCCTGCTGCACACGGCTTCCGGCTGGCTGGCGCTGATCTGCCTGGTCGCCGCCGTGCTGCTGCTCGTTCTCAAGCACAAGGACTCCATCATGGGGGCGCGGGCGTCGCTGCAGCAGGCGCGCCAAGAGCCGTCGGCACAGGCACAGGCACAGGCACAGGCGCAGGCACCGGCGCCGGGGCGGGCCTCGAACTTCTGCGCCAAGTGCGGCACCCGCATCATCGCGGGCGACAGGTTCTGCCAGGGATGCGGAGTCCCGATGGGGTCCCTGCAATCCTGACCGCAATACCAGCCGCATCCAGTAATTGCCGAAAGAAAAGAAGCCTGCCCAGACCGAACTGGCTGGGATAGAGGGGGAGAGTCATGGTATTCATCAAGACGCACAGGACGCAGTTCCTCCTGGCTGGTTCGCTGGCCGCGGTGACCGCATTCTCGGTCACGGCATGCGGCGGCGGGAGCTTGGCATCCTCGGCCCAGGGGTCGCCCGGCCACTGGACTGCGGCCGAGATCAGCCAGTTCACGGCCGCGGCCGGCTCGGCCGGAAGCGGAAGCGAAAACTCGTGCATCATCGGGTACTTCGAGCGGGACATGTCATTCGAGTACGCGATGGATGTATCGTCGGTGACATCGAGCAGCAACTCGTCAGACGCCCAGGTCCAGGCCGCCCTGATCAGTAAGTACGGCTCTGCCAAGGGCGGCGCAATCGACGCTCAGTTCGAGCAGGTCGTCACCGACTCTGACAGCAACTGCGCCGGGTCGGATGCGCAGTCCACGACACCCGCGCAAGCCCCGGCACCGACAGCCGACCCGGCCGCGACGTCGGAGTCATCGTGCACCGTCGACTGCACGGACCCGGTCGCCAGCGGGGAGAGCGGATGGCTGGCGCAGGTCCAGGGGGCGCTGCAGAACGTGCAGCAGGATCTCACCGCGATCTCCTCGGACACCAGCAATGACCCGGATAACCTCTTCCTGGACGGCACCAACCTGATGCAGGACGCGCAGGCCGCCCTGGACCCCAATTACGACCCGCCCCCGGCCGACAACGCCGACTGGACCACCGCGATGAACGATTACGTCACGGCCGGGGAGGACTTCTCCGACGAGAACACGAACGAGCAGGACAACAATCCCACCGCGGCCAGCCAGGAGATCATGGCAGGAACCGCGGCCCTGGCCCAATTCAACTCCGCCAACGGCGGGGTGCTGAACGGCACCATCCAGTCCTTATGACCCTGGTACACATGGACGGCCCGGTGAATCTCACCGGGCCGTTTCGCGTCCGAAGGATTCAGGGTGCGTTCGGCTTCGGTGTAGAACTCGCCGGACCACCCGTCGCAATCGGGGAATGCCCTGCCCTGCCGCACATCTGCGCGAGCAGTTCCTGCAGTTCTCGGCAGCACAAGCGCCACCCTTCCATTAACCCGCCCGTACGCGCACTATCCATTTCTTGAGTCGACTATGGTCGATGATTGACGCCACATAGGCCGCTTTTGCTTTTCTTTTCTTACCCCAAGCGGCGGCGTGTCGCCCCGAAATGTCAGTATGCACAGGTATAATCGAATAAAAGATCAAAGGATATCTTAGCCAGAACGGGCCGTGGTCTCACGCCCGGGAACGGCCGCCTGCGCGAGTGGCAGAGAGGACTCTTTACCGCACCCATCAGGACCCCGGACGGAGGTGAGATCAGGTGGCGGCCATCACCGCGGACATGCCCGCGCCGGCCAGCGCGATCGAGGCGCTGGCGATGCGCCGGGCCATCGACCGGTACCTGGCCGCTGCCGACCCCACCGAGCTGACTGTCGCCGAGCAGGCCGAGGTCCTGATCCAGATGGAGCGGGGCGACGCGGTGGCCACGGTCACGCGGGCCTGGTTCCTGGGCGCGTTCCTGTCCGCGCAGGGCCCTGCCGCGGACGCGGATTCCTCGGGGCGGGCCTGGCTGGTGCACAAGACCGGCGTCACCGGCGGCTGCGCGGCCGGGCACATCGGCTGGTCCCGCCGCGTCGAGGCGCACCCCCTAGTCGCCGCCGCCCTCGCCGAGGGCGGCCGGGTGTCCGACTCGATCGGGAAGGTGATCTGCGACCACACCGGCAAGCTGCCCGCCGCGGACCGCGATGCGGCCGACGCGATCCTGCTCGGCGTCGCCCGGGCCGGCGGGCGGGAGGATGACATCGCCCGGCTGGCCGCCCAGATGTATGAGAGGTCCCGGTCCGGCGCGCCCGACGAGGACCCCGGCGATCCGGACGGTTCCGGCCACCCGGACGGCTCCGGCATGCCCGGCGGCGACCCCGATGCGCCCGGCGGCTCCGGTGACGACCCTGACGGGGCCAGCGGCGGCCCCGGCGCCCATGGCGGCGCCGATAATGGCTCCGGCGGCCCTGACGGTGACCCCGGCGGCGTCGACGACAGCCCCGGCGGTCCGGGCGGTGGCCTGGATGATCCCGATGACGGGTTCGATGACCGGTCGGTCCGGCTGGACACCACCCTCGGCGGCGCCGGAGTCCTGTACGGCGACCTGAGCCCGGACTGCGCGGCGCTGGTCAAGACGGTGCTGGACGCGCTGTCGGCGCCGGCCGGGCCGGAGGACAC
>JBOHCG010000091.1:0-18177 GCA_050698735.1 Streptosporangiaceae bacterium | reverse complement strand
GTACACGGTCGCGCTGATCGGCCACGCCGGCCACGAGGAGGTCGAGGGCACCCTCGGCGAGGCGCCGGACTCGACGATCCTGGTGCAGACGGCGCAGGACGTCGCCGCGATGCAGCCGCGCGACGGCGAGCGGGTCGCCTTCTTGATGCAGACCACGCTGTCGGTGGACGAGGCGGCCGAGGTGTCCGGGGCGCTGCGGGAGCGGTTCCCCTCGGTGCGCGCGCCGGGCAGCGACGACATCTGCTACGCGACCACCAACCGGCAGGCCGCGGTGCGCGCGGTCGCCGCCGAGTCCGACCTCGTGCTCGTGGCGGGCTCGGCGAACTCGTCCAACTCGGTCCGCCTGGTGGAGACCTGCGAGCGGATCGGCACGCCGGCGTACCTGATCGACGGCGCCGCG
Organism: Streptosporangiaceae bacterium; assembly: GCA_050698735.1. Taxonomy (GTDB): domain Bacteria; phylum Actinomycetota; class Actinomycetes; order Streptosporangiales; family Streptosporangiaceae; genus Palsa-504. Next base: position 17,777 of record JBOHCG010000091.1, on the reverse strand, counting down.
GACATTCAGCTCGGCTGGCTTGCGGGGGTATCGACGATCGGCCTGACCGCCGGGGCCTCCGCCCCTCCGGCCGTGGTGGAGGAGATCATCTCGGCGCTGGCGGGGCTAGGCCCCCTGTCGGTGTCCGAGCGCGTGACGACCACGGAATCCATCCGGTTCGGCCTGCCCAAGGAGGTACGGCAATAATGCCCATGCCACTGCGTCAGTCGCTGCGCGTCGGCTCCTACCTGATGCGCCAGAAGCTGGCTGGCAATAAGAAGTTCCCGCTCCTTGTCGAGCTCGAACCGCTGTTCGCCTGCAACCTGAAGTGCGCGGGCTGCGGCAAGATCCAGCAGCCGCACCAGATCCTCAAGCAGCGGATGCCGGTCGAGCAGGCCCTCGGCGCGATCGAGGAGTCCGGCGCGCCGATGGTGTCCATCGCCGGCGGCGAGCCGCTGATGCACCCGCAGATCGACGTGATCGTCGCCGAGCTGATCAAGCGCAAGAAGTTCGTGTTCCTCTGCACAAACGCGCTGCTGCTGCCCAAGAAGCTGGACAAGTTCAAGCCGTCGCCCTACTTCGCCTGGGTGGTGCACATCGACGGGCTGCAGGAGCGGCACGACGAGTCGGTGTGCAAGGAGGGCGTGTTCGACGAGGCGGTGGCCGCGATCAAGCTGGCCAAGTCGCGCGGGTTCAAGGTGAACACGAACACCACGGTCTTCAACACCGACACCCCGCAGACGGTCATCGACGTGCTGACCTACCTGAACGACGACCTCGGCATCGACGAGATGCAGATCTCGCCTGCCTACGCGTACGAGAAGGCGCCGGACCAGGAGCACTTCCTCGGCGTGACCGAGACCCGCGAGCTGTTCCGCAAGGCGTTCGCGGACGGCCGGCGGCAGAAGTGGCGGCTGAACCACACGCCACTCTTCCTCGACTTCCTCGAGGGCAAGACGGACTTCGGCTGCACCGCGTGGGGCATCCCGTCCTACTCGCTGCTCGGCTGGCAGAAGCCGTGCTACCTGATGTCGGACGGATACGTGAAGACGTACAAGGAGCTGATCGAGACCACCGACTGGGACTCCTACGGCCGCGGCAAGGACCCCAGGTGCGCCAACTGCATGGCGCACTGCGGCTACGAGCCCTCGGCGGTGCTCGCCACGATGAGCTCGCTGCGCGAGACGATCAGGGCCGCCCGCGGCAACTGAGGGGCAATCCCGGCTTCGGCGGCAATCCCGCAGGTTCAGTTCAGCCGATGCTCAGCTAACGTTGGCATGCTCTGAAGTGGCGCGGGAGTCCGCTCCCGGGGCGGTCTCCGCGCCGCCAAGGTAGGTAATTCAGGGGCCGATCTCCCGCCCGCTAGGTCGCGAGCCGGGCCTCGCCGAGGAGCAGATCGGCGAGGTCCGCGGGTTCTGGCCGCACGCCGGACAGGCCGTGGGAGGCGAACCAGTGGCCGACGTTCTCCGCGTCGCGGGTAAGGAACCAGGCGCCCCGGGGGTTCGCGATCACGTCGACCGCCTGCGGCAGGTCGATTATCACCAGCCGTCCCTCGTGCACCAGCAGGTTGTACGGGGACAGGTCCCCGTGCGCGAGGCCGTCCCCGGCAAGCGCGACGAGCGCGCGCACCAACTGGTCCCAGAGGTCCGCGAGCTCGCCGGGACTTGGCCTGGTCTCGGCTAGCCGCGGCGCGGCGATCCCGTCGGCCGAGCCGATGAACTCAAGCAGCAGCTCGGTGCCGACGATCTGCGCCGGGTAGGGGACAGGCACCCCGGCCGCGTGCAGCCGGCAGAGCACGCCGAACTCGGCGCTCGCCCACTGGCCCGCGATGGCCTCCCGCCCGAACGCGCTGCGGCTCGCCACCGCCCGGTTCACCCGGGATTCCCTGGTCCGGCGTCCCTCCAGGTAGCCGACGTCCCTGTGGAACATCCGGTGTTCGGTGGACCGGTACCGCTTGGCCGCGAGAAGGCAGGACCGGTCCGTCCCCGGTACGCCCCGCCGCAGCAGGAAGACGTCGGCCTCCTTGCCGGTCTTCAGGATGCCGAGCTCGTTGTCCACCGCGGCGAGCTCGGTGACCAGCCAGCCAGGGTAGGGTCTCGGACCGCGTTCGGTGGGCGTGGACTGGTCCCAGGTCGACCAGCGGTCGCCGTCGGCAAGGCCGTCGACCGCGTCATTTGCCTGCGGCAGCCGCCGGCGCCTGACTCGCTTGAGCGAGGTCGGATCGTCGTCGTCAAAGCGCCGCTTACCGCGACCGGAAGTGAACCTTCCCTTGTACGCGGAGTGATAGTCGTGCACTGGTGGAACTCCTCAGCTGAGCGTGGGATAGGGCAGGCGACAGCACGCCCGCGACGGGCATATACATCTCGCGTCTCCCTTCCGCTCAGCCGAGCCACACCAGCCCGGACCGCTGCAGGTTGCCACATCGGTCCTGCTCCGCGCAACCGAATTATCTAGTGCCGTCACGCGGCCAGGCTGTATGGTCGTGCCACCCATCAAGGGGGACTGCGGAGGCAGCGATGGACATCCGCGACCAACGCACCACGAAGTTGGCGACCAGCACACCACGACAACCGCGACCAACGTGCCACGCGCCCAGCGACCAACGCACCACGACCTGCCTTGGTGAACGTCGGCGAACTCATGGTCGTAGCCGGGGTCAAAGGAGTCTCACGTACAACACCTGGGTCAAATTTGTACCCAAGTTCGACTGAGCTCCTCTTATTCTGTGGTTGATTCGTGCTTTGTGGCTGATTTAGGGGACCATGATGCCCTCTTTCCACCGCCGAGCACCGATCGACCACGATAATCGGGTCTGGACCGCTCCGACCTGGCCTGCTGAATTGAGCCGACCCGCTGACTCCGGCGAGCGGTAACCGGCAGGAGGCGGCTGTGCGTAGAAAGAGCGTGGGAACCCAGGGACTGGACTTCGCGGAGTTCTACCGCAAGGCCAAGGATGAGTGCCTGCTCACCGTCCTGGTGAGCGTCGGCGACAGGGACACGGCGCAGGACCTCGTGGCAGAGGCCTTCGCGCGGGCCTGGGCGTCGTGGCGCACGGTCAGCAGGCACCCTGCCCCGACCGCGTGGGTGGTCCGCACCGCGCTGAACCTGGGCATCTCCCGGTGGCGCAGGCGCCGCCGCGAGCTGCCGGTGGCCGATCCCGCCCGCATTGCCGATCCCGCCCGCATCGCCGACAAGCCCGCGGCCGACCGGTCCGCCGAAGGTGACGTCGACCCAAGGGTCATGGCGGCGCTGCTAAAGCTGCCCGAACGGCAGCGGCAGGTGGTCGCGCTGCGGCTGTTCCTCGACCTGGACACTGCCGGCACCGCCCTGGTGCTCGGCATCGCGCCGGGCACGGTCCAGGCTCATCTGGGCCGCGCGCTGGCCGCGCTTCGCGACGACCTCGTCCCCATCCGGAAGGAGAGCCGGTCATGAACGATGAAGAACTGATCACGGTGCTGCGCGAGCAGCGCGGCACGATCACGATGAACACGCCGGTAGAGCAGATCATCGGCCGCGGCCGCGCGGTTCGATCCCGGCACCGCCTGCCCGCCGCGGCCCTGGCGACCGCGACCCTGGCGGCGGCGGCGGTCGCCGTGACCGCGGCGCTGCCCGCCAGCCACCCTGCGGGTACGCACGATGCCAAGCTGGCGGCCTGGATGGTGGTCAGGCAGGCCGACGACGGCATCGTGGTCACCGTCAGCGAACTGCAGGACCCGGCAGGGCTGCAGAGCACGCTGCGTGCCGACGGCGTCCCCGCCAGCGTCACCTTCACCGGCCAGGGCAACCCGGCGTGCCAGGGCTACCCTGGCACCGGCACCCAGAGCCAGCGGCGCCAGGTCCTGGGCAGCATCGTGACCGTGCCCTACGAAAGCCAGCAAAACGCCATGATCATCCACCCCGGGGCGCTGCCGTCCGGCGGCGGCCTGTTCATCGCGGCGGCCATGCGGAACCACCCAGGGGCCCGCGGCGGCATCGAGCTGACCGTTGGCCTGGTGCAGGCCAGCCCGCAGTGCACCGGCAGCTGACGCCGCTCAGCCGATCGCGTCGCCGCTATCGGGATCGAAGAAGTGCAGGCGCGCCGGGTCCACCGTGAAGGTGACCCGGCCGCCGGCCCGGACCGAGGCCGAGGCCGAGGCTGCAGCCGCGGACCGAGGGTCGACGCGCGCCACCCCGTTGGGCGCGCTGCCCGCGAGGATGTCGGACTCGTCCGTCGCGGCCGCCGCCCCCTCCGAACCCGCGTCCCCGGCCGGCGTCGCGTCCACCGAGAAGTACACGTGCTGCTCGCTGCCGAGTACCTCGACCAGCCTGACCTCGGCAACCAGCGCACCTCCGGCACCGGGACCACCAGAAACCGCAAGGTCCTCTGGACGCACCCCAACGATGATCTTGCGCCCCTGGTAGGCGGCGACCCTGGCGGCGACGGGGGCCGGCAGGGTCAGCTGCTGCGAGCCGAGCACCACCGTGGGCGTCGTGCCGGCCGCCCCGGCCGCCGCGACGCCACCCTCGTACAGGTTCATCGCCGGCGACCCGATGAACGTGGCCACGAACACGTTCGCCGGCCGGTCATAGAGCTCCCGCGGCGTGCCGTACTGCTGCAGCAGGCCGCTGCGCAGCACGGCGACCCGGTCGCCCATCGTCATCGCCTCGGTCTGGTCGTGGGTGACGTACAGCGTGGCCGCGCCGAGCGACCGGTGTACCCGCAGTACCTCAGAACGCATCTGCACCCGCAGCTTTGCGTCGAGGTTGGACAGCGGCTCGTCCATCAAGAAGACGGCGGGGGAGCGGACGATGGCCCGGCCCATCGCCACCCGCTGCCGCTGCCCGCCGGACAACTGCCTCGGCTTGCGCCCGAGCAGGTCCTGCACGCCGAGGATGGCGGCCGTGGCTCGGATCCGCTGATCCCGCTCGGCCCTGCCGACTTTCTTGTTCCCCAGCGCGAAGCCGATGTTCTGGTAGACGGTCAGGTGCGGGTAGAGCGCGTAGTTCTGGAACACCATGGCCACGTCGCGGTGCCTTGGGGAGACGTCGTTGACCACCCGGTCGCCGAAGCTGATCGTGCCTGAGGTGATCCGTTCCAGGCCCGCCACCATCCGAAGCGCCGTGGTCTTGCCGCAGCCGGACGGCCCGACCAGTACCACGAACTCGCCGTCGGCGATCTCAAGGTCCAGCCCGTCGAGCGCGGTGACGCCGGTCGCGTAGGTCTTCGTCAGCCCGCTGAGGGTTATCGCTGCCACGCCAGCCTCCGGGATCAGTTCGCGATGCTGCCGAGCAGCAGGCCGCTTCGCCAGTACCGCTGCAGCAGCAGGAACAGCGCGATCAGCGGGATTATGGTCACCAGCCCGCCGATCACCACCATCGGGAACAGCTGCGCGTTCCCGCTGTTCTGCGCGCGCTGCGACCACAGCCCGAGGCCCACGGTCAGCGGGTAGCGCGTGTTGATGTTGAAGATGAGCAGCGGCAGGAAGTAGTTGTTCCACACCCCGACCACGCTGATCAGCAGCACGGTCATGAAGCCCGGCACCATCAGCGGCAGCGCGACCCGGAAGAAGATCCGCGCCTCGCCCGCCCCGTCCAGCCGGGCCGCGTCGATGAGCTCGCGCGGGACCGATATGTCGACATAGGTCCGCATCAGGTAGATACCGACCGGGCTGATCATCGACGGCAGCACCATCCCCCAGATGGAGTTGATCAGGTGTGCCTTGGCATAGGTGAGGTACAGCGGCAGGGTCAGCGCGGTGATCGGCACGAGCAGGGCGGCGATGGTCAGGTAGAACAGCACCTTGGAGCCGCGGAAGCGGAACCTGGCGAAGCCGTAGCCCGCGAAGGCGGAAAGCAAGGTCGCGCCGCCGCCGCCGATCGCGGCGTACAGCGCCGTGTTGCCGAACCACTGGATGTAGGTCCCGTACCCGTCCACATTCTGGAACAGCAGCGAGAAGTTGTGGAAGAAGCTGAACGGCCGCGCGAACCAGAAGCCGAACGTCTCGAAGATGTTCGCCTGGTTCTTGGTCGAGTTGATGACGATCCAGGCGATCGGGACCAGCGTAAAGATGGCGAACAGGAAGGCGAGCACGGTCAGCAGCGTGACCGTCCCGCGCCGCAGCCCGTAGAACTCGACGGGTATGACCCCATCCCGCTCCTCCAGTCGCTCCTGCCGCCGCCGTTCCCGCCTGGATTCCGGCGGCGCGCCAGCAGCAGCGGGGGCCGGGGCATGCCGCTCAGAGGTGGATACGGCGCTCACGCGAATTCCCTTCTCCGCCGCCTGAATAGCAGCGATGCCGTCGAGATCACCACGATGACCAGGCCGAGGATCACCGCGCCCGCCGCCGCCAGGTTTGTCTCCGAGGCGGCGATCGCCGTGTTGTACAGGTACAGGGTCGGCGTGTAGTTGACCGACACCGAGCCGGTCTCGAAGTACGACAGCACCAGCGGCTCGGTGAAAAGCTGCAGCGCGCCGATCGTGTTGAGGAAGATGAGCATCACGATGGCCGGCCTGACCAGCGGCAGCTTGATCCGGATGATGATCTTCCACAGCGGGGTGTCGTCCAGGATCGCCGCCTCGACCACGTCCCGCGGCACGGACCTCAGCGCCGTGTACAGGATCACCATGTTGTAGCCGGTCCACTCCCAGATCACGATCACGATGATCGAGGGCAGGATCAGCGATGGCGAGAAGAAGTTGGTGCCGGAGAAGCCGAGCACGTTGGCCAGGTGCACCATCGGCCCGAACTGCGGCTCGAGCAGGAACGACCACATCACCGCGCCGACCACCGCGGGCACCGCGAACGGGATGAAGAAGATCGTCCGGAACGTCCGGCCGAACTTCGCCACGCCGAGGTCGAACACGCACGCGAAGAAGAACGCGATGATCAGCATGATCGGGATCTGGATGGCCGCGTAGATGATCACCCGGATCACGCCGGACCAGAACTCAGAGGACTGCATCGTCGCGGTGTAGTTCGACGCCCCGGTGAAGACCGTGCCGCCGATGATCCTGGTCGTGTACAGGCTCGTGTAGATCGCGTAGACCAGCGGCACGATCATGAACAGCACGAATCCGACCAGGCAGGGCACGACGAACCAGATCCCGCGGCGGTCCCGGCGCCGGACCCAGCTGCCCCTTCGAGCCTTTTCGTTCACGACAGATGACTCCCTTCAAAACAGACCCGGATGCCGTCGGCCCGGGCAAGGCAAAAAGCCCGGGCCGACGGCACCGTTAGCGCAGCGGTCAGGTCGAGACCGTGAACCCCTGAGCCTTGGCGTAACTCACCAGGACGTTCTGGAAGTCCTGGAAGGCGGCCTGCAGCGTCTCCTTCCCGTTCATCACGCCGGCGAAGACGGTGGCCGACTCGGTCAGCGCCTCGGTCATGAACGGCGGCCATTCCACGCCCTTGATGTCGCTGGCCGCCGCGGAGAACGCCGCGTCCGGCGTCGAGGAGCCGGAAAGCGCCACCGTGGTGTCCTTGAACGACGGCTCGTTGAGCAGCGGCAGGAAGGTCGGGAACAGCGAGGACGGTGCCGTCTTCGTGATGTTCCACGAGGCGGCCGTGCCGTTCAGCCACTCGGCGAACTCCGCGGCCTGCGCCGGGTGCTTGCTCTGCGAGAAGACCGGGTAGGTCGAGCCGCCCCAGTTCGCCGCCACGTCGGCGCCCGCGGTCCACTGCGGCAGCGCGGTCGCCCGCCAGTCGCCGATCGACGCCTTTGCGTCCGGCGCGAAGTACGACGGACCCCAGGCGGAGCTGATCCAGCTCGCGTCGATGCCCTTGTCAAGGTCGGCGAAGGACGTGGCGGACACGTCCGTCGTCGCGTTGACGTCGTGCGCGGCCAGCAGCTTCTGCCAGTAGGCGGCGAAGGCCATCTGCGCCGAGCCCGTCCAGTTGATGGTGACGTTGCTGCCGCCGGTGTAGACGAACGGCCAGGCGTTGTCCTGCGCCATAAGGCTCATTACCCACTGCAGGTCGATGGCCGAGAAGTTCGTCAGGTAGGCGCCCGGGTCGTCCTTGTGCAGCGTCGCCGCCTCGGTGGTGAACTGCGCCCAGGTCGTGGGCGGGGTGAGGTGGTACTTGGCCAACTCGTCGGTGTTGTAGTAGAACGCGACCGGGCCGGAGTCGCCGGGCATCGCGTAGACCGCCGAGCCCTGGCTGACCTCGTCCCATGCCCAGGTCGTGAAGTCGCTCTTGTAGTTGTTCGCGCCGTAAGGCACGAGGTTGTCCACGTTGTGGGTCACCTCGAACGAGGGCAGCTCGTCGAACTCCACCTCGGCCACGTCCGGCGCGCCCGACCCGGCCTTCAGCGCGTTCGTGATCGCCACGTACTCCGGATCACCGGCGCCGACATCCTCCTGGGTCACACATATCCCAGGGTGCGTCTTGTTGAACTCGGTGACCGCCCGACCCATCCCAGGCACCCACGCCCAGAAGGTGATCTTGACGGCGTTCGGGTTGCAGGAACCGCCCGCTACCACGGTGACGGTCGGGCTCGCGCTGGCACTCGCGCTCGCGCTCGTGGTCGCGGTGCTGCTCGACCCGGCCGCGGCCGGTGACGAGCTCCCGCTGCTGCTGCACGCGGCAAGGAGCGAGATGGCGGCGGCTCCGGCCACCGCGGCGGACACATGCGCGGGCCGTCTGGCCAGCGCAGGGAATCGCTTTCTCGACGACATTGTGGCTAAACTCCTATGTTCGGTGTTGCCGTGTTTTCTGCGGTTGCCGCTGTCCCCCGGTCGTCGCGGCGTGCGGCGAAGATGACCTTCCGGCGCCTACCTGCTGGTCATCGCGGCCTCGATAACGGTGAACGACCGGGGTGGCAGCCGCACGGCGACCATCCCGTTCCTGGTGTTTTCCGATCCCTCCTCCAGCTGTGTCGGCTCCACGTCCGGCAGGGTCCGGGCCTCACCGGTCCGGGCGGCGGTAACCGTCCTGATCACGGCGGGCCCTTCGAACACATGGTCACGCAGCACCACCTCTGCCATCTCAGGCTCCTCAGGGCTGCGGTTGACCAGCGTCATCGCTACCCGCCTGTTGTTAGCGTTAACATCTGGGGCGCTAACGGTCGCGGCGGCATCGATCACGCTGAACGGTCCCAGGTCGGCCACCCGGAACGGCCACCGGCTCGCCCCGGCCGGCAGCTCCGGGCTTACCACCGGCCCGTCCACGAACACATCCACGGCCACGTCAAGCGCGGCCTGGCTGTGCAGCAGCACCGGGTACCAGATCGGCTGCACGGCCGCGACCTCGCCGCTGGTGACGATGGGCGCGATCGCGTTCACCATCTGGGCCAGGTTCGCCATCCGGACCCAGTCGCAGTTCCTGGTGAATATGTTCAGGTAGGTACCGACGGCCAGCGCGTCGGTGAAGGTGTAGCGCTCCTCGAGCGCGCCTGTCATCTGCCGGTACCAGACGTTCCACTCGTCGTAGGCGATCCGGGGCGGCGCGGCGAGTTTCTGCCGGTAGGCCGCCCGATGCAGCAGCGCCCTCGCACACCGGATCGCGCGCTCGGCCTGGTGCGGCTGCAGCACGCTGGTCCAGTAGTCGTCGCTGCCGGTGTAGATGTGCAGCGAGTGGTAGTCCACCAGCGAGGCCATGCCGTCGATGACCACCTGGTCCCACTCGTTCCAGCCGTTCATCCCGCAGGACACAAGCCGGGCCCGCGGGTCGAGCATCCGGATCGCGCGGGCCCACCTGGTCGCCTGGCGCACGTACTCCTCGGCCGAGACCGCGCCCACCTGCCAGTCGCCGTACATCTCGTTGCCCAGGCCCCAGTAGGCGACCCGGTACGGCTCGTCCCTGCCGTTTGCCCGCCGCCGGTTCGCCCAGTAGGTGTTGCCCGCCGAGTTGCAGTACTCGACCCAGGCCAGCGCCTCATCCAGCGTCCCGGTGCCCATGTTCAGGCAGATGTACGGCTCGGTGCCGAGCTCGGCGCAGTAGGCCAGGTACTCCTCGGTGCCGAACCTGTTGGACTCCTCGCCGCCCCAGGCCAGCTCGGGACGGCGCGGCCTGCCGTCCACTGGGCCGACGCCGTCGGCCCAGTGGTAGTTGCTGACGAAGTTCCCGCCCGGCCACCGCAGCACGCCGAGCCGCAGTTCACGCAGCAGTCCCAGCACGTCCTTGCGGAAGCCGCGGTCGTCGCTGAGCGGTGAACCCTCGTCATACAGTCCGCCATAGATGCACCGCCCGAGGTGCTCGACGAACCCGCCGAACACCTTCCGGTCGAGCCGTCCGACCTGCCGGGCGGGGTCAATGGCGACCCGGGTCACGTGGACTCCTTCCTCGAGCCGATCGAGCCCGCCTGCGACGCCCCGCAGGAATCGCGGACGATGAGCTCCACCGGCAGCAGTGGCGTCCGCTCCGGCAGCGGCTCGCCCGCGATGCTGCGCAGCAGCAGTTCCACCGCCTGCCGCCCGGTCTCGGCCAGCGGCACCCGCACGGTGGTCAGCGGCGGCGTCAGGTACTCGGCGAACGGTATATCGTCACAGCTCACAACGGCCACATCGGCAGGCACTCTGCGTCCCGTGCGCCACAGCGTGCTCAGCACCCCGATCGCCATCATGTCGCTGTGCACGAAGATTGCGGTGATTCCGGGCGAGCGTTCGAGCAGCAGCCTGGTCGCGGCCGCGCCGCCGCGCGGCGTCCAGTCGCCCTCGGACACCAGGTCCTCGCTCGGCTCCAGGCCCGCGGCCCGCAGCGCGTCCTCGTAGCCGTGCAGCCGGCTCCGGGTGACCCGCCGCCTGAACAGCCCGGTGACCGTGCCGATGCCGGTATGCCCGAGCCAGACCAGGTGCTCGACGGCCAGCCGCCCGGTGTCCCTGTGATTGGACCCCACCATCGGGACGCCGCCGCCCGGCACGGCCTGCAGGCTGACCGACGGCACGTACCGCCGGAGCAGTTCGGCGACCTCGGTGTCCTCCTCCACCTCCGGCGCGGCGGCGATGATGCCGTCCACCCGGCGCTCGATCAGCGTCCGCACGATATCGGCCCCGTCAGCGCCGCCCACGGCCAGGTGCCCGACCAGGACGGAATGCCCGTTCGCCCGCGCCGCCTGCTCGGCCGCCACGGACGCCTGCGCGATGGCGACGTCGGTCGCGTCGCTCGCGACCAGCCCGATCGTCGCGGTGGCACGCTGCACGAGGCTCCGCGCGATCGTGTTCGGCCGGTACCCGAGTTCGCTGGCCGCGGCCATGATCCGCACCGCGGTCTCCGCGGACACCCGAACGTCGCCGCCGTTCAGGACCTTGCTGGCGGTCTGGAAGCTGACCCCGGCATGCGCCGCGACCTCCTTGATCGACACATACCGCCGCCGGGCCATCGCATCCGTTCCTTCCGGCTCGCCACCGCCACCGACTGCACTGCCGCCAACTGCACATGGGCGAACGTTCGCTCTAGACGCTAAGTCCGCTGCCGGGCGTCGGTCAAGTAGCTGTGGCTAAGATGTTTCGACGCCGTTATCGGCCAGCGACCCCCGGTCCGCGAGCGTGGATATGTCATTGCCCGTAGATTGTTCCGCGGGGGCCTGGAGGTTACATGTTGCCGAACAAGGTCGCCATCCCCGGAGTAGTGATCGCGGCGGCAGTCGTCGTCCTCGCCATCGTTGGCCTCGAATCCCGGCTGCACAAGCCGGACGGCACGAGCCCGAGCCCGAGCCCGAGCCCCGCCGCGACCCCGCCGGGCGCCAGCCCGACAGCCAGCGCCGGCGGCCCGGCGACCTTCCAGGGCCCGGACGGCACGCAGGCCCGCTGGGTGATCGAGGAGAACGACAAGCCGGGCACCACCGCCTGGGAGATCCACGGCAAGCACGGCGGCATCGACGGCTTCGCCAGCCAGGTCTACGCCAGGCAGGGCCAGCGGGTCACCCTGTACGTCAGCACCACGGGACCCAGCTTCCGCGCGCAGGCCTTCCGGATGGGCTACTACCACGGCAAGGGCGCCCGCCTGATCTGGGCCTCGGCAATCATCGAAGGCAAGAACCAGCCCGCCTGCCCGGTCACCCCCGGCATCAACATGGTCGCCTGCGACAACTGGACCCCGTCGCTGGCCTTCACCGTGACGCCGGCCTTCGTCCAGGGCGACTACCTGATCAAGCTGGAAGGTCCAGGCAACCGGCAGAGCTACGTGCCGCTGACGATCTGGGATCCGGCGAGCACCGCCACCTACGTGATCAAGAACGACGTGTTCACCTGGCAGGCCTGGAACTACTACGGCGGCTACGACTACTACCAGGGCCTCGGCGCCTGCCCGGCGGACGTCTACCCGCTGTGCTCGCGCTCCCGCGTGGTTTCCTATGACCGCCCCTACGCCGCGGAAGACGGCTCGGGCAACTTCCTGACCCTTGAGTATCCCCTGGTCCGCTGGGCCGAACAGCACGGCCTCGACGTCACCTACGCCACCGACCTGACCGTCCAGCAGGACCCCGGCTACCTGCTCAGGCACAAGGTGCTGCTGTCCCTCGGCCACGACGAGTGCTGGTCCTACGGCGAGCGCGAGGCCGCCGTCAAGGCCTACGGCAAGGGCATGAACATCGTCTTCTTCGCCGCCAGCCCGGTGCTCCGGCACGTCAGGACGCAGGCCTCCCCGCTCGGCCCGGACCGCGAGCTAGTCGACTACCGCGACTCCGCCGCCGACCCGCTCGACGGCCACGGCAACCCGATGCAGGTCACCGGCAACGAGTGGTCCAACCCCCCGTCCAACTGGCCCGAGTACGAGTTCGTCGGCGACACCTACTCCGGCTTCCTCGAGCCGGGCCTGCACACGGGCTTCACCGTGTCCGACGCGAGGGCCTGGATATTCGCCGGCACCGGCCTGCGCAACGGCGAGGTGGTGCCCGGCGTGGTCGCCTCCGACGTCGACCAGTTCGCCGCGGCCGACGGCCAGCCCGCCAACGACCAGATCTTCGGCCACTCGCCGATCGCCGGAACCGAGGGCCAGCACAACATGGCCCCCTGGTTTTCCGACATGACCTACTACACCAACGCCGCCACCGGCGCCGGCGTCCTGGACACCGGCACCAACAACTGGATCCCCGCCCTAGCCGGCCACTCCGGCTGCCACCCAGGCGGCGTCTGCGAGTCGACCATGGTCCAGCGCATAACCGCCAACATCCTCAAGCTCTTCGGCCAAGGCCCCGCCGCGAAAAGGAAACCCTCCGTCCCCAACTGGCGCCAGGTAACCGGCCAGTAACCCAAATCCCTGGAAGCTGCCCAGCTCCCCGCCCGCGCCCCAGTTCTTTATTTATGCCGAACGAGCCGTGGTATCTCACCCCGCTCCAGTCGCTCGCCCGCTGTGGTCGCAAGTTTGACGGCGCACACGCACCACCCAGCGTGGGCAACCGCGGCGCGATCGCACGTGGACCTCACACCTGGACGAACTCGATGCCGGTGAGGCGGCAGAAGGCCTTCCAGTCGGCGGCGTGGTGGCCGAGGTTCATGACCTCGTGGTGCGGCCCTCCGGCCGACAGCCACCCGTCCAGGCAGGCGCGCACGCCCGACGCCGGCCGGAACTGCCCGTACGGCATCTCCAGCGCGGGCAGTTCCTGGCTGTCGAGGTTCTCACCCTCGGCCACGACCAGCCGGAAGCGCTCTGCCTCCAGCGAGACCAGCGTGGCCAGCGTGGCGGGCCCCGGCTGGTACTGGAACAGGAACGTCGGCGGGTCCTCGAGCCGCCCGATGCCAAGCGGCCGCTTGATCAGCCGCACCGGCCGGTCGCTGCGCGCGATCTTCCAGTTGCCCTCGCCCATGTGGCTCATCAGCACCGAGTCCGAGGGGAAGTCCATCGCGTACATCTCGGTGAAGTGCGCGTCGCCGATCAGCACGTGCCCGGCATAAACCAGGCAGGCGGTCAGCACGTCGCCCTCGGCGGCGTAGCCGAAGCCCTTGGCCATCAGGGACGAGGCCGCGGCCAGCGGCAGCCGGTGGAACCTGCCGTCCTCGCCGATCGCGTCGAAGTGCGCGGTGTACGCGCCGAACCCGCGGTCGCGGAGGATCTTCTCTATCGCCACCTGCATGCTGGCGTGATCGGTCCGCTCCTGCGAAGACAGCCGGGGGTCGACCTCGAAGTTCTTGTCCTCGAACTCCATGACCGACGCGACCGCCTCGGGGTCGGCCTCCTCCGTGCCCCGCCACAGGTCGCCCTGCGCGACCGCGATGATCTCCGGGCCGAGCGACCTGACCAGCGCGGACTCGTCCACGCGGATGTCGCCCATCTCGTTCATCGCGTAGCCGAAGATCGCCACCTTGAGGCGCTTCCACGCGGTGGTCGCGGCCGCCGCGCGGGCCCAGCGGTTCACCGACTCGCGGAACGAGGAGGCGTGCCAGTCGTCGGTGATGACCGCGAACGCCTTGCCCGCGCGGACCATGGCGTTCGCGGTGTCCTGCGCGCCGTGCACGCCCTGGTTGTAGGTCATGTCCGCCATGTCCCAGGCCGGCGTCACGTCCGGCTCCGGCTGGATGTTGGCCAGGCAGATCGGCAGCCGCGACTCCGAAAGCAGCCGCGCCACCCGCATCGCCGGGCCGTAGGTGAGCATCACCACGAGCACGCCGTCCAGGTCGGCGTCCTCGAACTCGCGCATCGCGCGCTCGGCGTCCTCGCGGTACTTGATGGCCTTGCTCGGGATGAACTCACCGATGTCCGACAGGTGCGCGGCGAGTTCGGCGGCGTACCCCTCCTGCCGCTGCGCGATCCCGGGAATCATCTCGTCGTACAGGTCCTGCATGATCCCAAGGATTCCGATGCGCGGCTTTCGCCCGTTCAGATCGGTCATGGGTTCTCCTCCGGTGTCTTATCGCAAGCCGCGGTCAACGCTGCCCGTAGTGGTTCTTGTAGCGAGCGTGCAACGCGTCCACCGTGTCCGCGGGCAGCGGCGTGAGCTCGCCGTACGCGCGGGCCAGATGGACGGTGCGCGCCACGTCCTCGCACATCACGGCGGCCTTCACCGCGTCGCGCGCGGTGCCGCCGATGGTGAACACGCCGTGGCTGCGCATCAGCACGGCGGGGGAGCGGTGCCCGGCCAGCGTCGCCACCACGCCGCGGCCGATCTCGTCGCTCCCGATCAGCGCGAACGGCCCGACCGGGACCTCGCCGCCGAATTCGTCGGCCATCGCCGTGATCACGCAGGGGATGGCCTCGCCGCGCGCCGCCCAGGCGGTCGCGTACGTGGAGTGGGTGTGCACGACCCCGCCGACCAGCGGCATGTGCCGGTAGATATAGGCGTGCGTGGCGGTATCGCTTGAGGGGGTCAGCCCGTCCGCGCGGACCGGCTTGCCGTACAGGTCGCAGACCACCATCGACTCGGGCGTCAGGCCGTCGTAGGACACGCCGCTCGGCTTGATCACCATCAGCTCTGAGCCCGGAACCCGCGCTGACACGTTGCCTGAGGTCCAGGCCACCAGGTTGTTGCGCACGAGTTCGCCGTGCAGCGCGCAGACGGTCACCCGCAGCGCGGTGATCTCGGCGTCTTCCGCGGCGCTCATCGGGTCCGCCCCTCGCGACTGCAGCACATGTCCTGACTCATGAACCACCGCCCGTTCTGCTGAAATAGGCGCGATCGCGGATCGCGCGAAGCCGGTACATGACCGGGTTGCCGCCGCGGCCGAAATAATCGTGCAGCGCCGCGTACTCCGCGTACAGCTCGTCGTAGACGTCCGCGCGGGCCGCGTCAGGACGGTAGACGTCCCGGTCGATCCGGCCCATCGCGGCCGCCGCCTCTGGCACGTCCGGGTAGGCGCCGGCCGCGACCGCCGCGTGGATGGCCGAACCCAGGGCCGGCCCCTGGTCCGACCCGATCATGTGCAGCGGGCGGCGGGTCACGTCGGCGTAGATCTGCATGATCGGGGCGCTCTTGATCAGGCCGCCGGCCACTACGAGCTCGGTAACCGGAACGCCGGACGCGCAGAACGTGTCGATGATCAACCTGGTGCCGAACGCGGTCGCCTCGATCAGCGCCCGGTAGATCTCCGGCGCGGTGGTCGCGAGCGTCATGCCGACGATCACGCCGGACAGCCGGCCATCGACGAGCACCGAGCGGTTGCCGCCCTCCCAGTCGAGCGCGATCAGCCCGCTCGCGCCGGCCGGCTCGGCGGCCGCCTTCTCGTCAAGCAGCGCGGGCAGCGAGACGCCGCGCCGTCGCGCCTCCTCGGCGAACTCGCCTGGCACCCCGTTGCGGGCGAACCAGGCGAAGATGTCACCCACCCCGCTCTGCCCCGCCTCGTATCCCCACAGCCCGGCCACGATGCCCCCATCGACCACGCCGCACATGCCGGGTACCTCCGACAGGTCCGTGCCGTTCATGACGTGGCAGGTGGAGGTGCCCATGATCAGGACCATCTTGCCAGGCACGACCGGGCCCGCCGCGGGCACGGTGACGTGCGCGTCCACGTTGCCGACGGCGACCGCGATCCCCTCGGGCAGCCCGGTCAGCGCGGCCGCGGCCGGCGTCAGCGATCCGGCCCGCGCGCCGAGCGGCGAGATCGGATGGTCCAGCTTGGCGTCGGCGAAGCCGGCGAACCGCTCGTCGAGCGCGGCCAGGTACTCGCGGGATGGGTAGCTGCCGTCCTGGAAGATGCCCTTGTACCCGGCCGTGCAGGCGTTCCTCGTCTCGGTCCCGGCCAGCTGCCAGATGATCCAGTCGGCGGCCTCGATCCACCGGTCGGCGCGCCGGTACATCTCGACGTCCTCGTCCAGCACCTGCAGCGCCTTGGCGAACTGCCATTCCGAGGAGATCTTCCCGCCGTACCGGTTGATCCACTTCTCCCCGCGCTCGTGCGCGACCGCGTTGATCCGGTCCGCGTGGGCCTGGGCGGCGTGGTGCTTCCACAGCTTGGGGTAGGCGTGCGGGCGCGCCGCCAGCCCCGGCAGCTGGCAGAGCGGGGTCCCGTCGGCGAGCGTCGGCATGCACGTCGAGGCGGTGAAGTCGGTGGCGATGCCGATGACCTGCTCCGGGTCGATGCCCGCGTCCCTGATGGCGGCGGGCACGGCCGCGCGCAGCGCCTCGATGTAGTCGCCGGGGTCCTGCAGCGCCCAGTCCGGCGGAAGCTCTCCGTGACCGGGCAGCTCCCTGTCGATCACCCCGTGCGCGTACTCGCTGACCGCGGTGCCCGCCTCCGTCCCGTCGCCAACCCGCACCACCAGCGCCCGTGCCGACAGCGTCCCGAAGTCCACCCCGACCACAAAAGCATCCCCGCCGTTCACCAGGCGCCCCTCCCGCCGGTCACCAAAGCATCTCTCCCGCCGCCAGAAGCGTCCCCGTCGCCGCCCCCACGCCCGCCGCCGAAAGCTTCCCCGCTGACACTTTTGTTAGCGCTAACATCCATTTGCCCGCCTTACCGTACGTTCCTCCGACTGCATTCTTGCCTGTCCCGCCGACGCTCAACCGTCGGCCCCCACCTGGGCGCTAAGGATCCCTCAGCGGCCGCGCGGCGGGGCAACGCTGGCCCGCACGACAAGCTCCGGCGCCACCCGGACCCGCAGGCCCGGCGCGATCGCGTTGGACATCCGGTCGATCAAGGTGCTGAGCGCGCGCCGGCCGACCTCGCCGAAGTCCTGTCTCACGGTGGTGAGCGGCGGCAGGTAATAGCCCGCCTCCGGCACGTCGTCGAAGCCGACGATGCTCACGTCGCCGGGGACCCGCAGCCCGCGCTCTGCCAGCGCCCGCATGACGCCGAGCGCCATCGTGTCGTTGGCGCAGAAGGCGGCCGTCACCGCGGGATCCGAAGCCAGCCGGCACCCCAGCTGGTAACCCGAGGCGGCCGACCAGTCGCCGACCAGGACGGCGGGCTGCCGCAGCCCGGCACGGACAAGCGCCTGCCGCCAGCCGTC